>CAILSO010000056.1 GCA_903836945.1 uncultured Actinomycetes bacterium | reverse complement strand
TACTGCTCGCCCCACAAATCTTCATCGCCATCTGGCAATAGAAGAACCCGATCAGGCTTTAACGCGCGCACTGCGCCCTCATCGTGGCTTACAAGCACTACGGCGCCTTGATATTCACCCAGGGCGGCTAAGATTTCCTCGCGCGATGCTGGGTCCAAGTTATTTGTAGGTTCATCGAGTAATAAAAGATTTGCAGATCCCACAACCAAGGTGGCCAAGGCAAGACGGGTTCGCTCGCCACCGCTCAAAACTTTTACAAATTTATTTACATCATCGCCAGAAAACAAGAATGATCCAAGGACTTGGCGAGCTTGTTGTTCACCAATATTTTCCCCAGCCGAGAGCATGTTCTCTAAAATAGTTCTTTCAAAATCTAGGGATTCATGTTCCTGGGTGTAATAACCAATTTTCAAACCATGACCGGGCAGGATCTCACCGGTATCTGAGGTATTTGTGCCACCTAAAATACTTAGAAGCGTTGTCTTACCCGCTCCGTTTAACCCAAGGATGACAACACGAGAAGAGCGATCGATGGCTAAATCAACATCGGTAAATACTTCCAAAGATCCATAAGATTTACTTAAACCCTCTGCCATTAGCGGCGTCTTGCCACAAGGAGCTGGGGTAGGGAAGCGAAGCTTTGCGACCTTGTCACTCTTTCGCACATCTTCAAGGTTTGCAACGAGTGCCTCAGCTCGACGAAGCATGCCTTGGGCCGCAGTCGCCTTTGAAGCTTTGGCGCGCATCTTCTCGCCCTGCTTCTGCAAGATCTCGGCCTTCTTCTCGGCAATGGCACGTTCTTTCTTTCGGCGATGCTCGTCTACTTCGCGCTGTTGTAAGTATTTCTTCCAGCCCATGTTGTAGACATCGATGACATTTCGGTTGGCATCGATATAGAAAACTTTATTAACCACGGTCTCAATTAGATTAACATCGTGAGAGATTATTACAAGTCCGCCGGAGTACTTAGCTAGATATTCACGAAGCCAGTTAATGGATTCAGCATCCAAGTGGTTTGTGGGTTCGTCGAGCAAAAGTGTTTCTGAACCACTAAAGAGTAACCTGGCCAATTCAACACGGCGGCGTTGACCACCTGATAGAACTTGGATTGGCTCATCAAATAGACGTTCTGGTAATCCCAAATTTGTTGCAATCGACTCGGCCTCAGATTGCGCTCCGTAACCACCAGCAGCACTAAATTCACTATCAACTCTGGAGTAGCGCTCCATCGCGTTTTCTAACTCTTCAGGAGTGGCTGTCGCCATTGCATCTTCGGCTTTGCGCATTCTGGCAACGATCTGATCTAAGCCACGTGCTGAGAGGATTCGATTGATTACTGTCTCTTCTTGATCGCCAGTTCGCGGATCCTGGGGGAGATAACCAATGGTTCCGGTTCTTGTGATTTGGCCACCAGCCGGCAGATTCTCACCAGCCAAGCATTTGGCTAACGTTGATTTTCCAGCACCATTTCGCCCAACGAATCCAATTCGATCACCATGGTTGATGCGTACGGTGACATCTTTAACTAAGAGTCTTGCGCCAGCTCGGAGTTCAACGCTTTGAGTGGCAATCACTGGCTGATTCTCTCACGCATGAGGGAATCCCTGTTAATCGAACTAATCGAGCTAATCGATAATGAATCCGGGCTTAATCTCACCTAATTCAATACCAGCAGCAACGTGATCGGTGTTCTCACCTCGCGCTAATTGCGCGGCGTGGGCCTTATCGTGCCAACGTTCTTCAATTCGACCGTAACGCCAGATCAGAATTGCAATACTCCAAACAACAACAAATGCCGCCACAATTATGAAGCCGGCAGAATTTAGATTAAAGCTTTGGGCATAGTTCCAAAAGCCGCCGGTTAGATTTAATTGATTTGCAAATACTTGAAGAAGTTCCAGGCCACCAACAAAGAGAGCAACCCCAACAGATAGACCAGTAATAATAATGTTGTAGTAGACCTTACGAACCGGCTTTGAAAATGCCCAGCCATATGCAAAGTTCATAAAGGAACCATCGATCGTATCCAGCAATGACATACCGCCAGCAAAGAAGAATGGCAGCGACAAAATGGCCCACCAAGGAAGTCCAGCGATCACTGAAGACCCGGTTAAAACGAGTAGTCCTACTTCAGTAGCAGTATCAAAACCAAGACCAAAAAGTATTCCAAGTGGGTACATCTTCCAGCTGGTATCAATCTGACGCGCGATCGGGCCAAAGAAGCGCATTAAGAAACCTCGCGAATTTAAATGCTTCTCAAGTTCTTCCTCGTTGTAGGTACCCTTTCGCATAGCGATGAATACTTGAACGATTGAGATAAGAACAACGAGATTTAAAATTGCTATCAGCATTAAGAACCCACCTGAGACAGATGTACCAACCAGCCCGGTGTAGTGGTGAAGTCCTGAGTTCTTATTTTGCAATTGTGAACCTAGGGCTTTAATTCCAAAGTTAAGAAGAATTGTTAGTGATGCCACAACAGATGAATGGCCAAGTGAGAAGAAGAACCCGACCGCAAGAGGGCGCTTGCCTTCAGACATTAACTTTCTAGTAGTATTGTCGATAGCCGAAATATGATCGGCATCAAATGCATGACGCATTCCAAGGGTGTAGGCCAGAGCGGCAGTACCCCAACCAAAAAGTGAACCGTCGGCTAATTTGTAGTGACCAGTTGTTGCAAGATACATAAGTACCGCACCTGCAATATGAAGAGTGAGGATGAATCCGAACATGAGAAACATTCGGCGCCATTCATCGCGAGAGAGCCGATCCTTCAAAGGAATGCGGGGGACCTGACGAATTACCTCGTTCACGGGGACCATTCTCTAGATGCGAACTATTTGCAAGAAGTAAATCCTACCTATATTGGGTAATTATTCGAGTTGAAAATAGCCCGCAGATAGCCCCTGATAAGGCGCGAATCCACTGCTGCGCCTGAGAGGATTAGCCAATGAATTGGGAAACATCGATCGTTAAATCCTGGAACACCTGGGGCGCCAGCCACCTATCGCTCGTAAAGTTCATCGCCAACGACTTTGTATATCTGGCGATCGCCCTTGGCCTAGCGACCTTCCTCTACTCCCAGATCAAGCACTCCACCAAGCCCTTTTTAAGCGCGCTAAACATCCGAATCACCATCGCCGAAGGTTTACTTGGGGTTGCCTTTCCAGTCATAGTTGCCACCGTTCTTTCAGAAATCCTTTCAAAGCTCTTTGATCGCGCCCGGCCATTTGCGGCGCATCCAGATATCAAACTTCTCTTTCCGCACGGCGCAGATGGCGGTTTCCCATCCCACCATATGGTCTTCACGATGGCACTTGCGGTTTGTGTGCTCTCATTCCATCGCAATATCGGAACCATTCTTGTGATCATGACCGTCCTCTCTGGAATTTTCAGAGTCGTTGCTGGCATTCATTACCCAACCGATATCTTTGTGGGAATCTTGATCGGCGCCATAATCCCGCCGCTATTTAAGAAGTTTTTGGATCTGCTACATATCTCACTAAAGCGTTAACATCAGCAGTATGGAAACAGGGTTAGTAGGCAAGAGCGTAATTGTTACCGGCGCTGGTTCTGGAATTGGCCGGGCTGCCGCTCTGATCTTTGCCGCAGAAAAAGCCAGGGTTGTTATTTCTGACCTGAATGCCGAACGCGTTCATTCAGTGGTAACCGAAATTCAATCCAGTGGCGGACAAGCAATGGCTGCGGTTGGCGACATTTCTGATCCCGCAGTTGTGAAAGACTTGGTTGCCAAAGTTATAAGCGCTTACGGGGGAGTTGATGTCCTGGTTAATAACGCCGGAATTATGGATAGCATGGGCGCAAATGATGAAGTCACTCTTGAAGAGTGGGATCGTGTCCTTAGAATTAATCTAACCGCGCCATTTCTATTATCGCGAGAAGTAATTCCGCTGATGCTTGCAAAAGGTAAAGGCGCAATTGTGAATACAACCTCTGAAGCTGGCTTGCGGGGTAGTGCGGCTGGGGCTGCTTATACGGCCTCGAAACATGGGTTAATAGGATTAACTAAATCAAGCGCCGTGATGTATCGAAAGCGCGGAATCCGAGTCAATGCAGTTGCACCCGGCGGGACTAAAACTAATATTCAAGTAAACCAGGTAGCAGAGTGGCAGGGCCCGGCAACAGTTGGCGCCTACATGGGTAATTTAGGAAAATTTGCCGAAGCGCAGGAAGTTGGCAACGTAATTGTCTTCCTTGCCTCTGACCTAGCTTCTGATATCAACGGTGCAATCCACCCCGTTGATGACGGCTGGTCTGCGATCTAAAACAAAAAGACAAAGCTTTTAGAAGCTTTTAGAACGCTCTGATCGCGCGAATGGCGTGCGGATTGTTCGCATAACCGCCGCTATATGGGTTTGAATAACCTTGGAATGTTGATCCTGAGTTTGGGAACCCGTACTCGATTCCAGAAGTACTGGATACTGATGAGCTCCAATACCAAAAATTGCCGAGCTTTGTATTTAAAGATGAATTCCATAGTGCCGCTAGTTCATCTCCGGATGGAAGGAACCATTGGCCGGCGCTGCTATCTGTTCCGGCATAGTGGGTGCAAAGGTAAATTCCTGATGTACTGTCAGCAGAAGCGGAAAGTGTTTGAGTATTTGCAAATCCCGATCCAAATGAGGTTGAAGTATTAATGAGTGTTCCAGAAAGAGGACAGATGTAAGGATCGGCAGTCGCGGTACCAGAAGATCCGCCACAGGAACCGTTGAGAGAGCTTGGTTTATTGTTGCCCCAACCAGTAGGTGCCATTTCTAGATAATGGCAATTTGCCCCGCATGTCGCGCCGGTCTCAGAAAATGCGGCACCGGAATAGAAAACAACCCCGCCACCCGGGCCAGTATCACCAATTGCGCAAATATTTTCAGTCACACAGTCGCCAGCCGCATGGTTCAAACTTTGCAAAGTGAGTTTAGAAACTGTTGACGCTAAAGCAACTGGCGTATTGAAGGTTACGGTAAATGTTCCATTAGAAGTCGAAACAGTCGAGCCAATGAATCCATGGCCACCTTGAAACGATCCACCGTTATCCCAAACTGCTGCAATGGTGCTCGATCCATTAAAGAGAGCTAGGGGCGCTGAGCCAGTATTTGAATCGTAGGCACTTATATTGAAATCCTGACCATTACATGAACTTGGAATTCCAGAGACGGTTAGCGATTTGAAGTAGAAAGAGCCGGTTGAGCCGCCAGTGTTTGTAAATGTCGAGTTTGGGGTCAATGTCAAAATCGAGGAGCCAGAACAGGATGCAGTTGCAGAAACCCCTTGGCCAAATTCAACTGAAAGGCCATTATTGATTGAGACATTCGCCGCAAGGGTTGTCTTTAGATAGAAAGCGCCAATCCCAACCGCAAGAAGCACAAAGACAAGTACCCATGATCGGGCCTTTTTATCTTCATGTTCTGGCGCGAAATTAAGGATCGACATTTCTTAATTCATGACCCTTCGACGAAGCTCCTAGCCTCAGATTGGAAAGAGGTATTCAAAACTGGGTGTGATTAGGGCTAAAATATTAGATATTTTTCTCTAATAAATCAAGCACATGAGGAATGGCATAATCGCCCTATGCCAGTGAATTCACCGAAGCAGGCGCGAAGCTCAGCCTCGACAAAACGAATGCTTGACGCCGCGGAAGCGTTATTGGCCAATAAGGGCCCAGATTCAGTAACGGTTGAGAATGTTATAGCGGAGGCAAAGACCTCTATGGGATCTTTTTACGCCCGGTTTAAAAATCGAGAGGGTTTAATCTCTGCGCTGCACCATCGCTTTCTAGAGACAGTTCAAAACGAGGTTCTAGCAGCCTTTGAATCCCACGTACCAAAAGAAACATTACTTGAGGATCTAGCCGACTTTAGTTATGAATTCTTCAGAGTCGTAAGTGTAAATAGGCGCTCTTTTTTATTTTTTGTAATAGATAACTCCTTTAACTCAAAGATGCGCAAAGAAGCTCAAATTGTCAAAACCGTAATGCATGACCGATTGAGCAAGTTGATTCGAAGCCATAAGAATGAACTAACTAAGAAGAATTTGAAGGCATCAATCGAGGTTGTGTTGCAGATTTATTATGGGCTTTTCTTGGAAGTAGTTCTATATGAAAATGGATTTTCCGGGAATACTAAATCGTCGCTTAAAAAGATTACAAAAGAATATGCAGTAGCTGTGGTCGAGTACTTAAAGTACTAATTTAAAAGGCCCCCGATTGCTCGAGGGCCTTCTTAATCCGGTGACAGGGATTTTTAGATGTCGTAGTAAAGCTCGAACTCAGCTGGATGCGGACGTAGACGTACGTAATCCACTTCATTCTTACGCTTGTAATCGATCCAAGTTTCGATTAGATCCTTGGTGAATACGCCACCCTTTGTTAGGTAGTCATGATCCTTCTCAAGGTTATCTAGAACTTCACCAAGTGAACCTGGAACTTGTGGGATGGCAGCAGCTTCCGCGCCTTCCAACTCATATAGATCCTTATCAACTGGCTTTGGTGGTTCGATCTTATTTTGGATTCCATCTAGTCCAGCCATAAGCATCGCGGCGAATGCTAGGTATGGGTTTGATGATGGATCTGGGCAACGGAATTCAATGCGCTTTGCCTTTGGATTTGATCCGGTGATTGGGATACGGATACAAGCAGAGCGGTTTCGAGCTGAGTAAACAAGGTTTACTGGCGCTTCATAACCTGGAACCAAACGGTGATATGAGTTCACAGTTGGGTTAGTAAATGCAAGTAGTGAAGGTGGAATTTCTGATGTTCTACGTTGTGCGTTGGGGCGATTTCCCGGAGAATGATGTGATTGTGGGCGAATTCGACACGATGGAAACCGCATC
>CAILSO010000055.1 GCA_903836945.1 uncultured Actinomycetes bacterium | reverse complement strand
TGCATGGAACTGCATGGAACTGCATGGAACTGCATGGAACTGCATGGAACTGCATGGAACTGCATGGAACTGCATGGAACTGCATGGAACTGCATGGAACTGCATGGAACTGCATGGAACTGCATGGATCGGTGAAGTTCGGACTGCGCCCAGGTAAGCGGTGCCTTTTCGACCAAGGAATCCCATTACCCTTAGGCCATGGCCGCACGCGAATATCTCGAAGAAGTGGAAGCACTTCGCGTGACCTTGTCGGCCATTGAACAAGTTTTGAATTTACCTAAACTCCGAGAAGATTTTGCGAAGTTAGAAGCCGAAGCATCGGTCCCTAATCTCTGGGACGATCCAGAGAAGGCCCAAGTAGTTACAAGTAAGTTATCTAGAGTTCAAGCAACGCTAAACAGGTCGACAATAATTCGCAGGCGCCTAGAAGACATTCCGCTATTAATTGAATTAGCAAACGAGGAAAAGGATCAAGGCGCGCTAACCGATGCTGCATCCGAATTGGATGACGTGACCAAGGCAATTAAGGATCTTGAAGTTCAAACACTTCTAAACGGTCAATACGATGATCGTGATTGTTTGATGACAATTCGCTCAGAGGCGGGTGGGGTAGAGGCCGCCGACTGGGCTCAAATGTTGATGCGTATGTATCTTCGCTATTGTGAAAGACATTCATTGAAGGTTGATGTCCTTGAAACGTCTTATGCCGAAGAAGCTGGAATCAAGTCAACTACTTTTCGAATTAGTGCACCATATGCTTATGGAACGCTGTCAGTCGAACAGGGAACACATCGTCTTGTGCGAATCTCACCTTTTGATTCCCAATCCCGCCGGCACACATCCTTTGCAGGGGTTGAAGTTGTCCCAGTGGTAGAACAGAGTGATCATATTGAAATTGATGAAAAGGAAATAAGAGTCGATGTTTATCGTTCATCAGGTCCAGGTGGCCAAGGCGTTAATACGACCGACTCTGCGGTGCGAATAACTCACATCCCTACGGGCATAGTTGTCTCATGCCAGAATGAAAGATCGCAAATTCAAAATAAGGCGACAGCAATGGCTGTTTTGCAATCTAAATTACTGGAACGTCGCCGCCAAGAAGAGCGGGCACGTATTGATGCACTTAAGGGTGATAACACTGGGTCTTGGGGAAATCAGATGCGTTCTTACGTTTTAGCCCCGTATCAAATGGTAAAAGATCTGCGCACTGACTTTGAAGTAGGAAATCCCGCGGCGGTACTCGATGGTGATATCGATGGGTTTATTGAAGCCGGAATTAAATGGCGAAAGAGTAGTTCCCAATAAGCAACTCCAAATTTTCTTAATTGTTCGTAAAATTTAATAAATCATGCGTAAATAGGCTAAATCTCTCAGGAATATACGCGCGTATTTCCTCTCTATTGTCGGCTTCGCGACATAAACTTCCAGCCATAAGGAGGTAGCCATGATTCGTTTTGAAAATGTAACCAAGATTTACCCTAAGCAAGAACGCGCTGCCCTTGAATCAGTTGACCTTGAGATTACCAAAGGGGAGTTTGTCTTCCTGGTTGGATTATCTGGCTCTGGAAAATCCACATTTCTTCGCCTAGTCCTTCGCGAAGAACGCCCGACAACAGGAAACATAATTGTTGCTGGGAAAGATTTGAATACATTGTCTGCGCATAAAGTTCCAGAACTTCGTCGCCAAGTTGGAACTGTATTTCAAGATTTTCGCCTTCTACCAAATAAGACGGTTACGGAGAATGTTGCCTTTACGCTGCACGTACTTGGGTATTCGCAAAAGGAAATCGATCGCGAGGTGCCCGAAGTTCTTGAACTTGTTGGCCTAGAGGAAAAAGCAGATCGTCGTCCTTCAGAATTGTCTGGTGGCGAACAACAGAGAGTTGCGATTGCCCGCGCATATGTAAGTCGTCCAGCAATTCTTATTGCAGATGAACCGACTGGAAACTTAGACCCGGCAACAAGCGTGGGAATTATGAAACTTCTCGACAGAATTAATCGTGAAGGAACTACGGTTGTTATGGCAACTCACGATTCAAAGATTGTGGATTCGATGCGAAAGCGTGTTATTGAATTAGAAGGTGGCCACGTGATTCGTGACCAAGTCCGCGGCGTTTATGGATATGCAGGATAAGGATAAAAAATGAGAGCTGGATTTTTATTTCAAGAAGTTCGTATCGGACTACGTCGAAACGCAACGATGACCTTTGCCGTGATGATTACGGTTGCAATCTCGTTAACGCTACTTGGAATTGGCCTCCTTGCGAATTCACAGGTCAGAGTGATGAAAGATTATTGGTATGACAAGATCGAAGTTTCAGTTTTTCTCTGTGGATCCTTGTCCGAATCACCATCTTGTTCAGCAGGTCCAATTACACAACCGCAGAGAGATTCGATTCAATCAGATTTAAGGGCGCTGCCTGTTGTTCAAGCGGTTTATTACGAGTCTCAGGCAGAAGCATTTCAACATTTCCAAGAACGCTTTAAGGGTTCGGCCATTGCGCAAAATGTTTCACAAGATCAACTCCCAGAATCGTTTCGAGTTAAATTAAAGGACCCAACCAAGTTCGCTGTTGTTCAAAGCGCATTTGCAGGTCGTCCAGGAGTGGATTCAGTTCAAGATCAAAGAACAATTCTGGAGAAATTTTTTAAATTGTTGGCAGTTTTGCGTGATGGGGCGCTTGGCATTGGACTTGCTTCAGTCTTAACCGCTGCGCTTTTGATTTCAAACACGTTGAGAATTGCTGCTTTCAATAGACGTCGCGAAACTGGGGTTATGAAGCTTGTTGGAGCTTCATCATTCTCGATCCAATTGCCATTCTTGTTAGAAGGTATCTTCTCAGCGGTAGTGGGTTGGGTGGTTTCTACCGGAATGCTTTCTGCATTTAAATTCTTGGTGGATCAGCGAATTGCACCGCTATTGAGCTTTACTCAATTCTTCAAGTGGTCTGATGTCTGGGTAGCCTCATTCCTGTTACTGATCACAGGTCTAGTTGTCTCCACCGCATCGTCGATCTTGACTCTGCGCAAGCACCTTCGCGTGTAAAGCGTACCTTCCTGCGCAAAGAACACCTTCGTGCGCAAAGAACACCTTCGTGCGCAAAGAACACCTTCCTGCGTAAATAGCTGTTTCGAGTGTGAATATCAGCTTTTCGTGTGAATTGAAGATTCGCGTGTGAATTTTTGCAAAATGGTTAAATCTTCAGGAAGATACTTCTATGTTCTCCCCTCGCAACTGGCTTAATAGCGTTTCCGCGAGATTTAACATATCTAAATTTAATTTTAGTGCGGCGGCTGTGACCTTTCTTTTAATTGTTACATTTGCAGTGGGGGATCAAGTCGGTCAAGCTCGCCATAAATCTCCAGTTGATGAAGCGATTGCGAAAGTTCTTCAAAAAGATGCGCGTGGTGCAAATAGGACTGTCTTACAACGTGCTGCGATTGATGCGGTGTTGAAAGCAACGGGGGATCAGTGGGCAAACTATTTTCCTCCGGCAACTGCCAAGGTATTCATTCAGAATCTTCAAGGTCGATATAGCGGTATCGGAATCTGGCTTCGAAAAAATTCATCGGGCGTGATCGAAGTTTCAAGCGTTCAACCTAACTCACCGGCAGCATTAGGTGGAATAAAAGTTTTGGATTCTCTCAATGAAATAAATGGTGTCTCAATGGATGGCGCCTCAGTGGCAACTGCTGTGGCAGCTCTTCGTGGGAATGCGGGAACTTCGGTTTCATTACAACTTCAGCGAAATCAAAAAAGCTATCAAGTCAGTATAAAAAGAGCCTCGGTTTTAAATGGTGATGTTGTGGCAAATCAAATTTCGCCGAAAGTTACTTATATTCAAATTTCCGCGATGAGTTCTAATGTGACTTCTGATGTTCAAACAGCACTCAAGAAGTACAACCATTCTCAGGGAATTGTGTTAGATCTTCGTGATAACCCAGGTGGTTTAATTACTCAGACTCAAAGCCTAGGTTCTCTATTTCTAAGCCAGGGAACAATCGTTTCGTATTCACCAAAAGGCGAGTCTGATGTGGTTCTTGCATCAAATAATTCATCGCCTGAAATTGCACCGATGACTGTTTTGATTAATCGATCCACCGCTAGCGCTGCCGAAGCATTGGCCGGCGCGCTACAAGATCGAAATCGGGCTGTAATTATGGGAGAACAGAGTTATGGCAAAGGAACCGTTCAGGAAGTCATAACACTTTCGGATGGATCGAAGCTGGAAATCACCGTGGGAAAATATCGAACTCCTTCTGGTCGAGTGATCGACCAAGTTGGAATTAGTCCAGATCTCCTCGTTCCAGAAACAAATGAAATTCAAAAGGCTCTTCTTGTGTTACAGGGTCTGAGTGCGCTAGATAAGGGCGCCTCCTCCTCTTCTGCAAAATAGTGATCTTGGTACAGCCGCCAAAACTTAGTTAGAAAGAAATACCAATTCCAGACAGGCTCATTGTGAAGAAATCCGTGTTTTTTCGCTGTAAATAATTTGTTATTAATTAACCAAGTACCCTTGTACCCTAGATATCGATTAGGCCTACTCGAGTGTGGGCGTTTGGGAAAACTTGAAATCTAGAGAGAAATGGAGGTGGTGAGATGGTTAAGGAACTTGGAAAGAAGTTGATAGCCCAGAATAAGAAAGCTCGCCACGATTACTCCATTGAGGAAGTCTTCGAGTGTGGAATTGTCCTTTCTGGGACAGAAGTTAAGTCGCTCCGTGCCGGAAGAGCATCACTTGTCGATGGCTTTGCCATGGTTAACAATGGTGAGCTTTGGTTAAGTGGTGTTCATATTCCGGAGTACACCGAAGGAACTTGGAATAACCACCCACCTCGTCGCGAACGCAAATTGCTTTTGCATCGCAAAGAGATCGACAAACTAGCTGCTGTGACAAAACAAGGCGGCTTAACTCTTGTTCCACTTTCGCTTTACTTTAAAGATGGAAAGGCCAAGATTGAATTAGCTCTGGCAAAGGGCAAGAAGGCGCATGACAAGCGGGCCACCCTTATGGAACAACAGGCCAACCGAGAAATTACGCGCGAACTCTCACGCAGGACCTCGGGTAAAGACCGCTCTTGATTTAACGGTTTTAACTTGTTTCGCTGCCTGTCCGAATTTTGCCGCGTACCGAGTTTCGCAATCGTGCGGAGTTTGGTACCTCTCGCTTCAGCGGAATATTTACCCATCGATTTAGGGTTATTCACTTTGAAGTCTTACACTTGGACGGTAAGGATCTTTGAAAAAACTTAATATAGAAAGCTTCACAGCTTCATGAATAAAACCATGGGGGTGAACGGTCTCGACTTTAGATGTTGGGATAGGTGAAGCGGGCCGAGGAAGCCGGGATGATCTCGTAAACCAATAACCCTGGCAAAACTATAAGCGCCAGTACAACTGCCGCTGATTTCGCTATCGCTGCCTAAGCGATTTAAGTGAATCCGTTAACCCAAGAGCGCTCTCGACTTGGATGTTAGCGTCGCTAGAGAGCTCACTTGATTATGGTGTTATAGACATAGTTGAGGAAAACATTCTGTAACTGAGTTCGTTGACTACATGTGTTTGTGAGAGTCAGGACTGAGAAAACGAATAGAACACTACGCCCGTAGAAGCCCTATGTCAGTACTAGAGGACCCGGGTTCGATTCCCGGCACCTCCACTTCGAACGAGTGAATTGAAAAGTTAACTTTTCAATTCACGAGAGAGAAGTGGTTGGTTAAGTGCGCGGCTCGGTTAAGTGTGCGGCTCGGTTAAGTGCGACTAATTATTTATGCAGCTTCATTCATCGGCTTCACCGGAACAAAGAACTTTTCCCCCGATGGTGATTCCCATTGACACGAACCATCGGCAAAACTCTTAAGTTTCCAACCTCCATGAGTTTTCATTATGTGATGTCTGCGGCAAAGAGCCCCCATATTTTCTGGTGTAGTTTTGCCACCTTCTTCCCATGGAATTGCATGATCGATATCGCATCTTCTTGCGGGCTGAGCGCACCCAACAAAGCGACAAGTTCGATCTCTTGCGATAATAAAATCACGGAGCGCTGTAGGCGGTTCATAAACTGACCGACCGTAATCGATCAATCCACCAGTCAATGGATCCACGATGAACTTCTGCCATTTAGCATCACCGGCAAGAGTCCGTGCAATTTTTGCAGGTATGGGACCGTAACCAACTAATTGGCCGGGAGTCTCTTTCAAACCGACCAGTGTGGCCATATCCATAATCAACTGGAGGGAGACCGGCTTTTTGCCCAAGAAATTACCTTCAAAATTCTTCTGCAAATAAGTTGAAGCTAATTCACTTAGGGCATCCGCGCGAAAGAGATCAATTGAAAGTTCGGCACTCTTTCTAAGTTCATTTGCAACCTCTATCGAGCCGCCGGCTTTAGATCGTAATTGCGCCAAGTAGGAGTCTTGATTCCTTCTTGCGCATTCATTAATTACATTCATAACAAGTTCGGCTTCTTCGGCGGGCAGGAGCGCAATAATTGTGGACATTCCATTGTCCTCTGGTTTTAATCGCACAAATCGGCTACTTCTGGCTTCAATAACCTTTTCTTCAAAATCGCGCGTATCTAGCGCTGCTAGCGCATTAATCATCTTTCGTTTCAGTTGAGCAGGTGTATGAGTCTCAGCATGCGCAATCGCAGTATTTTCCAACTCTGCAATGATGATCGGATCTGCCCCGCGCTCGATGATTTGCGAGATCTGCGTTGCAATGACGTTTGCATGGTTTGCTGAAATTTCACCCAAAGCTAGTGATTGGCAAGTTATTGGAAGGTGATTGGTAAGGGTCCTGGCTATATCAATATTTCTCTGTGCCGTCATAGGTGAGATATTTAAAAGAGCAGACATATCCTCTCGCTCGGCCTGATCAACGCCATCAAAGAAGTCCTCGGGCCCATTCTCGTTATACCCAACGGCCGCGGCTATTGATTTGTTTCGATGGTGATTGAAATAGGCAAGGAGTTTTTCCATGGCTTGCATATGGTCATATCGAGATTGCTTGCTTAGCTTTGTCGAATCGATTTTTAGAATCTCCACGAAATACTCTGGAATTGGATCAGAATTTAAGATTTCGCGAACGCGGCGTTCAGTTGCGGTTAGGGAAGTTGCCTCAACTTGAATCATGTCCAGATAATTGCAGATTGCACCGACAAAGTTAGTTGCTAGCAAATCAGTTGTGGATATTCCCAATCTGGGGATATTTGCATCACGCTAAAAAGTAACCATCACGCTAAAAAGTAACCATCACGCTAAAAAGTAACCATCACGCTAAAAAGTAACCATCACGCTAAAAGCAAGCACTATGCATCTCTTTATTGTGAATATTCTCCAAGTAATGGATAATTGCCTACTTATGAATATGGATGCCGCAAGAGATGATCAATTGAATCTTCTCATCGCCGAGATCAAGGCGCTGATGAAAGGGCTAGATCTGTTTGGCAAATTTCACAACGAGAAAGATTTACCTGCATTGGAAATTGCTCGAGATGCAATCATTTTCCGTGCAATGAATATCCAAAATAGAATCACAAGCGATCACCAGATGACTTTCCCAACCGCAGAACTCATCAACCTTTTAAACCAACCAAAATTTCTCGAAGCTAATGATGCGCTGACAAAACTCCATGAAATAGCGGATTTTCCGATCGCCTCACTTCATAAATTCGCTCTGTCAGAACTACTTAGAAGTTCGCTGGCGGAGTAAAGCCTCCTATTTAAATAAAGACGGCTTCGAGGACTTACGTTGATGCCGTAGGCTTGGCTCATGTCCAAAGTCCTAGCAAAACTGCCGGTTGGCGAAAGAGTCGGAATTGCATTTTCTGGCGGCCTTGATACCTCCGTGGCGGTTGCCTGGATGCGATCAAAGGGCGCGGTTCCTTTCACTTACACCGCAGACCTTGGCCAATACGACGAACCAGATATCGCGTCAGTTCCAGATCGCGCAAAGCAATATGGCGCCGAAGGTTCACGATTAGTCGATTGCAAAGCCGCATTGGTCGAAGAAGGTTTCGCGGCAATTGCGTGCGGCGCATTTCATATTCGTTCTGGTGGAAAATTTTATTTCAACACAACACCTCTCGGTCGCGCAGTCACCGGCACCCTGCTCGTGCGCGCAATGCTTGAAGATAATGTTTCAATTTGGGGCGATGGTTCAACCTATAAGGGCAATGACATCGAACGTTTCTATCGCTATGGTCTTTTGGCTAATCCGAATTTGCGAATTTATAAGCCTTGGCTGGATACCGATTTCGTAACCGAACTTGGTGGCCGCAAAGAGATGTCAGAATGGTTGGTTGCCCACAACTTGCCGTATCGCGATAGCACTGAAAAGGCTTACTCAACCGATGCCAATATTTTGGGCGCAACTCACGAGGCAAAGCGTCTTGAACACCTAGATACCTCCGTTGAATTAGTTCAACCAATTATGGGAGTTGCCTTCTGGGATCAATCAGTAAAGATTGAAACCGAAGATGTGAAAATAGAATTTGTTAAGGGTCGCCCTGTAGCCATTAATGGCAAGGCGCTTGAAGCCGTTGAATTAATGCAAGAAGCGAACAAGATTGGCGGCCGCCATGGTCTTGGCATGTCCGATCAGATCGAGAATCGAATTATCGAAGCCAAGAGTCGCGGAATATATGAAGCCCCAGGAATGGCCCTGCTATTTATTGCTTACGAACGTCTAATTAGCGCAATTCACAACGAAGATACGATCGCGAACTATCACGCTGAAGGTCGGCGCCTTGGTCGATTGCTTTACGAGGGACGTTGGCTAGATCCACAATCATTAATGCTTCGCGAATCCTTAATGCGCTGGGTAGCTTCTGCGGTTACGGGTGAAGTAACGATTCGCCTTCGTCGCGGCGATGATTTTTCAATCGTAAATACCTCAGGCCCAGCCTTTAGCTACCACCCAGATAAACTTTCAATGGAGCGCACTGAAGATGCGGCATTTGGTCCCGAAGATCGCATTGGTCAATTAACCATGCGCAATTTGGATATTGCAGATACTCGCGAAAAGTTAGAACTTTATGCCTCACAGGGGCAATTGGGTGATGGCCAATTCAAACTCATTAAAGAGCTCGATAATAAGGGTAAGTAAATCTCCAAATTAAGTGCAAGTAATAAGAGTAATTAAGAGGAGCAACGAATGACCGATAGCAACCGCACGCAAGTTGAGACCATTATTGATGTTCAGCTAAATAACCGCAATCGAAAGACTGCTTTCTTTCGTTGGATATTGGTTATGCCGGTTGCGATCTTTGCCAGCACCTTCTTCCAAGTTGCGCATTGGGGGTTGCAGATGGGTGGCGTTATCGTGCTCCCGGTTGTTCTCTCCCTTTTGATTCGCGGCATCTATCCAAGTTATGCCTTTAGTTTCAATATCGCAATGATGGAATTAAATACGCGCATCGCTGCCTACGCACTTCTATTGACCGATGATTTTCCATCGATCGAGGCAAATCCAAAGGTCGTCGTATTAGTTCCAGATATTGATGGCGGAGCCAAACTCCATAAGGCGCTGCCAATAATTAAATGGATCTTGGCAATTCCGCTTTACATAGTCGGTGTTCTATATACATTGGCAACCGCAGTAGTGACCGTAATTGCTTGGGTCGTAGTTAGCGCCAACGGCACCTACCCAGCTTGGGCGGTAGAAATTACCGTTGGAACCATCTCTTACTGGAACCGAGTAATTGGCTATAGCGCGGCTTTGGTTACCGATAAATATCCAAAGTTCTCGCTTTAATTTTTTGAATATTTTTAAAGTATTTACCGATATTCATTAAATTTATTAAAAATCACGCGTAACTCCATCAAAATACCCCCATTTGTGGGGTGTGGCGCGCCCCACATACTCGCAGGTAGAGCCCTACCCTTTTTCTTAACCTTCCCCGGTCCCGTTTAGAAGCGGTGCTTAAAACTCAATATCTAATATAAGCAATACCCAATAAAGCAATACCCAAAAAAGGAATACCCAAAAAAGGAATAGGGAAGGAATGCAATGTCGCTACTTTCATGGAAACTGCATGGAAATGGAAAGTCAATAGCCCCAGGAGCAGTCGTTTCAACAGATGAACGTCTTGCTTGGCCGCTCACAATCGGAGTAGGTCTACAACATATCTGTGCAATGTTTGGCGCCACATTCTTGGTACCAATCATCACAAAGTTCCCACCATCAACCACCCTCTTCTTCTCAGGTGTAGGAACAATTTTATTCTTGATCATCACGCAAAATAAGTTGCCAAGCTACCTTGGTTCTTCATTTGCATTCCTAGCCCCAATTGCTGCAGCTGTAACAAAAGGTGGAATGGCTGCCGCACTCGGTGGCATCGTTGCAACTGGTGTAATCCTTGCAATCGTTGGTTTGATCGTTAAGCAAGCAGGTATCGGTTGGGTTAACTGGTTATTACCTCCAGTTGTAACCGGTTCAATCGTAATGATCATCGGTTTAAACCTTGCTGGCGCTGCGAAGAACAACTTCGTACAAGCCCCACTAACCGCGATCATCACCTTGGCTGCTGTAGCACTTATCGGAGCGCTAACTAAGGGCTTCCTAAATCGCATCAGCATCTTCGGCGGACTTGTTGTGGGCTATGCCTTTGCCGCTTTCCATGGCGATATCAAGTTCGATGCTGTGAAAGCTGCTAAGTGGGTTGCAATGCCAACTTTCAATACGCCAACTTTCAAGATGAGCGCAATTGTTCTCTTCTTGCCAGTAGTACTTGTACTCATCGCTGAAAACGTAGGTCACGTTAAGGCTGTAGCAGCAATGACTGGCAAAGATCTTGATAGCCAAATGGGTAACGCGCTTCTAGCTGACGGTGTGGCAACCACACTTGCAGGTATTGGTGGCGGTTCCGGAACAACCACATACGCAGAAAACATTGGCGTAATGGCTGCAACCAGAATTTACTCAACCGCGGCTTATTGGATTGCTGCTCTCGGAGCAATCGTTCTATCGCTATCACCTAAGTTCGGTGCCGTACTAAGTGCAACTCCTGCAGGTGTACTTGGTGGCGTTGGCGTCGTCCTTTACGGAATGATCGGTGTTCTCGGTGCCAAGATCTGGATCGAAAACCACGTCAACTTCGGTGACTCAACAAATATCTTTATCGCAGCAACAACTCTGATTATCGGAATTTCAGATATGTCATGGACCCGTGGACAATATTCATTCAATGGAATTGTTAACGGAACCCTCGTTGCTGTTATTGGATACCAAGTTCTACGTGGCCTAAATAAGGCGGCGGGCAAGAACTAGTTTGATCAGGCCAATATCTAGAACAGTTCAATAACTCGTTTAGATCAAAAAGAGGGTTGGAATCTTCCGGCCCTCTTTTCTATTTCACAGCATCGCCACTTTTCCATGACATTATTGCTTTCTCGAGAAGTGAACGTATTAGCTTTGCCTTTAACTATTTTGCTCTGAACTTCCGCCGCAGAAACACGGGACCGGACCCCTCGAGATAAAGCCTCGGGTCTCCGTTCCAGTGTTTTGCTTCCCGGAAGTTCTGACGCAAAATCTGACGCAAAATCTGACGCAAAATCTGACGCAAAATCTGACGCAAAATCTGTAGCAAAATCTGTAGCAAAATCTGTAGCGATGAGAAGAATAGGTAGATAGAGTTAGTTAGATTCAGATGCAACTAGTTGAGGGAGAGTTCGATGGCCGTTAAACCACTACGTTGGGGAATCCTTGGCGCCGGCGGAATTGCACAACAATTTGTTCGAGATGTCATCCGCATGGAAGATCATCGGGTAGTTGCAGTTGGCTCTCGCTCGCAAGATAAGGCCGATGCCTTCGCCGATAAATTTGCGATCAAAAATCGCCATGACTCTTATGAAAAATTAGTTAACGATCCCGATATCGACGCAGTTTATGTTGCAACACATCACCCAATGCATATGCGCGATACCTTGCTTGCGCTAGAGGCCGGTAAGCCAGTCCTCTGCGAAAAGCCATTTGCAATGAGCTATGACGAAGCAAAGATCATGATTGATAAGGCACACGAGAAGAATTTGCTTCTGATGGAGGCCATGTGGGCGCGCTACTTGCCACACATGATCCGCATCCGCGAGATTATTAAATCGGGCATCTTGGGCGAGATCCACCAAGTTCGCGCCGATCACGGTCAATGGTTTGAGATGGATCCAGAGTTTCGTCTTTTCGCTCCAGAATTCGGTGGCGGCGCACTCTTTGATCTAGGCATCTATCCGATCTCATTTGCCTCGATGGTTCTCGGAGCACCAAAGCACATCACCGCCCGAAGCACCAAAGCCTTCACCGGCGTTGATGGAATGACTTCGGTCATTATGGAATATGAAAATGGCGCGCATGCAATTTTAAATATGACTAACCTGGTGCCTACGCCAAATCGCGCAGTGATCGTTGGCCGCAATGCTCGAATTGAAATTGATCGCACTTTCTATAACCCAACAACATGGCGAGTTATCGATTATCAAGATCGAATTATTGATGGTTCAGATAAGAAGTACTTCGGTCATGGCCTTCGCGAAGAGGCGAAAGAATTTGCCAGAGCTTTCCGCGCCGGTGAGAAAGAGTCTCCGATGCTGCCTCATGCAGAGATCCTCTCGATAATGAAGACTCTTACCGATATTCAAGGCCAGATTGGTCTGGAATTTGGGGAGTTTGCAAAGTAGTGAGTAGTTCTAACGCCAGTTCTAGTTCAAGAGGAGCGATCCTCCTAGTTGGCGGTATGGGCACCCGGCTGCAACCCTTAACGTTGCAGACTCCAAAGCCGATGCTTCCAGTTGCCGGAGTTCCTTTCACCGAGCATCAAATAATTAAAGCTCGCGAAGCCGGAATCAAGGAGATTGTCTTAGCAACCTCCTTTAAGGCCGAGTTATTTGAACCTTACTTTGGTGATGGCGAGCGCTTTGGAATATCCATCAAGTATGCCGTTGAGAAAGAACCACTCGGAACCGGTGGCGCAATTGCTAATGCCGCAAAATCCCTAACCCAGGCGGGGCCGATTGCGATCTTTAATGGCGATGTCTTAAGCGGCCATGATTTAAATGCCCAATTTGAATTTCATGAAAAAAATCGAGCCGAGGTAACACTTTATTTAACCAAGGTAGCGGATGCGCGTGCTTTTGGCGCGGTTGAACTTACTGCGGATTTTCAAGTAACTGCCTTTAATGAAAAGATGGAAAATCCACCCACCAACACGATCAATGCTGGCTGCTATATTTTTAATCGAGAGGTTATTAATCAAATTCCAACTGGCCAAGTAGTAAGTGTGGAACGCGAAACATTTCCGGGGCTTCTAAAGCAAGGCGCACGAGTCTTTGGCTTTGTTGATAGCTCTTATTGGTTAGATATTGGAACACCAGCAGCGCTTCTTAAAGCCTCGCAGGATTTGTTATCTGGTCTTGCAAAATCGGCGGCCACCCCAAGTCACAGTAGTGACTTCCTGGCGCTACCTGGCGCGAAGATCGACGCCACTGCTAACGTAACCGGCAATAGCGTTATTGGCGCAGATGCGATCGTGGGCCAAGGCGCCCGGATCACGGGCTGTGTGGTCAACGATGGCGCGATTATTGGGCCGGATGCCATATTGAGTAATACCTTTGTGGCTGCGGGATTTGAAGTGCCCGGCGGAGTAATCGCCGAAGGCTCGTATCTCGGTTATTAAAAACATATCTCACCTAATAACTACGCATCTTGCCTAATACAACGCATCTTGCCTAATACAACGCATCCGGGCAAAAAATGAAGCTAAATGCGCTTAAAAGGCGACAAATACCCAAAAAAATCTTATTTTCACGCTCAATTTCACCGTTCCTGGGCTTGACTTAATGGGATTACATGCGTGTAATTCTCCTAAGGCACCAATAAGGCACCAATAAGGCACCAATAAGGCACCAATAAGGCACCAATAAGGCACCAATAAGGCACCAATAAGGCACCAATAAGGCACTAGTAATGCAGTTGCATCACAAACTTAAGGAGTTACCCGCATGAGCGAACAACGCCAATCAACCCCAGCGTTATCGGTAGATATTCAAGGCGTACTCGGCGAAGGCGTCGAACTTTCCTGGCAGGAAAAGGCCCTCTGTGCCCAGACTGATCCAGAAGCATTCTTCCCTGAAAAAGGCGGCTCAACTCGCGAAGCAAAGCGCGTCTGCCTCTCATGCGATGTTCGCGGCGAATGTCTGGAATACGCACTAGCTCACGATGAGCGTTTTGGAATTTGGGGCGGATTATCTGAGCGCGAGCGTCGTCGCCTCAAGCGTCGCTCTGCCTAAGCGCCAACTTTCTACTTTTCGCAAAATTGCGTAAGCAAGCGAAACTAAATGGCTGATAATTTCTTTGTAACCGCAATCATCGTTACGCACGATGGTGCGACGTGGTTGCCAGAAGCGATTGCAGCAATCTCAAGACAGACCCGCCAACCCGATCGTATTGTCGCTGTCGATAACGGTTCCACCGATGCTTCAGCAAAAATGCTTTCAAGCGCTGGAATAACAGTTGTAAAGAGTGATCGCGAATCTGGTTTTGGTGATGCAATTGATTTAGCGCTCTCACATTCCAAGCCAATCTCTAATTCGCTCAAAGGCAAGGCTGGCAATAGCAGCGAAGTCGATAACGATGAATTCAACTCTGAAGAATTACTTTGGATCTTGCACGATGACATCGCCCCGGATCGTAATGCCCTTAAGTTCTTAATTGAAGGTCTTGCAGATAAGCCACAAGTTGCACTTGTCGGACCAAAGCTTCGCGGCTGGAATGATCGCAATCAACTTCTTGAACTAGGAATAACTATCGCGGTTAATGGCGCTCGCTGGAATGGCCTAGAAGTTGGCGAACAAGATCAAGGTCAGTACGAAGAACAAGTTGAAGTTTTAGCAGTAAGCACTGCCGCGATGCTAGTTCGTCGCTCGGTTTATGAAGATCTCGGTGGGCTTGATCCAAACTTGGCGCTCTTTCGAGATGATGTGGACTTTGGCTGGCGCGTTCGTGTTGCTGGCTTCTCGGTTCTAACGGCGCCTAAGGCTTTAGCTTTTCACGCCGAAGCATCGGCAAATGAAAATCGCAGCGTTGATGTTGAGGAAGCATTCCTGCATCGCCCGCACTTATTAGATCGTCGAAATGCAGCCTATGTTTTGCTGGCAAATGTTTCATGGTGGCTAATTCCGTGGGTTGCAATTCAAGTGGTGGGGGCGGCGGCAATTCGCTCGCTCGGTTATTTGATTGCAAAACTTCCCGGTTATGCCGGCGATGAAATCGCAGCTGTAGGTTATTTATTGGTTAAGCCAGGATTATTGCTGCGGGCAAGGAAAGCCCGAAAGGCCAAGCGCCTGCTCTCTTCTCGAATCATTCGCGAATTTATTCCGCCACCAGGCAGTCAGATTCGTTTGGCGTGGGAAAAAGCGAGCACCGCCATAGCCAATCGCCTGAAGCAGGATCAATCGCAAGATGAATCAGATGCGCCGCTTTCATATTCAGATATCGGAGTGATTGATGAAAACTTTGATGAACAAGATGTAATAACCCCATCTAGCAAATCCAAATTAGCAACGCTGCGCAATCGCCCTTTATTAGCCGGGCTTGCCTTCACCTTTTCAGTATCCCTTTTTGCATCAAGACATCGCCTCGGGTTAATCAGCGGTGGTTCGCTTGCGGTGACGCCAAGCAGTGCAATGGAATTGATTCGTAGATTTGGCGAATCCTGGCATTTAGTTGGATTGGGCTCAACTGCACCAACTCCACCTTGGGTGGCAATTACTGCAGTAGCTTCGATGGTGACGCTAGGAAATCCAGCAGTCTTCATTTCACTTCTATTTTTAATTACGCCACCGCTGGCATTTTTTGCGATGTATCGCGCCCTTAAGCGTTCGGGAATCCAGCTTGGTTACTCAGTTATAGGCGGGTTGCTCTATGCGATGTCACCAGTAATTTGGAGCAGTATCAATCAAGGCAGACTTGGAACTATTGTCTTGGCACTCGTTGCCCCAGCCTTCTTTAGTCTCAATCCATTTAGAGCGGCCTTAGGTAATGCCTCCTGGCGCCGGGTTTATACGATCGCACTTTTTGCCGGATTTATTTCTTGTTTCTCGCCACTTTTCTTAATCACCTGGAGCTCAATTTCACTCTACTTCCTAGGCTTTGAAATTTATAAGCGTTGGAGTGAGATCAGCGAACTTGGCCCAGTCAATTTCTTAATGAATGCGCAGATTGATCGCTTAAAGCGTTTCTTCGCATTTTTATTGATTCCTGGCTTATTAACCGCACCCTGGTCACTAACTCTTCTGCTGCACCCAACTCAATTGTTGCTAGATCCGGGCTTACCTTTAAATGGTGGCTCACTTGGTGGCATCTTTGCCTTCAACCCTGGCGGTTTATCTGGCGTTCCAATTTGGATAATTTCACCATTTATTTTGTTCTTTATTGTTGTTGCCCTTCATCAACGATATATAACCGAAGGCGCCATAGCTGCCGGAGTTTTCACGTTAGCCATATTGATCTCCAGACTTCATATTTCCGGCCACGGTAGTTTGGCAAGTGTTTGGACTGGTTCACTAATTCTTATAATTCAAATATTAATCCTTACTCCGGTTCTTCGAATCCTGATAGAACTTGTTCCAAATTTAAGAAGTTCCGGCCTTGGTTTTGGCCACGCAATTACCGCGCTGGCAATAGTTATCTCAATTTTTTCAGTGATCACTACAACGGGTTGGGCTATCACAAGCGGCGGTAATTCACTTGTGGCAAGCAACAAGCCAGATGTTGTGCCGGCCTTCATCTCATCTCTAAGTGAAACACCAACACGACCAAAGACTTTGGTCTTCGGTCGCATGAGTGAACATATGGGCTACTTCATTACACGTGGCAACGATTTACAACTTGGCGAGCCAGATGTTTCGGTATTGGCGCCAGCTCAAGTTCAAGGTGCGATTGAAGATTTGATTGGTGGCATCGGAGTTAACTCAAGCAAGGTTCTAGGCGCTTACGGCATCCAGTATGTATTTATGAAGGAGCCAGTTGATCAAGGTTTGGTTAGAACTATTGATGGAATTGGTGGCTTCACTAGAAGCTCAGCGACTAGTGCTGGAATTATTTGGAAAGTATTAGCCAGTTCGCCACGAGCAATTTTGACCGACTCAAATGGAGTAGTCACGGCGTTAAAGTCCAGCAGCGTTGGCGTAACAGATACAACCGTGTCACCTGGCACCATAACGCTTGCCGAAAAATATGATGGCGGCTGGCGATTAATAGTCGGTGGAAAGCTGCAGAAATTATCGAAATCTCCGATTGGGCTTCCCACATTTACAGTTAATGATGTTGGAAATATCAACCTCTCATATGACGGCACAAAACGTCGAGCCTTCTTATCTCTTGAATTAGTTACCCTTTTGACGGTGATAGTTCTCGCGCTTCCTGCTGGTCGAAGACGCAAGGAAGTTGTGCAGGCAAGAATTGATGCAATTAATAAGGGTGCTAAATGAGAACCCGACTTATAACCCAGATCAAGCGAACTATTGATCGCGTGACTCTAATAAGTATCGCAACAATAATTGGCGCAGTATTAATTGTTGTGACAACACCACAAATTACGGCGCAAATTAAGACCGTAGCAAAATATCCGGCTACCGCCTGTCCTTCAAATCTCTCAGATGCAACCGCGGTTGCAACCCTGACAAACTCAAAAGCATTGGTGCGAGAGATTCCAGCCAAGAGTGCGAAGTTATCCTCCGCCAAAGTGGCAAATTACGCGCTCGGGACCAATCCACTTTTGATCGATGGAAATGCAAATTCTTCCCTCGCGGTAATTAAAAATAGTTCTGGCGCACTTGCTACGGGAATTTGCACCATCAGCACCGGCGATCAATGGTTTGTTGGTGGTTCCGGAACAGTTCTAAGTCGTGGCTCTATAGTCATCGTTAACAGTGGACTTAGCGCAGCTACCGTTGATTTACTTCCATTTACTTCAAAGGCAGCGCTTGCTGCTGTAACCCAAGTTGTTAAACCGAATTCACAGTTGAAGGTTCCAATTGATTCACTTGCGCCAGGTGAGGATTCAATAGTGATTCACGCTATTACTAGATCTGGGCGAGCTTCTACCTATTTATTTGATGATCGCCACAAGGGCTTGCACCAACTTGGAGTAGATTTTGTATCACCGGTCTCTAGCCCAACAACTCACTTGGTCATTCCGGCAATTTCAAATGTCGGCATCGGGAAATCGGCACCGACTCAGAGTCTTAGAGTCTTAATTCCAGGAGCGATCGATGCCTCGATTAAGGCAAATATTTACTCAACCGATGGCAGTTTTGCGCCAATCGAAATTGATGGCAAGAATATAAAACATGGCCAGGTCTTTGACCTTCCCTTTAAACCAGTTGTGAATGCTAAGAATTACTCATTAGTGATCGATTCAGATCAACCGCTAGTTGCCGCTGTACTTACAGTGGCTGGGAGCGATTTCACTTGGGCTACTGGCGCACCACAACTTATAAATGCTGGCTTTAATCTCGGCGGCCTAACGCCAAGTGTTGAATTTGTCGGAGCAAATATTTCAGTTCAGATGAGCTGGTTAGATATCAATGGCCGTACAGGTTCACAATCATTGACTGCAAGTGATTTTGCAACCTGGACTCCTAAAAATGGCATTGCGCGGATCAACTTCAAATCAAATGGCAAGAGTTACGGCGCCATTATCTTTGGTAATGGCTTTGCGCGCGCTTCAATTCCGATGACATCCGGGGCGAGCCTTGAAAACTCCGCCCTCCCAGCAACAGACGCGCGCGTAATCTCCCGCGGGTAAATCCCAAACTTTTAGATCGGGAGGCGATAGCCTCAAGATATGAGCAAGCCGCATACAGGTGCATCCCGAATGGGTCGCTTCTGCTCGCGTGCCGGTTGCCGACAACTTGCCACAAAGACTCTTACTTATATCTATTCTGATTCAACCGCGGTACTTGGACCTCTTGCTACTTTTGCCGAACCACATGCATATGACTTGTGTGATCAACACAGTGCTCGAATGAGCGCCCCGGTTGGTTGGACCGTCATCAAACAAGAAAGTGATTCGCAAGTTTCTGGACCAAGTAGCGATGATTTGATGGCTATCGCAGATGCTGTTCGAGAGATTGGTAATCGCAATCTGCAAAGTGAGAATACGGATTCATTACCTGGGATCAATGACACTCAAGAAATTGGTCGCCGCGGCCACCTACGAGCAATTCCAAATAGCTAAAGGATCTAACTTTTGCTTAAACTTGAGTTCTTAAATTCAATAATCAAGGCCTATGACGTCCGAGGTCTAGTTGATAAAGAGATTACGCCAGATTTTACTTTTGCTCTTGGCGCCGCCTTTGCAAAATTTCTCCAAGAGGAACACGAACCGGCATCAGTGGTTATCGGTGAGGATATGCGGCCAAGTTCACCTTTATTGGCCACAGCATTTGCCGATGGCGTAACTTCACAAGGCATGGATGTCATCCGTATCGGGTTAGCATCGACTGACATGTTGTATTTTGCCTCCGGAAAACTAAATATGCCGGGCGCTATGTTCACCGCTAGCCATAACCCAGCCGCCTACAATGGAATTAAATTGTGCAAAAGCGCCGCGCAACCGATTGGTCAAGAGTCTGGGCTGCTTCGCATCAAGCAGATCTTGGTAGAAGGAATACCAATTGCTAATCGCCCCATCGGTAAGGAAAGTTCACAAGAACTTCTAGTTGACTATGTTGATTTCTTACTCGCACTTTTCCCAGAGGAAAATAAGCGAAAGTTAAAGGTAGTCATTGATGCCGGAAATGGAATGGCTGGCTTCACCGCGCCGGCGGTAATGAAGCGCTTAAATGTTGAAGTGATACCAATGTATTTTGAATTGGATGGAAATTTCCCAAATCACGAAGCTAATCCAATCGAAGCAAAGAACCTAGTTGATTTACAGAAGCGAGTTAAAAAAGAGCGAGCCGATATCGGTCTGGCTTTTGATGGGGATGCAGATCGCTGCTTTTTGGTCGACGAGAATGGTGATTTAGTAAATCCTTCAGCCCTTACCGGTCTTATCGCTAAACGCGAACTTGCTCGAAAGCCTGGTTCGACAATTATCTACAACTTGATCTCATCCAAAGCGGTTCGCGAAATTGTCGAAGAGAACGGTGGCAAGGCCGTTCGTTCGCGCGTGGGCCATTCATATATAAAGAAGTTAATGGCGCAAACTGGTGCAATTTTTGGTGGCGAACACTCTGGTCACTTTTATTTTGCAGATTTTTGGCGGGCAGATTCTGGAATGCTTGCGGCGCTCTTTGCGCTCTCTGAATTAGCAGCAAGCAAAGAGCCACTTTCAAAGTTATTGGCCCCATTTAATAGATATAGCTCAAGTGGCGAGATCAATTCAGTTGTTAAAGATATTCCAGCGAAACTTGCTGAACTCACCGCCAAATACCAAGGCGATCACGAGATCGATGAATTAGATGGACTGACATTTACTTCCGAGCGTTACTGGTTCAATGTCCGCCCCTCAAACACTGAACCTCTACTACGACTTAATGTTGAAGGCGATACGCCGGCCACGATGCAAGCAGTGCGAGATCAGGTTCTTCAAACTATCCGCGGCTAACTGGCTGGTATTGGGCCCCTGTTGCTTGAATGCGATAACCTTCGGGCTCATACATATAGTTACGAGAAGCCTCTCAGATGATTTGCAATAGGAGTCTGTTATGACCGTTGAAACCGCAATTAAGCACGATATTGCCGATGCTTCACTAGCCGCACAAGGCAAGAAGCGCATTGAATGGGCTGAACGCAATATGCCGGTATTGGCACAAATCAAAGCTCGCTTTGAAAAAGAACAACCATTTAAGGGAATCAGAATTTCTGCGTGCATGCACGTAACAACTGAGACCGCTAACTTAATGCGCGCCCTAAAAGCTGGCGGCGCTGAATTAGCTCTTTGTGCCTCAAACCCACTTTCAACTCAAGATGACACTGCAGCTGCACTAGTGCACGAATATGGCATCAGCGTCTTTGCTCGCAACTCAGTTGATCGAGAAGGCTACTACTCACATATCAACGCCTCACTCGATGTGAAGCCACAACTGGTCTTTGATGATGGTTGCGACTTGGTTAATACCCTTCACACAACTCGTACCGAATTAATCGATGGAATTATCGGTGGTTGCGAAGAGACCACAACTGGTGTTATTCGCCTAAGCCAAATGACTAAAGATGGTGCTCTCAAGTTTCCAATGATCGCTGTTAATGACACCGATACCAAGCACATGTTCGATAACCGTTTTGGTACCGGCCAATCAACAATGGATGCCATCTTCCGTTCAACCAATACTTTGGTTGCCGGAAAGGTATTAGTAGTCGCTGGATTTGGTTACTGCGGTAAGGGTGTTGCCGAACGTGCAAAGGGTATGGGCGCGGATGTAATCGTTACTGAAATTGATCCAACCAAGGCACTTGATGCGCTTATGCAGGGATACCGTGTCATGCCAATGACGGAAGCTGCCAAATACGGAGATATCTTCGTAACTGTCACAGGTAACCGCGATGTACTTCGCGATGAGCACTTTAAGGTAATGAAGGATGGCGCAATACTTTCCAACGCCGGTCACTTCGATATTGAAATTGATGTCGCCTGGCTAGAACAAAATGCCAAGACCAAGAATGCCAAGATGCGCCACCAGACTGATGAATATGTAATGGCTGATGGTCGTCGTATCTTGCTACTTGCAGAAGGACGTTTAGTAAATCTTGGTGCAGCTGAAGGCCACCCAGCATCTGTTATGGATATGTCATTCTCTGACCAAGCCCTAACAGCTGAATACCTATTGAAGGCTGCGGCCTCACTTGGCGCTGGACTACACGATGTCCCAACCGAAATTGATAAAGAGGTTGCTCGTTTGAAACTTGAAAGCATGGGTTCAACAATCGATAAGTTAACCCCAGCACAAGAGCTATACCTCAACTCATGGGAGCACGGTAGCTAATGACTTCGATCATGGTCGTCGATGACGACCAAGATCTCGCCGAGATGTTGGGCATAGTTCTAAACGGCGCAGGTTATGAAGTTGATTTGGTAAGTCGCGGTGATGAGGTCATGGACCTCTTCACCGCACAAAATCCAGATTTAGTTTTATTAGATGTGATGTTGCCAGGTATTGATGGCGTTGAAGTTTGCAAGTTAATTCGTGAAAAATCCATGGTCCCGATTGTGATGTTAACGGCCAAGGGAGATACTCAAGATGTGGTTGCCGGCCTAGAGGCAGGCGCCGATGATTACATGGTAAAGCCATTTAATCCCACAGAACTTGTCGCTCGAATCAAAGTCCGGTTGCGCCGATCAAATAATGACCTTGGGTCAGGTCTACGTATAGGAAATATTGAGATCGATCAGATTGCACACACAATTGTTCGCGGTAAAGAGGTAATTCCGTTAACCAGACTGGAATTTGATTTATTGGTTGCCTTAGCAAAAGAGCCTGGTCGCGTATTCACAAGAGAGGCGCTTCTAAGTGAGGTTTGGGGTTATCGCCCAGCTACCGATACCAGATTGGTGAATGTTCACATTCAACGTTTGCGTTCTAAAGTTGAAGCCGACCCCGAGAATCCGGAGATTATTCTTACCGTTCGGGGAGTGGGATACAAAGCGGGAGTTCCAGGAAGCCCTAGCTAATTTATGAAAGCTAGTGAGTAAATGTTGCAACGACTTAGATCATCGCTGGTTGTCCGAGTTACCTTTTTAATTGTTACCTTGTCTATTGTTGTTATTGGATTGGTCGGTAGCGCTTTATACAACCAACTCTCAAATGGCGTTTTCAAGGAAAAACTAAATCTATCTCTTGCCGACGCCTCCTCATCAGCTAGCTCAACCGCCTTTCAGATTGCTCTCTCGCAGTTTCAAGATGCCCCCACCTCAAAGGTGATTTTGGCGGACATTCTCTCTAGTCCTTCATCATCGGCAGATTACTCTGGCCGGGAGACCGCAATTTTTCCCATCCCTAACAGTGGAAGTAATCCAAGTTATCGCGGAACTTCCAATCAATTGATGGAAAGTTCGATCCCAGCTGATTTTAGAAAATTAGTTCGCAAGTCGAAGAATCCGCATTGGATTCGAACAAATATTAATTATATTGGTGGCTCTTCCGAGAAAGGCCTAGTAATTGGCCAGCTTCTGGATGTATCTACTGCTGGTAAGTATGAGATCTATACCCTTTTTAGCCTTAATCAACAGAGTCAAACCATTGCACTTATTAGAAACTCATTGTGGCTAACCGGTCTTGCGTTAACACTTTTAATTGGTTTGATTGCTTGGTTGGTCCTTCGTCAATTAATCGCACCAGTGCGCGAGGCGGCTCGAATTGCCGAAGAATTAACGGCCGGCGATCTAGAACAACGCATGGAGGTTAATGGCGAGGATGAAATTGCCAGATTGGGTTATGCCTTCAATGAAATGGCAGCATCACTAAAACAGCAGATTTTGCGCCTTGAGAATTTATCAAGATTGCAACAACGATTCGTCTCTGATGTTTCGCATGAATTGCGTACACCGCTTACGACTATGCGAATGGCGGCGCAGGTTCTATTTGATGCAAAGAAAGAATTCGAACCAGCGCTCTATAGAAGCGCCGAACTTCTACTATCTCAAATCGAAAGATTTGAAGGTCTCCTAACCGATCTGCTTGAAGTAAGTCGATTCGATGCCGAGGCCGCCGTTATGGAGTTAGCGAAGGTTGATTTGGTTGAATTAGTAAAAGAGGCAGTTGACTATGTTCATCCGAGCCTAGAAAGAATTATCACCGTTGAAGTGAAGAAGTCAGACGCGGGAGTTGAGGTTCCAATCTGGGTTGATGCCGATAAGAGGCGTATCAATCGGATTTTGCGAAATCTTCTAACAAACGCACTAGATCATCACGAGGGTAAGCCAATCGAAGTTAGTGTTGTTGAAACCGACAATGAAGTTGCCGTTGGTGTTCGGGACCACGGAATCGGCTTTAATCAAAAAGAGCGAGCAATGTTGTTTGATCGCTTTTGGCGGGCCGATCCATCACGGGCCAGAACTCGCGGCGGAACCGGTCTTGGTCTTTCAATATCGTTAGAGGATGCGAAGTTGCATCAAGGAACTCTGGAGGCGTGGGGCGTGCCTGGGCAGGGCGCTAATTTCGTTTTGACGTTGCCAAAATATGCCGGTGGCATAATTAAGTCACACCCAATTGAATTAATTCCAAATAGCATGCGAGCTAGCGGACTTTAATTCGGGAATAACCGGTATTTCTTCACTTACTCTGCGCAAATTATATTTTTCACAGCGCAGCGTTCTCCACAAATTTGAGGCAGTTAGCTCTCTCCTCATCGCTTTGCCTTTGTTTTACGCAAATATTAATTGGTGAAAATCTTCCTAAATTCGCTTGGCTCGCTTATCTACCCACAAAGTTGCCTAGGCTGTCATGGCTTAATTTCAAAGTCTGATGAGAGAGAATCAAAAAGTGGTTTTACAACCAGCCCTGAGTTTTGCAAAAAATGTAGAGGGGCTTTGCAGCTAGATGTAAAAACTCAAAAGCGGGATGGCCTACAGATACTTTCCAGCTTGCCTTACACTCCACAAGTATCAAGAGTGATACTTGCTGCGAAGGAAGATAATAATTTAATTGCACGAAATTGGTTAGCCCAGGTTATGCAAAAGGCGGTATTCGTTACTAAATTTTTGGCTACGGCCACCAGCGAAATTATTTTAGTTCCAATTCCTTCAAGGTCAACCGCAAATCGCTCTCGCGGGTATCTGCATACCCAATTATTGGCAGAATCTCTAGTACGAAAATTAAGCGCCACCGTTGAGGGAGAAGGAATTAAGTTTCGCGTTTCAAATATTTTGGTTCACACCCACCGTGTCCGGGATCAGACAAAGTTGAGCGCATTTGCGAGATCAAGAAATATGCATGATTCCATGAAGGTCATCGCCAATTCTAGAATTTATTCATCGAGACTCGGTGATGGCGAATTAAGAAAGCAAATGTACGAACCAATTTTGATAGAGGGAAAGGTCAATCACTTCTTGATTGATGATTTAGTCACAACCGGTTCCACGCTAGCAGCAGCCAAACGCACACTAATGAATCATGGGATAGAAGTAACTGGGGCGATTTGTGCAGCTTCCAGGTTGGACTCTCGTGACTTCTTTTAAAGAGGGGACCGGGAGGTAGATTTGGCACAGATTTGGCGCCAATTCCCGATTTAGAGCGCCAATCGCTAAAGTTCTACCAGGAAGATCCCAGATTTATCCAGTATTTTGCGAGCAGTTAAGTTCCGGCGAGAAGAGGAAGCGTGTCAGTTTTAGACAAGATTTTGCGTGCCGGTGAAGGCAGGGCAATCCGCCAACTCGAAAAATTGTCGATCCAAGTCAATGAATTTGAAAGCTCAGTCTCTGCCCTTTCCGATCTTGATCTTCGAAACCAGACCGTAAAATTTCGGGAACGTTTAGCAAATGGCGAAACTTTGGATGACTTACTCCCAGAAGCCTTCGCAACAGTTCGCGAAGCAGCAAAGCGCACCTTAGGACAACGTCACTATGACGTTCAGATTATGGGCGGAGCGGCGCTGCATCAAGGAAATATTGCAGAAATGCGTACTGGTGAAGGTAAGACTCTGGTCTCAACTCTGCCGGCATATTTAAATGCGCTCTCCGGTAAGGGCGTTCACGTCGTAACCGTTAATGATTATCTTGCCGAGCGCGATAGTGAGTGGATGGGTCGTATTCACCGCTTCCTAGGTCTCAAAGTTGGCGTAATTCTCTCCAGCATGACACCTGCCGAGCGCCGTGAGGCATACGCAGCAGATATCACCTACGGAACAAATAATGAATTTGGTTTTGATTACCTTCGCGACAATATGGCCTGGACTCTAGAAGATTGCGTTCAACGCGAACATAACTTTGCAATTATCGACGAAGCGGATTCAATTCTTATTGATGAAGCCAGAACACCTTTAATCATCAGCGGCCCAGCCGATAAGGCGACCAAGTGGTATTTAGAATTTGCAACAATCGTGCAAAAACTAGATCGCGATACTCACTACGAAGTTGATGAGAAGAAGCGCACCGTAGGTGTAATTGAAGCGGGAGTAACTCGCGTAGAAGAGCTTCTAGGCATTGATAACCTTTATGAATCTGTAAATACCCCAATGATTGGTTACTTAAATAACGCCTTGCGCGCCAAAGAGTTGTTCAAGCGCGATAAAGATTATGTTGTGATGAATGGCGAATTGCTAATCGTTGATGAGCACACTGGCCGTATGTTGGCTGGTCGTAGATATAACGAAGGCCTCCATCAGGCACTTGAGGCAAAAGAGCGCGTCGAGATTCAAGATGAGAACCAGACCTTGGCAACCATCACTTTGCAGAATTACTTCCGCTTATATTCCAAGCTCTCCGGTATGACTGGTACCGCGATGACGGAAGCTGCGGAATTGATGCAGATTTACAAGTTGGGCGTAATCCCAATTCCGACAAACCGTCCGATGCAACGCCAAGATCAACCAGATTTGATCTACAAGACTGAAGCAGCAAAATTCATAGCATCCGCCGATGACATTGCCGCTCGTCACAAAAAAGGCCAACCTGTTCTTGTGGGAACCGTTAGCGTGGAAAAATCTGAAGAGCTTTCATCACTTCTTAAAAAGCGTGGCATTCCACATGAAGTACTTAATGCAAAGCAACACGAACGTGAGGCTGCAATTATTGCTCGCGCCGGAACGGTTGGCGCCGTAACCGTTGCAACAAATATGGCCGGTCGCGGTACCGACATCATGCTCGGCGGCAACCCAGAATTTATGGCAGATTTTGAATTACAACGTCGTGGCTTAAGCCCGGTAGAAAATGCCGAAGAGTACGAAGCGGCATGGCCGGCAGAAATTGCTAAACAAAAAGCGGCCGTGGCTAAGGAACATGAAGTCGTGATTGGTCTTGGTGGTTTGTACGTTCTTGGAACCGAACGCCACGAGTCGCGTCGTATTGATAATCAGCTTCGCGGACGTTCTGGTCGCCAAGGCGATCCGGGTGAATCACGTTTCTACCTATCTTTGCAGGATGATCTAATGCGTCGCTTTAACTCTGGATTAGTCGAGAGATTCCTCGGCGCAGCTGGAATTGCCGATGATGTGCCAATCGAATCAAAGATGGTTTCAAATGCGATTCGATCAGCACAGACCCAAGTTGAATCACTCAACTTTGAGATGCGAAAGAATGTTTTGAAGTATGACGATGTCATGAACCGCCAACGCGAAGTCGTTTATCGCGAGCGTCGCGAAGTCCTTGAGGGTGCAGATATCAAGGAGCAAGTTCAAACATTCATCGCCGACACCGTTAGTGCCTATGTCGAGGCTGCTACCGCCGAAGGCTTTGCCGAGGATTGGGATCTAGCAACACTTTGGACCGCGCTGACCGCGCTCTATCCGATCTCATTTACACCCGAACGATTAGTTGCCGAACTCGGAAGTTACGGCGCAATCGATTCAGATTTATTGCTGGATCGGGTACTTGCCGATGTTGAGAAGGCTTATGAAAACAGGGAAGCAACGCTCAGCGAACCTGTGATGCGTGAACTCGAACGCAAGGTATTACTTTCAGTATTAGATCGTAAGTGGCGCGAGCACTTGTATGAAATGGATTACCTGCAAGAAGGTATTGGCCTTCGCGCAATGGCCCAACGCGACCCACTTGTTGAATATCAAAAAGAGGGTTATGACTTATTCGTCGCGATGATGGATGCGATCAAGGAAGAACTTGTCGGCTTCCTCTTTAACGTCGAAGTAAATGTTGAAGAAGGAACAGGCGATGTTGAAGCTAAGGGGCTAACACCTCCAGTAGCACCAGCCGCCGAACTTCGATATACCGCTGCGGATGAAGATGGTTCAGTCCATACTGAAGGCGGAACATCACGCAATGCTCCATGCCCATGTGGTTCAGGCAAGAAGTACAAGCGTTGCCACGGGGCTAGCTAGGCCTTTTAAAACAATACTAATTAAGTTAAAACAATACTAATTAAGTTAAAACAATACTAATTAAGTTAAAGCAATACTAATTCAGTACAAAGCCAGCGCTTATCTACACCCTCGAACCTGAGAATGAGCGATCTAACCCGATCCTCGATTCGCAAGGTAACTGTAGTTTCGCAGACACCTTCAATTGGTTGACTTATATAAAGCTTCCTAATTTTTGGACTAGCAGTAATAGCTGCTGATTTATTTACCAATTGATGATGAACTTGGCGATGGCAGTACCGAGCAAGTTGCATCGCACTTCTTCGACCACTCCATATTTCAACCGTGGTCAAGACAAATCGATTTACCCAGCTCTCCAAATCGGGGAGCTCTGCTAATGGTGATGGCTGTGGTGCAAATTCGCTATCAACTAGTTCGTTGAAGCTTGAACCGTAATATTCCGGCGTTGGTACAAGGTAGAGCTTTCTAGGTAAGAGAACCTCTTCGGCGATTAATTCCGCCTTATATAACTCAAGCATTGGATGCTCCCATAGGCGGTCATCGAATGGTGATTTTGCGGCAGCAGATTTGATCGCAACTTCTTTAATTTTTAATTCCATGATCGCATCCTCTAGAACCCAGGTGGTCCTGTAATCATCCGAAAGGATGGCTTTTGCTGCGGCCGGTCACGCACGGCAATCCTGTGGATTAACCCAAGTTAGAGCTGCCCGAAGCGAGTATTAATCGGGCATGAACTTAACCGAATATATCGACTCAAACTTTATTCGCCGCCGAAATCCGAGGGCGCTATTTGGCGCAGGACTTCTACTTCTATCACTTGTATCGGCCCTACTCTTAACCAGCGCGGCAAATCGATCAGTTCTAGTTTGGTCTACCAAGGGAGAATTAGCAGTAGGTGATGTAGTTGCAAGTACAGATTTAGTAAAGACAAAAGTGCTTCTTCCACAAAATTCAAAGCTCTATCTTTCGACCAATGCCAAATTAATCGGCACCACGGTGGTGAGAAAAGTCGGAGCCGGGGAGATAATTCCGGCCGCAGCTCTAAGCCGCAATACGCAAGGCGCTGATCTAAATTCAGTTCCACTAAAAATTGCCAAGAACGATTTACCAGCTGATCTAGCTAAGGGGCAAGTCGTTGATGTATATGTTCTGCCAGCCTCTGGTATTGCTTCTTCGAAGGGAGTTACTACTACTTTGGTTGGCGAGAAATTAAGCGTAGAGAGCATCGATATTAAATCCCGTGACTTAGGCGGAGATATTGGAGTGATTCTGAAAGTTCCATCGAAATTAACCTTAGATCTTCTAGCAAATATCGCCTCAGGTCGGATTGTGATGGTGCGAAGTGCAATCTGAAATCCCACAAATTCAAGTAGTGACCGCGATCGCTGATGCCGATGCTGAAGATTATTTATCGCAGCTGCTCTTCTCGCAAGGTTGGAGTATTGTTTTTCGCGCCTTCGACTTTGAGGGGCTAAGTAATTTCTTAACCGAGCGGGGCGCAAATACCAGAACGATTCTGATTTACAAGAGCGATCTACCTGGATTGGTAAAAGATATTTTGCAAAATTTTGAATCGCCGGCGATAACTCTTATAAATATCGATGGGATTGGAAGTAATGCCCACCTATTAATGAGTCACATCCGCTCACAATTGCGACTGCCATTGATTGTTCAGGACCAAGCATCAGCACAAGGCCAAACACCGACATTTAGTGATACAGAAGGTTCGGTCCCAAGATCCTCCTCCCACTTTAGAGAGGATTCGCAATACTCAAAGAAGGTTGCAAAGGTTAAGAACATCGCGGTTACCGGCACTACCGGGGCGCCAGGTCGAAGCCTTTTAGCATTAAATATTGCCAACTATGCCGCGGCATTTGGCGGTGTTTCGATTATCGATGCCGATGTTCGATCCCAATCTATTGAATATTTAGTAGGGCGAAGTGAGATTGGAAATTCGAACTTAGGTGTTCATCGAGTTGATCCAAGCGCCAAGCCAAACAGCCTGGCAAGGGACCACAATTTAACAACCAAGCTAAATATCTTTGATATTGGAGCACTGCCACCACTAGAAGAAGTTGTGACAGATCGAAGATGGCAGGCCGGACTTATAAATTCCATCCTAGAACAAACAACAACATTGATCTATATCTGCAAATCTACTGGCCTAAGCCTTATTCGACTTGAAGCCTTCATGAGCCAATTTCCAATCCTGATTAGAAAATTGCCGATTATCTATCTCTTAAACCAATCGGGATCAACAAGGGAGGATCGGGCATTGGAGAAGCGCTTTCTTTCGATGGTTAGTGGTGAAGCAAAATTTGTCTTACCAATTGACTCAAAGGTAAATCGCATCTTTAGTGCCCCGAGCAAACGAAATTCCCCATTCAATAAGGAGATTGGTAGGATCGTTACCGAGCTAAAGTAATTTAGCCTCAGACTCAAATCGGAGAACTTATGGCAACGCTCGAGGAACGGATCGCAACGCAAACCGCGTTGAGCGATTCTGACCGGGCGCGGATTGCCGACCTACTTGCCGAATGGCAATTGCTTTCGGATTTATCTTTTGCAGATCTTATTTTGTGGGTACCAAAACGTAAGGATTATCAGAGTTGGCCAGAAGGTCATATCGCCCTCGCACATATTCGCCCCACGACTGCTGCCACGGTTTTTGCAAATGATGTTATTGGCGATGAATTAAATTGGGGAGCAAATCCTCGTATCGATCAGGCACTTTCAAAGGGCGAGATTGATCGTGATATCGAACCAGAATTAGTGGGCGATATTTTGATCAAGCAGGAGATCATCCCGGTCTCCTATGAAGGAAGAGTGATTGCCGTTATCTCGCGCCACCGAAGCGCGGAATCGATGCGCACACCATCAAAGCTTGAATTGAATTATCGTGAGATCGCGCACAAGATTTATCGAATGGTTGCAGAAGGTACCTTCCCAATCCAAAATAATATTTATCGCTCGCAGTCAGCCCCACGCGTTGGGGATGGGTTAATTCGGTTAGATGCCTCCGGAACCATTTCATATGCCAGCCCAAATGCTAGATCGGCATTTAACAGAGCAGGTTGGAGCGGTGAGTTAGAGAACCATAAATTGGGCGAAGTAATTGAATCTGTTATTCCAAAACAATTGCAGCCAACTGATGAAACTTGGCTAAATCGCATGAGTGGCAAGAGTGTGCGACGCGAGGAATTTGAAAATAGCGCGGGCATATTTGATTTATTGGCGATGCCATTAATCGCCGGTAGCGACCACATCGGGGCGATAGTTTTAATTCACAATGTCACCGAACTTAGAAGGCGAGATCGCGCGCTTTTAACCAAGGATGCGACCATTCGCGAGATTCACCACCGAGTTAAAAATAATTTACAGACCGTCTCGGCGCTACTTCGGCTGCAATCTAGACGTGTTGAAGATCCTGCGGCTCAGGCGGCGCTCTCGGAAGCGGTTAGGCGTGTAGCCTCAATCGCCATCGTTCATGAAACACTTTCCGCAAGTTCTGCCGAAAGCGTGGCCTTTGATGAGGTCTATGAGCGAATTGTTCCAAATGCAATTGAGCTGAGTTCTCGGCCAGTAAAAGTCTCCAAGGTTGGAACTTTTGGAATATTTGATTCTCAAATTGCCACACCACTTGCTTTAGTAATTACCGAATTAATTCATAACGCCTTAGAGCACGGTCTAGATCAAAGTGGCGATGAGTTGCGGGTTGAAGTCGTGCGCGAAAATTCAACAGTCCAGGTGCGAGTTATAGACAATGGCGTCGGATTGCCGGCGGGCTTTAACTTGGGGGAGTCATCAAATCTGGGGTTGCAGATAGTTAAAACTCTTACCGAAAATGAATTAAAGGGCAGTATTGAGATAAGGCGTAGTGGAAATGAAACAGTTGCCGGATTAAATTTCGTAGTTAATTAAAACTGATTCTGGCTTTCCATCATGCGTGCGCGGTTACGAGCTGCGCGACGCTTTAGCGCCCGTCGTTCATCTTCGGAAAGTCCGCCCCAAACTCCAGCATCCTGACCACTCTCTAGAGCCCAAGCCAGGCAAGGTTCTTTTACCGGACAGCGTTCGCAAACCTTTTTTGCTTCTTCAATTTGGGCCAAAGCTGGGCCGGTGTTGCCGACAGGGAAGAAGAGTTCTGGATCTTCTTCTCGGCAAGCAGATTGATGGCGCCAGTCCATGGGGAATGCTCCTTAAATTTTTATCTTTTGGAAGGCGCAATTATCGCGTGATATTGCTCTGATAACAAGGGTGTAGGAGATTTACTTTTGTGATTTGCGAAAATTTATTGGTATTTACTGATAATTATCGCGATTTAGAAATTTCTGCGAGTTAATCCGAGCGCATCGAATGATACGTATCAAAGTGCCCCCGGCAGGAATCGAACCTGCGCACCTGCCTCCGGAGGGCAGTGCTCTATCCCCTGAGCTACGGGGGCGGGATAGTTTTAGCGAGCGTAAGCCTATCGTTACTGCAAAGATATGCCCATGAATCAAATTTCTGAAGAAGAGAGAGCCTTTTTTGCTACCGGATGCTTCTGGGGCGCAGAACGGCGATTCTGGAATTTGCCAGGAGTAATTTCAACGAGTGTCGGTTATATGGGCGGAACGCGTCCATCGCCAAGTTACGAGCAAGTTTGTACCGGCGTTACCGGTCACGCCGAAACCGTTGAAGTAATTTTTGACCCAAAAATAATTTCATACGAGAGATTACTTGCGGAATTTTGGACGATGCATGATCCAACTTCGCTAAATCAACAAGGTGGCGACATCGGTACTCAATACCGAAGTGCAATCTTTACCACCTCGCAAGATCAAATGGCTAAAGCCAACGCATCCAGGGCTAAATATCAGATCGCTCTTACAGCCGAGGGGCTTGGTGAAATTTGTTCAGAGATCCAAGATGCCATACCTCATGTTTATTGGCCGGCTGAGGATTATCACCAAAGATATTTGGAGAAAAACCCAAATGGATATGATTGCCACTCAAGTACGGGGGTTGCTTTTCCGGTCTCTTAATTTAGCTACCAAGTAGAGCTGTCTCCCTCAGTTGCGCGCCAGCAATACCAAGCAACAACACTTTGGTAACCAGCAAATTGTTCCCCAAGTAAATCCAATTTCTTGGGCTCGATCTGCTCCTTTAACTTGTGGAGTTTCTCCCAACCTCGGCGCACTGCTAAATCCCCAACCGGCCAAACATCTAACCGACCTAAGTGAAAGATTAAAAACATCTCAACGGTCCAACGTCCGATGCCCCAGATATTGGTTAAAGATGTGCTGATCTCATCATTGCTCATGCGAGGAAATTTATGGAAAGCAATATCTTTCAAAAGTACAGCATCGGTTAACTCTGCGATAGCACGAGCCTTTGCGCCAGACACTCCAGCAACACGCAAATCTTTAGCAGATAGCTCCACCATGGTTTGCGGCGTAATTTTCCCGCCATTTAGAACCTTAACTCGTTCGATGATGGTATCCGCAGCTTTAATGGCCAATTGCTGTGACAATATTGAATTCACCAGAGTTTGGTAATGAGTTCTGCTGTATTTCTTCTTTGCTTTGGTTGTATTGGCAGGGTTAGCAGGATTTAGATCATCGGCAAGTTTTGGATCAAGACCGATATTGCAAAGAGCGGAAGCCTTAATTATTGGCGCGAAAGCGGGATCAGTGCGAGCAATTTTGCGTACTATCTTCTTCATCTCATCATGCGTCGTGAAGGCCATGGTGATAAAACTACTGTATTTTATGAACCATGAGCGCATCGGTCTGGGAATTGACGGTCGCCGGACTCTTACTTTTTCTTGGATTCGACTTTGTTCTGGCCTTTAAAAATCGGAATAAAACAACCTCATTGCGATCGGCAATACTTTGGACGCTCTTTTATGTTGCGATGGCAATTGCCTTTGGATTCTCACTTGGTCAGTGGTCCACTCATCAAGCTCGCCAGGAATTCTTTGCCGGTTGGATTACGGAGTACTCATTATCTTTCGATAATTTATTTGTATTTATTTTAATTTTGGCCAGATTAAAGGTGGCAAAGGAGAAGGAAGAGCTAGTTCTCTTAATTGGCATAGTTTCTTCACTCTTCTTACGTGGAATTTTCATTGCCGCTGGATCTGCGGTAGTTAACCGATTTTCTTGGATATTTTTCTTCTTTGGCGCCTTCCTGATTTATACCGCAATCTCATTAATTAGGGAGAGTGAAGAAGAAGAGTGGCATGAGGGCCGGTTAATTACTTTTATTCGCAAAAAAGGAGCCTCGACATTTGTTGTGGCTCTAGTTGCAATTGCAACCACCAATGTCCTATTCGCCTTTGACTCGATCCCGGCAATCTTTGGTTTAACTAGAAATCCATACATTATTGTGACTGCAAATATCTTTGCGCTGATGGGTCTGCGCCAGTTGTATTTCTTAATTGGTGGCTTAATGCAGAAGTTAATTTACCTAACCGAAGGCCTTTCAATAATTCTCGGTTTCATCGGAATCAAACTGGTCTTTGAAGCGGCGGAAGCTCAGGGTTGGCATAAAGTCTTCGGCATTCACATACCTTCAATATCCTTGCAGGTAAGCCTTGGAGTAATTGTGGGAGTTCTTTTGGGTACCACAGTGCTGAGTTTATTTAAGACTCACAAATTACCCACGCATTAAAGTACCCACGCATTAAAGTACCCACGCATTAAAGTACCCACGCATTAAAGTACCCACGCTACAAAATAGCTTCACACGGAAAGTATTAAAGCCACTTTCGGCGCCAAAGAAGTCGGTAATTTTCTAGAAATAGGAGAGTCAACCTGCAATACTCAGCGCTATGAAAATTGATGGACTCGCTTTAACAAAGCTCCAGAGTCGCAAGAGTGCAAAATGGCGGGAATTTGATACCTCAATCTTGCCTCTTCCGGTTGCCGAGATGGATTTTGAGATCGCAAAACCAATTCGCAAACTTCTCTCCGAGATGATTAAAAAGTCAGATACCGGTTATCTAGGACCGGTTCCAGAGTTGGCGATCAATTTTGCCGCCTTCGCCTCTCGCAGGTGGGGCTGGGCGCTAAATTCTGATCAGCTATTTATCGCAACGGATGTTGGCGTCGGAATGGTTGAGTTCTCTCGAACATTTCTAAAGCCTGGCGATAAGGTCATGTATAACACCCCGGTTTATCACAACATTTTAAATTGGATTAATGAATTAAAGACCGAACCATATGATGCACCGTTAAAGAAAGATGGTCTGCATTACACCTTAGATTTTGCAGCAATTGAGAAGGGGTATCAGGCAGGGGTCAAGGCACATTTCCTCTGCAATCCTCACAATCCAGTTGGAACAGTTTTTACCAAAGAAGAACTTTCCCAGCTCGCAGAACTCGCTAAAAAATATGATGTAACCGTCATGAGTGATGAGATCCATGCTCCCTTGGTCTATAGCGAAAGTAAGTTCGTTCCATTTCTGGCGGTAAGTGAAACAGCTCGCGAAGTTGGTGTCTGTGTCACTGCCGCAAGCAAGAGCTGGAATTTAGCCGGTCTTAAATGCGCAATGATCATTGTGCAGGGTGAAAAACTAATAGAGCGAGCAAAGTCGATGCCAATGGCGATTCATTATCGCGCTTCACTTTTTGGCGCCCTCGCCGCAGCAAAGGCCTTTGAGTGTGAAGATTGGTTAGATGCGACCTTACAAACCCTCGATAGAAATCGAAAGTTCTTAGCGCAAGAGTTAGCGAGTAAATTGCCAGAAATTGGTTATCGAATTCCTAATTGCACCTACCTTGGCTGGCTTGATCTCTCGGCTCTTAATCTAGGAGAGGATCCAGCTAAGGCATTGCTGGAACGTGGCAAAGTGGCTTTCAACTCCGGAATAACTTTTGGACCGAATTCGGGCCAGTTTGTTAGATTAAATTTTGCAACAAGTAAGAAGATAATTTCAGAAGCCGTAGATCGGATTGTCATTGGGTCAAAATAAGTACCAAGTTGTAATTATCGGGGCTGGCCATAACGGTTTGGTAGCGGCCTGTTACTTGGCAAAGGCCGGCGTAAGTGTTGCCATTCTTGAGGCTAATCCTGAGATCGGTGGCGCTAGCGTAAGTCAAAGGGTCTTTGCGGAATACGATGCGAGGCTATCGCGCTACTCCTACTTGGTTTCATTGCTCCCAGAACAAATCGTTAAGGATCTTGGCTTAAATTTTAAAACCATCTCGCGATCGGTAGCATCATTCACCCCGGATAATTCAAGTGGCAAAAATCTTGGCCTCTTGGTTAATACTGATTTAAGTGGCGAGAGCGCTCAGCATTTCCGCGACATCACAGGTAGTGATGCAGAGTTTGCAAACTGGAAGCAGTTCTACGAAGATGTTTCTAAGCTTGCCGAAGCTATTTCGCCAACCCTTCTTGAAAAATTACCTACCCGCAGCGAGTTGCGTTCAAAGGTAAACCACCCAATTTGGGATCAGATAATGGAACAACCACTAGGCGAGAGCTTAGAGGCAAGGTTTTCAAATGATTTAGTCCGCGGTGTAGTCCTGACCGATGGATTGATCGGAACATTCACGGATGCGCATGAAATGTATGCCAACATCTGCTTTCTCTATCACTTAATCGGTAATGGCACTGGTGAGTGGAAGGTTCCAGTTGGGGGCATGGGGGCGTTGATTAATGAGTTGCGCGCATTAGCCACATCAAATGGGGTAGCGATCTTGACCGATTCAAAAGTTACAAAGCTCACTTCTTCGGCCGATGGATTTAAAGTATCAGTTACAAATGGGCAACATGGCGATATGGAATTTGCATCTGATTTCGTTCTTGCAAATTGTGCACCACAAGTACTGGCAAGAATCGCTGGGACACCATCGCCAGAAAGTCTTGATGGAAGTCAGATTAAAATAAATATGTTGTTGGAGAAATTGCCCAGATTGAAATCCGGGATTGATTCAAAGCAGGCCTTTGCCGGAACGTTCCACATAGATGAGAGTTATTCAGATCTGCAATTAGCTTACAAACAGGCCAAGGCAGGCAAAGTCCCGGATCGGATCCCGGCGGAAATGTATTGCCACACTCTTTCTGATACCTCAATTTTGTCACCAGAATTGGTGGCCCAGGGAATGCAGACCTTAACGCTATTTGGAATTCACTTACCCGCATCGCTCTTTGATAAAAATGCTGAGGCGGTAAAGCTGGAAGTTAAGGAAAAACTCCTTGCCCAATTAAATGAATACTTGGTAGATCCAATTGAAGAATGCTTAGCTAAGAACAGTGATGGCTCGCTCTGTATTGAGGTCAAGAGCCCATTAGATATCGAAAAAGAGATCGCGCTTCCACGTGGAAATATCTTCCACAAAGATCTATCTATGCCATTTAGGGAAGATGACACACTTCCAAGTTGGGGCGTTGAAACCAAGATTTCAAATCTATTTCTCTGCGGCGCGGGTGCAATTCGCGGCGGTGGCGTTAGTGGAATTCCAGGTCATAATGCAGCTAAAGCAGTTTTGGAGATCTTAAATGGGTAATGATTTCGAGTTTATTAAATCACTTAGTGAGGAATCAATTGTTGTTGCAGCTGGACGTCCAGAGCGAACTCCAGATGCCGCACTTAATACGCCAATTGAATTAACCTCGACTTACCAAGCCGGAGGCACAATTGGTTATGGAAGATTTGGAAATCAAAGCTGGGCGGCGCTTGAAAGCGCAATTGAATTTCTAGAAGCTGGCCAAACCCTGCTCTTTCCATCTGGCATGTCAGCAATCAATGCAATCTTCAAGTTGCTTCCTTTAGATAGCGTGATTATTGCCTCCAAAAATGGATATACCGGTACCATGAACATTCTTCGAGAGCTCGAAAGTTCATCGCGGGCAAGAGTTCGCTATATCGATGTTTCAAATACCGATGAGTTTCTAGCTGCTATTCCCGGTGCTTCATTTGCTTGGATCGAATCGCCAACCAACCCGGCGCTGGAAGTTGCGGATTTACCAACAGTTATTGCCGTAGCGAAGAAGGCAGGGTTATTAGTAGGCGTGGATAACACCTTTGCAACCGGGCTTATTCAAAAGCCGCTAAATTTTGGAGCTGATTTTTCAATGAACTCGGTTACAAAATTCATCTCCGGACACAGTGATGTTTTGATGGGTAGCGTTTCGACAAAGGATGAGGCGCTTTATTTGAAATTGCAAGATGTTCGAAAGTTTGGCGGCGCTATCCCAGGTCCATTTGAGAGTTGGTTGGCACTACGCGGGATGCGCACCTTGAGTCTGCGGTTGGCAAAAGCCCAAGAGAACGCCATGGAGTTAGCCAAGCGCCTCTCCGATCATCCAAATGTAGATCGAGTTAGGTACCCAGGATTGACTTCAGATCCGCACCACAAGCGGGCTGCTAGTTTCATGAAGGGCTTTGGCGCAATACTTTCGATAGATGTTAAGGGAGGGGTCAAGGCGGCAGACCTTGCCTGCCAATCATCTAAGTTAGTCACTTTTGCAACTTCACTTGGCGGCGTTGAGACTCTATGGGAGCGTAGGCATCGCTGGTCTAGTGAAAGCGCAACCATCCCCACCAACTTAGTGCGGATCGCAGTTGGGATAGAAGATATTGAAGATCTCTGGGCCGATATAGATCAGGCGTTACGCACCACTTCCGAGTAAATCTCCCACTCGATTTCCTGATTTTCACATCAACTATTTCCCAAATCAACTATTTCCCAAATCACCCATTTTCTATCAAGAATTTCTCAGGGAGCTTCAGGTACATTTATCCCATGCTTAAAGCCATTCGCCGAGTTCTAGCCGTATTTGCATTCTTTGCGGTTCTACTTGGCGTTCTTAAATCGGTTATTAACTGGGTTTCTCGCTCTGGCGACGATGATCATGAGATCTTCGCCGACGAAGAAGCCGATGCAATTTAATTTATTTCTCACCGTTTTTGCGATTAGGGGAAAATAAATGAGTAATTATCAACCAGGAGTTTGCAATATTGGCCCGGGCGAAATTCGTAGAAGGCAAATCGTGGCACTTCTAGGCGCGGTACTAACAATCATTAGTGCCGTCACAATAATTAAAACTCATGCACCAAGAGCTTCAAGAGTCGGAATATTTATCCCAGCGATGGTCTTCTCTGTTGGCTGGATTCAATCTCGCAAGAAGTTTTGTCTAGCCTTTGGACTCATGGGTACCTTCAATTTTGGAAAACTCGGTCAACTTTCAAAGGTTGCCGACAAAGAAGATCGGGCAAGAGATCGCGCCACCGCGATGGGGATTTTAAGTCAGGCAATTGTTCTAGCAATAGCAATAACCGGCTTAGTTTTACTTATTCCGCTCTAACAATTAGTAAAAGTTATTTTATTTCTGCGCCGAGATCAGATTGCTGCCAAAGTGTAAGTATCTGAGCAGTAATGTTCTGCAGATTATCTTTTGACTGAGTATCAACCGATGCCAGCGGGCATGATTTTTCAAGATTGCAAGACCACAAATTTATCCCGGCGTTAAAGACCACGGCATTAGAAGGGGTCTTATACCAAACGCTCTGCGCAACCGAATTATTCTTATATGCCATTGACTCAGTGGATGGATTGCGCGCATACTTAAATTTTCCTTGAAGGATTACATTTATATTCTTTGCCGCCGATGGATTATTAGGAATCGTGCTTTCAATTTCTGAGAGCGAGCCAAAACCCTTTATTGAGGTCCAATAAGGCAGGTGTAGCCAACTAGGCATTTTTACAGTGTTGAGATCACCGACGACTCCAATACCTGAAGTCTCCTCACCAGTTAGAAGTGAACCAGGTTGATTGGCAACAGGACCTTGGAAACGAACGGTGCTCTGTGAATTATCGCGGATCGGATCTTCGGTCGAATATCTAAAGACTGTTACGTGGCGATTTTCTCCGATGGAAGAAGGCGAGAGCCTGGCGCGCCAATAGGCAGTGTTTCCACTGAAGAATGCCAGGTTGATGCCGTTATTTCTTGCGGCAAGAAATGATTGGAACATCTCTTGCGTGAAGTATTCGGGATGACCGCTAAAGACAAGTCCATGATAATTCGAAGTCAATTTAGGAGAATCCTGAATATCGGTATCTGCAAATTGATCTAGATTGATGCCTTTACTCTCGGCAAATTGCACTAATGGAATTGCATCACGCTGAACTAATTGAATTCCACTGCCAATAAGTGGTCGATCAAAAGAGACTACTCGACTTCGTTCATTTGATTGTTGGCTTGAACTATCACCCGGACCACGATAGAGAGATCTGCCACCAAAGTTGTTATAGGCCTGCCAGGTAAGAGTGGAGTTGATTAGAGCAAGTTTGGAACTTCCAACTTGGCTGCGCAATATAAGTGGGGCAGCGCTTTCAATGGTTCCATCTTCGGCCCGCGAAAGGACCATATAGAACCCTGGAGTCCAATCATTTCCAATCGTGAAAGAGGTGCTGGTCTTCCATTTGGTCTCAATCATTCGGTAAGCATTTTTAGGTTTTAAAATCTTTTCATAATGAAGATTGACTGGATTTGAGCGCCATACCTCGGTGCCACCTGCGCCGTTATACCAACCAATTCGAATAACTTGGAAAGTTCTTTTTCCATCGCTTGCCTTGTGACTATTTCGATCAATTAAAGATGCGTGAATTCCAACTGTGTCACCGCAGCTTGCAGAAGTCTTATCTAGCCAAAAGGCAGTCCCGAGAGGAAGTGTTACATGCATTTTTGCCAGATCATCCATGGTGATGCCAACACCAGGCTTTGAATTTTCTTGCGCCACCCAATTTGTTGAAAGAGGCGCACACTTTGAATCTATAAATTTCCCGCCATCGGGAAAGCTATTTTGAGTCAGGCTTAAATCATAGGTCAGGGGGTCAGCCGGCTTTAGTTCTGGATAAATCGGAAGCTTTGGGAATGATTGATAAATATCTTGTGAATGGTCAACAGATTTCTGCCCTGCAAAAAAGGAGCCAGTTACTATCAAAATAGCCAACAAACCTAGTGCAACAACTTTTCGTTCGTGTGCTCGGAAGTAGCGGAAATAGCTGGTGATCTCTTCCCGCACCGCAACCTTGATTCGGTGGAATATTTTCGACTTCAGGCGGGAGAGCATTGGTTGATCCTATCGATATTCAAATGGGGCTTTGAATCAATCAGCGCTTATAAGGAGGTGATCTTGTAGGGTATCTATGTGAAAGTTATTTCAGTCGTAGGGGCTAGGCCACAATTTGTTAAATTGGCACCAATCGATCATGCATTTGCAAAGGCTGGAATAGATCACCAAATTGCACACACGGGCCAACACTATGACCCTGAGATGAGCCAAAGTTTTTTTGATGAACTCCAGATCTCGGCCCCTCACTTCAATCTAGGCGTGGGTAGTGGATCACATGCACAGCAGACCGGTGCCATGATGATCGCGCTGGAAAAAATATTTGAAGAGAATCAACCAGATCTAGTCCTTTTGTATGGCGATACCAATTCAACTTTGGCAGGAGCAATTGCTGCAGTTAAGTTGAAAATCAAAATTGCTCACCTAGAAGCTGGCCTGCGTTCCTTTAATCGCGCTATGCCAGAGGAACACAATCGAATTCTGACCGATCACGCCGCAGATCTATTACTTGCCCCAACCAACGAGGCGATGAAGCACCTAAGCGCTGAGGGCCTTGGCGAAAAGTCGATAATGGTTGGCGATGTGATGGTTGATGTCTGTCTAGCCACACGAGAGCGAGTATTAAAGAGCGCCCCAGAACTTCCATCGGAGATCGCATCTGAAAAGTTGAGCGCAGATCAATATTACGTGGCAACGATTCACCGGGCGGAAAATACCGATGATCAGGATCGAATTACGGCAATTATCGCCGCGATGCAGAGCCTGCCGCTTCCCGTAATTTTAATAACCCACCCGCGCTTGCAATCAAAGGCTGATCAGTTCGGCATCACTCTTTCAAGCGGTTCAACTCACTCGGTTAAATCGGTTTCATACCCACAGATGGTTTCGCTAGTAACAAATGCCAGGGGAGTAATAACTGACTCTGGCGGCTTACAAAAAGAGGCCTACATTCTCGCAACTCCGTGCACCACAATTCGCACCGAGACCGAATGGCCGGAAACTTTAATCGATGGTTGGAATGTATTGGCTACGCCCGAATCATTAGCTAAAGATGTCGCACGTGCAAAACCAAGCAAGGAAACCATATTTCCTTATGGTGATGGCCATGCCGCCGAGAAAGTAGCAGAAGTTTTGCTAGCTAAGTTCGGAAATTAATTACTTTATTACGCGCTTATAAAAAGCAGAGATTGATTCATTTCTAGCCTTCTTTGTGGCCTCACCAATTTTAAATACTGAAGAGCGAAGCTTCTTTGGCTGCAATCCGGTCAATTCTTCATATAGGTCAACATAGTTAGCGGCTTGAGCTTCCCAGCTACGTTCATTTAGGAATGACTTTGTGAAGTTCTTCTTATATTTCCTTGGATTGGCGCTAACTTTCTTAACGGCTTCAACAAAGGTAGGTACGTCTTCAGAGATGAATACCTCACCGATACCAAGTCGATTGACCTCTTGCGATAGGAATTTAACGTCACTGACCACCATGGGAACTAGGGCATGTGAGTATTCACTAAATTTTGTTGGGGTTGAGAGCTCGTGATTTACATGGTGGGTATTCATAATTAATCCGATATCAGCGCTCTTTAAATAACTTGTTACTTCAGCGTTATCAACAAAGCCGAGTACATGTAGCCGATCGGCAACTCCAAGTTTTACCGCCATTGCTTCCAACTCTTTTAAGTGAGCATTTGAACCAGGTGCCATGATGGCAAGGTGATGGTCTGGGAGAAATGGAAGTGACTTTACCGCGACCATAATTCCACGTTGGGGAGCTACGCCACCGCTGTAAACCATAAGCGGTACCTTCTTGGCAAGGGCAATATCTTTTCGCAGATTACTCTTATGAATCCGCGCCGCACCTAAAACTGGATCGTTAGTTACAACTACTGGCCGCTTAGCGAGGCCATGGTTTTCTTGCAACATGTCAGCGATCATTTCGCTTACTGTCACGATTTGATTGAATTTAGAAATATCTTTGCGTTCCATGGAAACTAGCGAACGCCTAATTGGTCGTTTGATATTTGCTTGTCCTGGTAGAAATTCATGGGCATCGTAAATCATTGGAATACTTTTACCGGTTTGAGCACGAATTTTTTCCTGAGCCTCAACCGCGACTGGAATGGCCGAAAAATCTTGGGCATGAATTAAATCTGGCTGGAAATCAATTACTGCCTGGACCATACCGCGGCGAGCTTCCTCCATAGGTTTAAGGGTGACTTCTCTCGGAGTAGGAATTACTTCGGCCAAGGTCGCAAGCCAGGCTTTTCTAATTACATTTATATAGCGATCGCCACGGGCGAAAAGTTTTTTACGAAGGACTCGAACCACGTGCGCGCGGCCAACGCTTAGATGATCGATATCTTGATTAGGCGAGATGCCCAGAATCATTACTTCCCAGCCATGATCGGCTAGGTACCAAGCGCCCTTTAAAACTCGAGAATCATTTGTTACGGCGTTTAGCACAATCATAATTGCGCGTGGTTTTTTGCTTGCGGCTTTTTTATTAGCCATTCGCCGGTGATCCAATCACTAAGAATTTAACTGTGCTAAATGAAGAGGGATTTAAATAGCGGCGACCATCTACAAGAGCCTGCAAACCAGGGAAGTTAGAAGCGGTAAGTTCTTTGTATTCTTTGTGATCTGCTTGAAGAATTACCCCATCGATAGCATCGCCGATTTGATATGAACTAAAGCCCAGAGCTGAAATCTCTTCCTCGGTATACATCGGATCATTTACAAAGACGGTAGCACCGGCCTTCTTTAAATTATCAACGGTTGGGAAGACGCCAGAAAAGGCTGACTCCTTTACGCCACCGCGATATGAGATTCCGAGTACTGCAATCTTCTTTCCAGAAAGTGAACCAATTGCACTTTCCAATAATCCGACTGCATGTTCTGGCATTCCCGCATTTGCTTCACGGGCAGCGCGAACCACAGTTGCCTTGGGATCATTCCAAAGATAAAAGCGCGGATAAATTGGGATGCAATGACCGCCAACTGCTATTCCTGGCTGATGGATGTGGCTGTAAGGCTGTGAGTTTGAAGCAGCGATCACCTTTGCAATATCAATATTTGCACCTTCAGCGAAGATAGCAAATTGATTTGCAAGTGCAATATTTACGTCGCGATAGGTTGTTTCCGCCAATTTAGCCATTTCACTTGCTTCACAGGTAAGTAGATCCCAGACGCCATTTTTCTGGGTTAAATCCGGACGATCATCGAAATCTAAGACCGCGTTATAAAAGTCAATGCCAGCCTTTGTGGATTTTTCATTTATTCCACCGACCAACTTTGGATATTTACGCAGGTCGGCAAAGACTCGACCGGTTAGTACGCGTTCTGGTGAGAAAACTAAATCAAAATCTACGCCCGCTTTTAATCCAGAAACTTTCTCCAGTGCTGGTGCAAAACGATTTCGGGTAGTCCCAACCGGAAGAGTTGTTTCGTAGGAGACCAAAGTTCCGGGCTTTAAGCCGGCGGCAATCTTCTGAGTCGCATCATCCATCCAACCAAAATCAGGTACGCCATCGTTATCGACAAATAAAGGCACAACTACTACAACGGCATCGACCTGCGAAACTGCTGCGGTTGTATCGGTAGTAGCAGTCAATAAACCCTTTGCAACCACATCTTTCAAATATTCGCCAAGGTGCGTTTCGCCCGGAAATGGTTCGGTACCTTCATTAACCAGATCAACGGTCTTCTGATTAACATCACAACCAATTACCTGATGGCCTTTCATGGCGAATTGAACTGCCAGGGGCAGACCTATTTTTCCGAGGGCAACAAGGGCAATCTTCATAGCTTTATGGTTTCCTTACGGTTGGCACTTTCTAGCATCGCACTGGCAACAGCAACGGTAGCCAGTCCTTGCTCCATAGTTACAATTTTTTCATTTGCACCGGGCAGACCAAGTACTGCATCCCGGAAAGCTTCGTGTTCGACGCGAAGTGGTTCTGGCTTGGCGAAGGCATAACGAACAACGTCGCCTTCACTCACACCACGAAATGCGGCAACCGAGTCCCATTGTGTTTCAACAGAGGCATTTGCATAGAAAGTTAAATCGGCGGTCAAGGTATCGGCAACAAAGGCGCCGCGCTCACCTGTAACAATAGTTAGACGTTCTTTAAATGGAGTCAGCCAATTAACTAAGTGATTTGAGATGATGCCATTTTCTAAATCGCAAACTGCGGCAACCATATCTTCATGTTCACGTCCAGATTTGTGAGCAGTACGGGCACTAACACTTATGTATTTAGAGCGTGCCACCCAAGCAGTTGAATCGATGTCATGTGTTGCTAAATCTTTAATCACTCCCACATCGGCGATACGAGCAGGAAATGGGCCTTGGCGACGAGTGGTGATTTGATAGACCGCACCAAGTTCGCCAGCATCTAACCGGGCTCGAAGTTGTTGAAGGGCTGGGTTGTAACGTTCGATATGCCCAACCGCACCAACTAAGTTTTTCGCGGCAAAAGCAGCGGTAATCTCTTTTGCCGCAGGAGTATCAACGGCTAATGGCTTCTCTATTAGTGCGTGAATTCCTGCATCTGCAAGTTTTAGCGCGAGCTCTTGATGAAATGCGGTTGGGGCGGCAACCATTGCATAATCGATCCCAACTTTAATTAGATCATCAACTGACTTTAGTACTTCTCGGCCACCGGCAACATTGTGTGGATCACCCATTGGATCGGAGACCGCAACTAAATCAACACCATCTAGCGAACCAAGGACACGCGCGTGGTGGCGTCCCATCATGCCTAGTCCTACGAGTCCGGCGCGTAGTTTCTTTTGAGAGGAATTAGAAGAATTAGAAGAAGTTGTATTTGCCATATTTATTTCCTAATTAAAGGGATGCCGCCACTTCGTTTACAACAGAAACGATTGTTTCTAATTCACTTTGAGTTAGCGAAGGATGAACGGGCAGCGAAACACATTCCTTAATTACTAATTCAGTTTCGGGAAGGCTTAAATCTAATTTGAAGGATGGCAATCTATGAATAGGTGTTGGGTAATAGACGCCTGAACCAACGCCCTTCTCGCCAATGCGCTTCATGAACTCATCACGCTTTGCCGCATCGCCACCAGGGATTCGAATTGTGTATTGGTGATATGAATGCTTTGAATTTGGTGCCACAAACGGAGTGACTACACCCTTTAGATTGGCATCAAGGTAGGCGGCATTTGCTTGACGAGTAGCTGTCCAACCTGGCAACTTGGCGAGTTGTACGCGACCAATCGCAGCATGAATATCCGTCATGCGAGTGTTAAATCCAATAACTTCATTTTGATAGCGAATCTCTTGGCCTTGGTTACGAAGGAGTCGAAGCATGCGAGCAATTCCCGCATCTTCCGTGACAACCATGCCACCTTCACCAGCGGTCATATTCTTTGTTGGGTAGAAGGAGAACGATGCGACAACGCCAAATTCACCAGTGTTGCGACCATTCAATGAAGCTAAATGTCCTTGCGCCGCATCTTCAATAATCTTTACGCCATGCTTATTTGAGATCTCTGCAAAGCGGTCCATTGCTGCGATATGTCCATAAAGGTGAACCGGCATGATCGCTTTGGTCTTTTTGGTGATGAGAGATTCGGCATGATCGGGATCTAAGTTGAAAGTCTTTGGATCGATATCAGCAAAAACAGGTACGCCCCCAGCAAGCACTACGGAGTTTGCGGTGGCAGCAAATGAGAATGAGGGAACGATGACTTCATCGCCCCGTTCGATTCCGGCTGCAATAAATCCGAGATGAAGCGCCGATGTACCAGAGTTCATGGCAACACAATGGCGACCACCAACATGCTTTGAGAATTCTTCTTCGAAGGCAGCAACTTCTGGCCCCTGTGCCAACATTCCAGATTTCAATACGCGGTCTACGGCAGCGCGCTCTTCATCGCCAATTATCGGTTTCGCGGCTGGAATCATTTTGCGCCCACTCTCTAGTTATCTTCGACTAACTTATCTGAAGTAATTTCTTTAAATTTTTCACCAGTCACTGGGCATTCAAATCGATTATCACCGATTGCAACAAGTGGTTTGCCGGTCTTGCCGACCCAACGAATTCTTTTTGCCGGGACTCCTGCAACTAGTGCGAAATCTGGCACATCTTTAGTCACAACAGCGCCCGCGGCAACTAAGGCCCAAGTGCCAATCTTTACCGGAGCAATACAGACAGCGCGAGCGCCAATTGCCGCACCATCACCGATACTTACGCCAACCGCATCCCAATCAGATCCACTCTTAAGTGAACCATCAGGATTAATTGCGCGAGGAAATTCATCATTTGTTAGGACTGCAGCTGGACCGATAAAGACGCCATTTCCGAGAACTGCTGGTTCGTAGACCAAGGCATAATTTTGAATCTTGCAGTTGTTGCCAGCCACTACGCCGCTACCGATATATGCGCCGCGACCTACGATGCAATTCTCACCGAGCACCACTTGGTCTCGAACTTGCGCCAAATGCCAGATCGAGGATCCGCCGCCAATCTTTGCGCTGGGATCAACATCTGCGCTCTCTAGAATTTTTACGGGTGCTAGCGACACCCCCGTAGCCTACCTTGCGGGGCGTGTGAGGCTTTTGACCGCGGCAACGAATTGCCCGTATTGCGCCTCACTATTTAATTCATTTTGCGCCCAATTCAAGGCGCTCGCTCGGATTTTCAATAATTCACTTGGCTCAGCCTGCCAATTAGATAAAAGGCGGGCGATCTCTTCAGGGGAATCTGCAATCGCGCCACCACCACTTGCCGCAATAAGTTCAATGCATCTTGGTAGTGAAGTCGAAATTGTGGCAAGGCCACAAGCTGCATATTCATATAACTTACTTGGCACAGCTTCAATAAAAGCTGGAGTTGGTTCAAGAAGTGTTAAACCCACCCAAGCACCCTTCGCAAATTTCCACGATTCAATCGGTGTTAGTCGCCCATGGAAATGCACTCGATTACTTGCTGGGCTAATTTTCTGCCAATTTTCCAAAAATTCTAAATCTAACTTTGAAACGTTACCAACGATGTCAAAGTTCCAATCTGTTGCAATTTCCGCAACAGCGAGCATTTTGTGAAGGCCACGGCTCTTTCTGACATCGCCCACATAGAGCGCTCGCGGTTTCTGATCTAACTCACCTGAAAGAGTGATGATTGAACTATCTGGCAAATTCTTTATTACCAATCGATTGCGCGCCTTGAACGGGGGAACTTGGATATCGGCAACGGTTGTTAATTCAGCGCGTGCGGCAAAGAAGGTTGCAGCTTTGGCTATCGCCTTTGCTATGAATCCAATTAGCCCCTTAGCCCAAGCACGATCCTTAAGAAGGCGCGGATAGTTTTCATAAACATCAACAATTAACCTTTGCCGGCGCAAACGAGTTATTAAATATGTAAGCGGGATTAGATCAGGGGAGATGACCATAACAATCTCACCTGTTGCTTTAGTGGGAAGGGTGAGATCTCGTAGCACTCTTGAAAATTTACTTTTTCCGCCGGGAGCCCGATGAAAGGTCGCGCCGTGCGGGGCATCACCTGAATTTCCTAGCGCCCAAATATCAACCGTGAGTTGATTCTTAAGTAGAGCGTTGGTTAGGCGATGGAGGCGACCATCTGAAACATTATCTGCTGAAGCCAAGATAGTTACATGACCGCGTAGAAGCTCCAACTTACATATCCTCAAAGTTGGAAGGAAGGGTACCAACATCTAAGAACTTTAGATATTGATCAACAATCTCTTCTGGTTTACCTTTCGCCAGCATATTTCCTTTGTGCATCCAGATTGCGGTGTCGCAAAGTTCGCTGATTGTGGCAAGCGCATGCGAAACAATGACAATTGTCCGGGCCTCTTCGCAGAGCTCGCGCATTCTTGTGAAAGATTTCTCTTTAAAGGAGGCATCGCCAGCAGAGAGCGCTTCATCTAGTAGCAAAATATCTGGCGTCATATTTACCGCAACGCTAAAGGCCACTCGGCCATACATACCGCTGGAATATGTGCGAACTGGCATATCAATAAAGCCATCCGGCAAATCGGCAAACTCTGCAATTTGATCGGTCTTTGATTCAATTTCTTCACGGCTCAAGCCAGAAGCCAAGCCACCTAAAATAATATTGTCGCGACCAGATAAGGCTGGGTTAAAGCCAACACCTAGTGCAAGTAGCGTTGAGATCTTTCCATTCACAATTATGCGACCCTCGGTAGGGGGCAAAATTCCGGCGATCGAACGCATCAAAGTTGATTTACCAGCGCCATTTGCGCCGACAATTCCAAGAACTGATCCGTGAGGAACATCGAGAGTTAAATGTTTTACTGCTTCAACTGTACGCATCCGCACACGTTCGCCTTTGCTGGCCCGCATAACTGCGTTCTTTAAGGTGCGCTTGGTATCGACATTGATCTTGTATTTGATTGAAAGATCTTCAATTCGAATAGCCAGATCATCTGGCATAACAATTGGCGCTTTAGATTCTGACCGCAAAGTCGCGCTCCCTTGAGATAAAGAAGTAACCACCGAGAACTATTGAAAGTAGCGCCCATGAAAGCATGCCGATCCACTCTGCAAGATTTGGGGCAAGTCCATCGATCCAGATATGACTTGTTGCTGAGAGCGTAGGACCAAGTGGGTTTAAATAAAGTACCGCACGATGCCAACCATGGAGCATTTCCGGTTGCCATAAAATTGGCGATAGGTAAAGCCAGATACGCATGAAATATTGCAGCAATTTATTGGTATCACGGAAGTAAACATTCATCGTCGCAAAGGCCAGCGCCAAACCAAATCCGGTAATACCAACTAGCGCCACGATAAATGGAACCCAAATAAAGTGCCAAGTTATACCTGGAACTTGCGTTGCCGGATACATCAGCTTTCCAATAATTATTACAAAGATATAAACCGGGATAGTTGGAAGGAATTGTTGAAAAGCTGAGATGGAACTTGAATATGGAAGCAGTGCTCGTGGAAAAGCTTGATTCAAAATAAGGCGACCACCACTGGTAATTGATTGTGCGCCAGATGTAATACAAGTTTGGGCAAAATAGAAGGTAAATAAACCGATCAGGATATGAGCCAAGGTTGTTATGCCATTGTTGTGCTTGCCACCCTTAAGAACGGTAACTAATAAGTAATAGATCATTGCTAGGAGTAGTGGATTTAGAACTAACCAAACTTTTCCTAATTTAGAGTCTAAGTACTCCGCCTTATCTGTAAATTTTGCAAGCTCACTTGCAAAGACCCGGCGGCGCCAGAATTCGCGAAGGTAGGGGATAAGAGGCGGCAGAGAAGCGCGATGAGGTTCAAAGACTTGGATCTGCGGCGCGAAGGCGTTCTTATCTCTCGACTTACCAGCGTTATTGGAACCGCTAGTTTGAGGCGCACTGGTCATGGCGCCAAGTCTGCCATTAATTGCCTGTGTATTTCACAGTTTTGCCATCGCGTCAGGCGGGTATGTATCACTTGCGGGCAATATTCCACCCGTTCTACCGAAAAGTAAAACACTTTCACTAGGCAGAGATGCTGACCTCGTGAAACAACAAAAAGAAAAAGGAATATAAATATGAAGAAAGTTATTATCGCAGCAGCAGTTAGCTCTGCACTGGTTTTACCTACAACTGCATTCTTGCCTACAACTGCATTTGCAGCAGGCACAGCCACAACCGGTTCAGATGCCACATCAAATAGCGTGAATGCTGCAAGCACTACCCCGGTTAAAGTTGTAAAGGTTCGCGCTACGGCTAAGAAGGCAACCGCTAAGAAGGCTGCCGTTAAGAAGGCTGCAGTAAAAAAGGCTACAACCAAGAAGGTGGCCGCCAAGAAGAGCCCAGCAAAGAAGCGCGTGCGCAAGATGCGCGTAAAGGCAATGAAGTAAAGCAATCAATCAATCAAGAAATCAATCAAGAAATCAATCAAGCACCTAAGAAAGTAAGACCAGCAAGCAGCTAGCTAAAGATGAGATTTGGGCTGGTTAACCCATCTATTGAAAGTTAATCAGTCCAAACATTAAGATCAAGTAACTGCAGTCGGCAGCCTGTGAAAGGAAAGCCATGGAGATTGTGATTCACGCCAGAAATGTCACCTTAGCCGAAGATTTTCGTGGAATCACAGAAGAGAAATTAAAGGCGCTATCTAGATTTAACGTTAAGTTGGAGAGCATTAAAGTTGAAGTTCTCCACGAACAAAATCCACATCATGGCAAGAGCTCACACGAAGTGATTCTTACCTCCCACGGCGCCGGCCCTTTTTTGCGATCCGAAGGTGCAGCCTTTAATGACCTTGCCGCATTTGATATTGCAGTGAAGAGCCTAGAACTTCAAATTAGGAAAATTCACGAACGCACTAAAGATGTTGACCATGAGAGCTTGCGCAAGCCTTAATCGCTAAATTATTTAGCTCTTTTCCCCCACTTCGGGATGAGAGTAATAGTTCAACGGTGCCATACTTTGGATATGGGATGGAAGTATGAAAAAAAGAAGCAGTTCCTGGATTGGCGCGATGAGAAAGTAGCAACGCTTAAAGTTTGGAATTCTGCAAGAAAATCCAAATCCATTCCTCGTAACTTCTTGATTGGTCCAACAAATTCTGCTGGCCAGGCAACCGGGTGGATCGCAGCGCTAGCCAGGTCCTTAGGTATCCCTGGTGATTCGATGCGAATTTTAAGTGGCGGACCAGAACTATTTGATGCCGACATTAAATTGGATCGCAAGAATTGGATTGGTTATAAGGCACGAGAGGCTCGCGGCGTAGAAGTAGTCGCAAAGTACTCTGACATCTTTCTTGAATCTTTAAATCCAATCGTCGGACTTAAATCTCATAATGGATTTACCTCATTTGATGGCGTCGCCGACTTAGCTAAATTTAAGAAATACGGGAAAAAAGTGGGAGCCATTTTTCATGGCAGCGATATCCGTGATGTCGATTTTCATATCGCCACCAATAAGTATTCTCCTTTTAAAGATGGTGGGGCTGATTTAGAAAAATTACGCACTCGGTCGGCTCAAAACCGAGCCGCCATTCCAGCCCTGAAAGAAGCTGGAATCCCATATTTTGTTACGACGCCAGATCTACTTCATGATGCCCCAGGCGCTAAGTGGCTACCTGTAGTAATAGATTTTGCAAAATTTAATTCAATCGCAGCCACTCATCCAGTAACTACTTCGAACAGCAAATTAAGAATCCTTTATCTACCAAGCAGTTCTTGGATTAAATCAGCAAACATTATTGAACCGATCTTGGATAAATTACATAAAGAGGGCACAATCGAAAGAATATATACCGAGTCGGTTTCTAATAATGAGGTACCAGCTCTCATTGCAAAAGCTGATGTCGTGATCGATCAATTTGTAGGTGTTGCCGGAGTACTCGCCCTAGAAGCTATGGCAGCAGGTCGAATGGTTTTAACTCATATCGAGGAAGTTTTTTATAAGGACCAACCACTCCCGCCAGTAACAGAGGTAAATCCTGAAAATTTGGAGCAAATACTTCGCACCCTTGAAATAGATCCCAATCAGATCCAAGCAGGAATAGCTTTTGTTTCGAAGTGGCATGATGGTCGAGTAAGTGCAGAGGTATTAGCAAATGCATAATTTTCTCTCAGGTTTGCAGATGAGTTGGTGGATGTTCTTTGACACTTTTTGGGCGCTAGTCTTTGGCTTTGTTCTTTCTGGCTTAATTCAGGCATTTGTTTCAAAAAATCAGATGCGCAATGCTCTTGGCGACCATTCTGCTAAGTCAGTTGCAAAAGCATCATTCTTTGGCATGGTCAGCTCATCTTGTTCATATGCTGCAACGGCGCTTGGTAAAACGCTATTTTTTAGGGGAGCCGACTTCACCACCTCAATGATTTTCGCATTCGCAAGTACCAATTTGGTTATCGAACTTGGTCTAGTCCTCTGGATCTTAATTGGGTGGCAATTTGCAGCGGCAGAATTTATTGGTGGCGCCTTTATGATCTTGCTGCTGTGGTTCTTGCTTCCTCGTTTAGTCTCAAAGAAATTACTAAATTCAATAAGGGTTGAAGAGTCTCAAAGTTCAAGTGAAAGCCAAGTGGGCCGAGCATCGCTAGCCGATGCCGCTGGTTACACAATCGGTGATTTCACGATGATGAGAACCGAGCTCATCGTTGGATTTTTAATTGCCGGCCTTGCTACTGCCTTAGTACCCGTATCAATTTGGCAACGTCTCTTTCTAACTGGGCATGGCATATTTTCTTCAATTGAGAATGTGGTTATTGCACCACTTATAGCCTTCATAAGTTTTGTCTGCTCGGTAGGTAACGTCCCTATGGCCGCCGCGCTTTGGCATAACGGGATTAGCTTTGGCGGCACGGTGAGTTTCATATTTGCAGATTTAGTGGCGCTCCCACTTGTACTTATCTATCGTAAATATTATGGAAACCTGGTCGCCCTTCGCCTGACTTTAACTTTTTGGTTTGTGATGAGTCTAAGCGGGCTAGTGACCCAATTTATCTTTAATCTTTTTAAGTTGTCTCCAGCACGAGGAAAACTTTCGGTAGTCACAAGTCATATTGGATTAAATGCGACCACCATCTTAAATCTAGCGGCGCTGCTTATTCTGGCAGTGGTTTTCTACTTAGTGCGCACTTCTAAAAAGAATTCTATTAGTGGAGATGATTCGGAATTTGCCAAGGATTTGGTCTGCGGTATGCAGGTGCGCAAAGTTGACGCCGCTGCTATGTATGAATACGAAGGAAAAAAGTATTACTTCTGTATGGATGGCTGCCGCGATAGTTTTGCCAAGGATCCAATTAGTTACTTGGGCAAGTAAATCCAAATTCGCTTTGTACAGCTTGTGGCACTAGGCCACATCCAACAGTCGCAGTACCAAAATCCATTATCTTCCAAACCCCATTTGTTATATGAGCAAAGCCATAAGCATTGTCGGTGACAGGTAGGTACGGGACAGATGTATAGATCAGCCAGGTTGGATCTTTACTTGAAAAGCGTTGCCTGACAGTTGCTGCGAAAAACTCATCACCGTTTTGGAAGTTAGCCTGTTGGATTTTGGCAATCTGTAGTCCAACTGCAGCTGGAACTATTTTGCCACCATCATAAAAACTGCCATCTAATGCGTACTTAGTCGGATATTGACCTATAACCGCCCATGGAATAACCACATATGGCAATTCACCTTGTGAATAGTTGGGCCACTTAATATTCCAACCCGCCTCTGTTGCAAAACCAGATGGAATCGGCCGATTAATTTGGGCTTTTACTTTCGCATCGTTCCAATTTATGAGCTTGGTGTGTCCACGTTCGAATGACGTTACTAGAAGTTTTATGCCATCACGAACCTTTGAATCATCAGGTTTTTGATTGCCAGATGGCAGGCCACAACTTGTAAGAAGTGTTAGAAGAGCTAGAAGAGTCAGCGCACCTGTTAACTTCTTAAACTTATGCTGGCCATTTAATTTCAACTATTTAGCCCCAACTATTTAACCTCGGCCATAATTTCATCGCGGTTGCTGCCAAAGAGCCCCATATGGCCAAAGCCGGGAAGAAGTACGATTTTTGCACTTGGTAAATTCTTAAGTAACCACTGACCATGAGCTACCGGAACCATCAAGTCCTCGTCGCCTTGAAAAATTGTTACCGGCTTCTTAATCGAACTTAGCTCAAAGCCCCAATCCTTGATGAAAACTAGATCATCATCGATCCAGCCATCATATGAGACCGATAATGAATCACGGAAATTTTTTGCCACATTTTCCGAATAAGTCAGATCTTTCATTAGCTTGCGATCATTTGTTGAGAAGAGGTTGCCATCGGTATTTCGCAAATCTTCACCGGTGATTGTTTTGAGGGCAGCGGCGTTAACATCCATCCACTTTTCCAATGTATCTAATCCGGCAAGAGCGGCACCAAATTCTTCGTGATTATCTTGACCCATACCTGCTAAGAAATCTAAATCTGATTTTCCGTAAGGTCCCACTCCAGCCAAGACGATTACGCTTTTACACTCAGGCATAAGACCATTTGCAAGTGCGTGAGGTCCGCCACCAGACCAGCCAATTGCGGTAAAACTTTTGATCGCAAATTTCTTGAGGATTTCCTCGATATCAGGATTTACATCGACAACGCCGCGCCCTAATTTGCGATCACTGGTGTGATAGCCGGCTCTGGAATATGCAATCGCTTTTACGTTGATTGAATCCAAGTACTCAATCTCTTCGATCCAAGCTACAGCGCAAGAGGGAGTTCCGTGATGGAAGATGACCGCGTGATCGCTTGTGCCACTTCCAACGAGTAGGTTGAGTTTTCGCCCGTCGCTAAGGATTAGATCTTCCATCTTCATCTTGCAAGTCTATTGCGAAAAGTGGGGCGAACTAGGGGGCGGAATAGATTTCCTTATATTTTGGTTCTAGGATTACAGTCGTTGAACCGTCAATTACTGTTTGATACCTAGCTTCAAGAAGACCTGTGAATTAGCCGTTAACACGATCGAGCCGGAGGCCAAAAGTGCCAGCAGTAACAGTTGCAGATATCACCGTCCTTCCTCGGGTTGTTGCTGACCCATCGGCCAAGACTCGCCGCGTCAAAAGTGTTACTACTGCGCCACAAGGTTTCGAGGGCGAAGGTTTCCCAGTTCGCCGGGCATTTGCCGGAGTTGATTTAGCAGATCTCGATCCATTCATTCACTTAGATCAAATGGGCGAAGTTGAATATGCCCCAGGTGAACCAAAGGGAACTCCATGGCACCCACACCGAGGTTTTGAAACCGTTACTTACATTATTGATGGCATCTTCGATCACAAAGATAATCATGGCGGCGGCGGAACAATTACAAATGGCGATACGCAGTGGATGACTGCTGGTGCTGGAATTTTGCATATTGAAACTCCGCCAGAACATTTGGTTATGAGTGGTGGTCTATTTCATGGTTTCCAATTGTGGGTAAACCTGCCAGCAGCTAAGAAATGGGCAACACCTGGCTATCAGGATCTAAGAGCATCCGAAGTTGCGCTACTTGCCTCTCACGATGGTGGCGCGCTGCTTAGAGTTATTGCCGGTGAAGTTGCTGGCCATGTTGGACCAGGTTCAACCCAAACTCCGATGACGATGGTTCACGCAACAATCGCACCCGGAGCCGAACTTCGCATCCCGTGGAAGAAAAATTACAACGCTCTGGTTTACACACTAAATGGTCACGGAACAATTGGTGATAATTCTCAACCAATTCACTTCGGACAATTAGCTGTTCTGACCGATGGCGATAATTTGCTAATCCGCGCCGATCAAAGCCAAGAATCGCGTTCACCACAAATGGATGTTTTGATTTTAGGTGGCGAACCAATTCGCGAGACCGTCGCTTGGATGGGGCCCTTCGTTATGAATACCAAGGCAGAAGTCTTGAAGGCATTCGATGATTTCCAAAAGGGATTGCTGGGCACGGTTCCAGCCGAACATCAAGTTGCCAAGAAACCATTACAACGCGGTGGCATCGGTGCAAAGCTAGGCGGAGATGTCCGAAATGTTCATGGCGCCCCAACCGATGTTGTTGAAGGAAATTAACTCAAAGGTTTTTAAGGGCGCTAACAACCTTTGTAAGTGAATCCTTCGCGTCACCAAACAAAAGCGTGGTTTTTGCATCGTAAAGAAGATCATTTTCGATACCCGCAAAACCTGGGCGCATCGAACGCTTTAGAAAAATTACATTTCCTGCGCTGGCAACATCAAGAATCGGCATTCCATAGATAGGACAGCCTGGCGTTGTTTTAGCTGCCGGGTTGACCACGTCATTTGCACCAACTACTAGAACCACATCGGTTTGTGGGAAAGTTGGGTTGATCTCTTCCATTTCCACTAATTGTTCGTACGGAACATTTGCTTCGGCAAGCAAAACATTCATATGGCCCGGCATACGTCCAGCAACTGGGTGGATGCCATAAGCAACCTCCACGCCTTTAGTTGAAAGTAAATCAGCTAATTCCCGAACCGTGTGTTGTGCTTGCGCAACCGCTAAACCAAAACCCGGGACGATCACAACTCGTGAGGCATAGTTAAGCAAGATTGCAACATCATCAGGTGATCCAGATTTAACTGGTCGCACTTCACTGGCACCGACTGCTGCTTGTGGCTTTGCGGTGAAGGCTCCAAATAGGGTTCCAAATAATGAACGGCCCATTGCTTGCGCCATAAGTCTGGTGAGAATAGTTCCTGATGCGCCGACCAAAGTTCCGGCAACAATTAACAGCGTTGACTGAAGAACGTAACCACTTGCCGCCACAGTTAAACCGGTGAATGCATTTAGAAGTGAGATAACAATCGGAACATCTGCGCCGCCAACTGGAAGTACGAAGAGAACACCAAATAGAAGGGAGAGCCCACCCATTACTAACAATGGGGTATTTCCACCAGAAGCAATGGTCCAACCACCGGTAGCAAGCACGCCAGCCAAGGTTGCTGCGATTACAAAGCGCCCACCAGGGAAAATAACGGGGCGAGTTGTCATCAACTCTTGAAGTTTTAAGAAGGTAATTACCGAACCAGCAAATGAAGTACAACCAACAATTACAGTAAAGACTGTTGCAACAATATTTGCAGTAGATGGTTTGCCTTCAGAACTTAGATTTAAATACTCAACCGTTGCAACCAAGGCAGCTGCGCCACCACCGACACCATTAAATAAGGCGACAAGTTGTGGCATTTGTGTCATCTGAATTTTGCGTGCTGCAGGGACTCCGACCAAAACTCCAAAGGCAATCGCTGCCAAGATCAGTCCTGTGTTGTGGTGCTTAGTGCTACTTGGATCAAAGAAAACTACAACAGTTGCAATTGTGGCTCCGGTGGCGCCAATTAGATTTCCGCGCCTAGCAGATTTCGGTGCTGATAAACCTTTGAGGGCCATGATGAATGAGACGGCAACCCCAAGACCAATCAAAGCATAGAGATTTGAATTCATTATTTCTTACCGCCTTTGCCTTTGAACATCTCCAGCATGCGGTCGGTAACGACAAAGCCGCCAACCATATTTATTGTGGCAAGTACAACGGCCAAGATCGATAGCGTGGTCTCTAAAGTACTAGTGGCCTTATCGGCAACGAGAATTGCACCCACCAAAATAATTCCGTGAATGGCATTCGCACCAGACATCAGGGGAGTGTGCAGCGTTGTTGAAACTTTTGCGACAACTTCAAATCCCACGAAGATCGAGAGAAGAAAGATGGTCAAGATAGCCATTGTTGTCATTTCTTACCCTCCGGAGTACGTCGTGATCCATTAAATGTAAGTGTTGCTGCATCGATAATTTCATCTGCGAAATCTGGAATTACATCGCCAGTTGGCTTCCCATCAACGCTCTTGGTCATTAGTAATAAAAGATTTACGACGTTACGCGAGAAGAGCATCGAAGCGTGAAATGGCAATTGGGATGGAACATCCTTGCCGCCCCAAAGAACTACGCCATTTGCAGTAGTAATTGTTTCGCCAGGCTTTGAGCCTTCGACATTGCCACCAGTTTCAGCGGCTAAATCAACGATCACTGAACCCGATCTCATTGCAGAGAGCATCTCGCCGGTAACCAATCTAGGAGCTGGACGACCTGGAACTGCGGCGGTAGTGATTACAACATCTGCCGCAGTTAAATAAGGAGTAAGAAGTTCTCGTTGTTTGGCGGCGCGTTCTTCTGTCATTTCGCGGGCATAACCACCGCTGCCTTCAAGTGCCTCGAGTTCTAGCGTGATGAACTTTGCGCCCATCGACTTAACTTCATCGGCTGATGAAGGGCGCACGTCATATGCACTTACAACCGCACCCAATCGTTTAGCAGTTGCGATTGCCTGAAGACCAGCTACTCCAGCGCCCAAGACAACTACTTGAGCTGGCGTAACAGTTCCGGCAGCTGTCATTAATAATGGAAAGAACCGGGGTGAAAGTTCTGCGGCAACAAGTGATGCACGATATCCAGCACAAAGGGCCTGTGAGGTTAAGGCATCCATTGATTGTGCTCTGGAGATGCGCGGTACTAATTCAAGTGAGAGGGCGGTGACGCCGTGATTTGCTGCGGCCTCTATTGAATCAACTTGGGTCGTTGGTGAAAGGAAGGAGATTGTTAAGGCGCCCTTTTTCAAAGTTTTTATCTGATCTGGGGTTAGCGCGGTTACGGATGCAACAACATCAGCATCGGAGATTACATTTCCAGATTTAACAATCGCGCCAGCGCTGGTGTATTGCTCGTCGGTAAAACCTGAAGCGGTGCCGGCACCAGATTCAATTACAACTTCTAATCCAGCTTTAGTTAATTTTGAAATAATATCTGGAACAAGAGCTACTCGAGCCTCGCCCGATCTGATCTCTTTGGCTACAGCGATTCGCATTTCAAAAGATTAGTCCTTGTTAGGGAATTTAACTACAAAATCCGCTTAGATTTTTCTTAATTTTGTCCAAATTCTGGGTTACCTTGGAGCTCGCTACGGTTAAGGTGATAGAGAATTGCTTGAATCGTGCTACGACGGTGAAAGGCTTCCCGCCAAATAACAGATTTTGGCCCATCGATAACTTCGGCACTTACTTCCTCACCGCGATGCGCTGGTAGGCAGTGCATAAAAATTGAATCCTTTGTGGTCAGATCCATAAGTTGTTGGGTAATTGCGTAAGGTGCAAGAGCAGCTAACTTTTCGGCTCGAAGATGTTCGGGATCGCCCATGGACATCCATACATCTGCATATAAAACTGAAGCATCTTTTGCTGCGATCTCCGGATCGGTGAGAACTTCAATTTTTGCCCCACTATTTTTAGCAATCTTCTTTGCTACAGCCACAGCATCGTGCGCCGGTGCCCATTTTCCAGGAGGAGTAGCAACCACAACATGCGCTCCAAGAATTGCGCCCATTGTTAACCAAGCATGTGCCATGTTGTTGCCATCGCCGATATATGTAAATTTTCTTCCGGCAATATCTTTACCAAAAACTTCCCGAATGGTTAACCAATCAGCTAAGAGTTGAGTTGGGTGATCGGTATCAGTTAAGCCATTAATAACTGGGATGCTGGCGTACTTTCCAAGTTCGTCAACATCACTTTGTGCAAAGGTGCGGACAATTAGCGCGCTAGCAAAGCCACTAATAACTCGGGCGGTATCTGCGATTGTTTCACCGCGACCAATCTGTAGATCATCACCACGTAGAAACATCGGATGACCACCTAAGTGTGCAACTGCGGTCTCAGAGGCCAAGCGGGTACGAGTTGAAGATTTGGTCATGTAGATAGCAACGCTCTTATGAGCGAGTGCATCCGTTTCGCGAAGTGGGTTGCTGGCAAAACTTGCGGCAGTGTCTAGGAGTAGATCCACATCGGCACGCGATAGATGTTCAGTGCGAAGTAGATCTTTCATCTCTAAATAATATGCTAATTCCGTCATCAAAGAAGACCTATCGGTAGAATCTCATGCATGGGAATCTTTACGCGCAGAGAATCAACTGGCGCAGGTGTTGGATTGCCCGATACAGGTCTAGAGCCATTTTCGGACTTACTTACTAAGCAGACCGAGGAAGAAGTACGCGAAGAATTAGAAGATGGCGATCACGAGCGTTTTTCCCATTATGTTCGTAAAGAGAAGATCGTTGAATCGGCAGTAACTGGAAAGCCTGTCCGAGCGCTTTGCGGCAAGAAATGGGTACCTAGTCGAGACCCGGAAAAATTTCCGATCTGTCCAACATGTAAAAAGATTTATGACGGCCTCAAAAAAGAGTAGCCATCGAGATCAAAATTTCTCGCGAGGGCAAAATTATTTAAAATTATTATCAGTATTTACCCTTAGCTCTCTAATTTTCTTTAGCAGCTCTTATTCTTTGACGGCAAAAGCCGATAACCCACCTCGAAAAATTTTAACGGGCTGGCTTCCGTACTATGGAATGAAGACCGCGCTTCCTTCTGCGGTTCAAAACTCAGATCTGATTCGAGATGTTTCACCATTCTGGTACACCGTAAAAGACGAGAACACAATTACAGATTTATATACTCCGGCAAATCCATCGGTTCCAATCTCTGTTCCGATTGCAACTTTGCAAAGTATGAATTTCACGATAATTCCAACCATAACTGATGGAACTAATAAAGGTGTCCTGGCAGCGGTACTCGCAAAAGATTCGGCTCGGGCAAATCTGGTTCGTGCACTTGTTAATTTGTCGATGACAAATTCATATAACGGGATTGATCTAGATTTTGAGAATTTTGCATTTGTTGATGGGAATACAACTTGGACAACAACTGCGCCCAATTGGGTTCGCTTTATAAGCGAGCTTTCTACAGCGCTTCATCTACAAGGAAAAGTCTTATCTGTAACAACTCCAGTTGCCTTCGACCCAGCATCCGGGAAGAAGGGCTATTATGTGTATGACTGGCCACATATTGCGCAATTTATCGATCGCCTTCGAATAATGAGCTATGACTATTCGACGACTACGCCCGGACCAATTGGACCAATTACTTGGACGGAAGATGCAATTAAATGGGCGGTGGCTTCAATGCCAGCCTCCAAAGTTTTTGTTGGCATTGCCGGCTATGGCCGCGATTGGGTTACAAAAGTTGATGGAACTTGCCCGGTGGATGTTGCGGCGATTGTAAAGACTTCAGCGAAGGCGGCTACCTTTGTAATGCGCGATGCGACAAATCTGGCAGCAAGCTACGGAGCAACTCCCACATTTAATGAAACTTATGGTGAAAGTACTTTCAATTATCAAAAAATATATAACGGAAATACTGCTTCAGGTTTAGCAACCACTTGTACGGCGAGCCGCACAGTTTGGTACCAAGATCAAAAGTCTTTTGCATTGCGGGCAAGCCTGGTCGCAAAATATCGATTGGGAGGCTTGGCACAGTGGACGCTAGGAATGGAAGATCCACTTGCAACTAGCGCGATTCGTGATTTGGCTAAAACCATCGCACCTGATTCTGTGGTTGCGACCTTAGTTACTGATGTTGATTCGCAGTCCTATGGAAGATCAATTGCAGTTACCGGAACACTTAAACTTCCCGATGGCCGTGCGCTTGCTGGAATTCCAGCTCGAATCGAAGTGAAAAATGGTGCCCAAGATTGGCGCCCAGCCTTTGTAGCTAATACCGCACAAGATGGAACGATCTTTGCAAAACTACTTTTGGGAAACAATTCACAACTACGAATTAGCTCTGATGCATCATGGGAACGTTTGGCCGGGCTTTCGCAACTCAAAAACATAGCCATCGGGCATCTAATTTCCTGGAGCGCGCCCACATCTATGAAGTTGGGTAGCACCTATTTCATTACCGGTTCGCTTCAACCCAAGACTGCTGGAAGTACCGTCACCCTTTTGATTAATGGCCTACCAGATCCAATAAATACAACAACTAGCGATAGCAGCGGCAACTTTAAGTTTAGTTACACCCCCAGTGCTAAGGGAGTTATAAAAATAGCAATTAGCTCTGGCGCTGACGCGACTTTTGGCCAGTCGATGACCGATTCGCTATCCGTGCTAATAAGGTAGGAATGATGGCTACCAAATTCGACACTCGCACCGAAGGTGATTTGAGCCTAGATCATTTGGTTGATCGTCCATGGGTCACCATTGTTTGGGATGACCCAGTTAATTTAATGGGATATGTAACTCATGTTTTTATAAAGTTATTTGGTTTTTCAAAAGAGCGAGCTCACGAATTAATGATGCAAGTTCATGTTGAGGGTCGAGCTGTTGTCTCTAGTGGAAGTCGCGAAGAGATGGAGCGCGATGTGCAACGCCTTCACGAGCATGGTCTTTGGGCCACACTTCAAAGAGATGACAAAATTTAATGTCTAACTTTGAAAAGGTAGGAGGTTCATTTTCCTTAGAGCTAACCTTGGATGAAGCCCATATTTTGATCAACCTTGCGGAGCAACTATTAGAACTTCTAGGTGAAGGCGATTTCTTCCATCACTACGACACATCTGATCCACTTGCCCAATTACTAGCCATGCCTTCTGAAATTGTTACCCCAGAAGATCCAGTGTTACTTCGGTTATTACCTAATGCTTATGCTGATCCAGAGGCCGCCTCTGATTTTCGCCGGTATACCGAGCCAGCCCTCAGAAGTAGTAAGCAGCGTAATCTGCGAATTATTCGCGAAGAGCTAGCAATATTGGTTGACGGAGATCATGGGGGGATAATCGAAAACCTCGATGGCGATATTTGGTTGACTGCGCTAAATGATCTGCGCATTGCGCTCTCTGTCCGGCTGGAAATAAATGAGGGTAGTTTTGAAAAATTTGAACTTATGCCAGATAGCGAACCTGAAAAATCGGTTCATGCAGTCTATTTCTGGCTTGGTTGGTTGCAAGGAAATTTACTCGATAATTTATAAGGAAATCTCTCTTCGGGTTAGACTTCCATCGTGACATTGCGAATTCTTCAAAGCCATGTGGATGCAATAGTTGCGCAATCCATTGCCGAGTACCCAGATGAATGTTGTGGGGTAATTCTGGGACCGATTGGCAGTGATAAACCAATCCGCCACAAGCCGATGATCAATGCTGCTGCCTCACCGACCTTTTACGAATTTGATTCAAAGGATTTATTAAACCTTTATCGTGAGATTGATGATTTAGATGAAGAGATTGTCGTTGTTTATCACTCACATACGGAAACGCAGGCTTACCCCTCTCGCACCGATATTGCCTATGCCTCCGAGCCAGGGGCTCATTACGTGCTCGTCTCTACCCGCAAAGAGATTGCACCTGAGAATGAATTTCGTTCTTATCGAATTATTGATGGGGTTGTAACTGAAGAGCCGGTTCAAATCATTAGCGAGTTTTAGTTAACATCACTCGAGTTGGCACATATTGCACTTATCTAGAATAATAAAGGTATGTCTAAGGCCATCATTGAAGTTCGAATCCCAACTATTTTGCGTCCTTACACAAAGAATGAGAAGGCAGTTTCCGCTTATGGTTCTTCGCTATCTGAATTGATTTCGGATTTAGATGCAAAGTTCCCGGGACTTGGTGAACGCCTGCTTGAGAATGGCGAATTGCGCCGCTTTATAAATATTTATATTAACGATGAGGATGTTCGATTTATGGGTGGGCTAAGCGCCACACTTAAAGCCGGTGATTCAGTAACAATCCTGCCAGCTGTCGCGGGCGGATGTAATTGACCAGATTTGATTCACTAGAAGATTCACTTGGGCACACCCCATTAATTGGATTGCCAAAATTATCGCCCAAGGCCCAGGCGGGTGCACCGCCGGTTCGTTTGTGGGCAAAGCTTGAAGATCGTAATCCAACCGGATCAATTAAAGATCGAACTGCTTTATTTATGATTAATGCCGCCGAGAAATCAGGTGCGCTAAAACCCGGTGCCACAATTTTGGAACCAACTAGTGGTAACACAGGTATCTCACTTGCAATGATTGCCAAAGTTCGTGGCTACAAATTGGTTTGCGTGATGCCCGAGAACACGAGCCCCGAACGTACCCAGCTCTTGAAAATGTGGGGCGCAGAAATTATTTATTCACCGGCTGCAGGTGGCTCTAATGAAGCCGTGCGAATTGCAAAGGAAATTGCGGCAGAGCATCCAGATTGGGTATTTCTTTATCAATATGGAAATCCAGCAAATACGCAGGCACATTACGAAGGTACTGGCCCAGAAATCTACGAAGACCTACCTTCAATTACTCACTTCGTTGCAGGACTTGGAACCACTGGAACCCTCATGGGAGCCGGAAAATATTTACGCGAAAAGAATCCACTCGTACAAGTAATTGCCGCCGAACCTCGTTATGGTGAAGTTGTTTATGGACTTAGAAATTTAGATGCCGGGTTTGTTCCAGAACTTTATGATGAAACTGTAATCACTCGTCGCTTCTCGGTTGGGGCCGAAGATTCGGTAAGGCGAGTTCGGGAATTATTGCAAGTAGAGGGTATATTCGCCGGCATCTCAACTGGCGCCATTTTGCATGCGGCCCTTGGCATCGCGCGCGAAGCGGTAGCGGCAAAAGTGGGAGCCGATATTGCATTTATTGTCTGTGATGCTGGCTGGAAGTACTTATCTACTGGGGTTTATAACGAAGATGGCGATGCCGATGCCATTGAAGGTGAGCTCTGGGCTTAGAATTTGCAAGTGAGTAATCCGGTAGTTAATGCACAATCACCGATCGGAATTTTTGATTCCGGTGTTGGTGGCCTAACGGTTGCAAGAGCAATTATTGATCAACTACCCGGTGAATCAATTCTTTATGTTGGCGATAGCGCCCGAGGTCCTTACGGCCCGCGCCCATTAGCGGAAGTTAGAACCTTCTCCCTCGAAATCTTGGATCAGTTGGTTGCCGCCGGATGTAAAGCAATTGTGATCGCTTGCAATACAGCAAGCGCCGCGATGTTGCGCGATGCACGTGAACGATATGAAATTCCAGTAATAGAAGTGATCCAACCAGCCGCTCGTCGCGCGGTATCTGCCACCCGCAGCGGAAAAATCGGAGTGATCGGAACAACTGCAACAGTTGAATCTGGTGCCTACTTAGATGCTTTCGCGGCTCTTCCGCAGTTAGATATCACCTCAGTGGCCTGCCCGCGCCTTACCGAGTTCGTCGAACGTGGTGAAACTTCTGGAAGAGAAATTACCGAAGTAACCAAGCAATATTTGCAACCGCTGATTGATAAAAAGATAGATACCTTGGTCTTAGGTTGTACCCACTACCCACTGCTAACTGGCGTAATCTCATATGTAATGGGAAATGATGTGACTTTAGTTTCAAGCGCGGAGGAGACCGCAAAAGATTTATATCGCGTTCTAGTTGAAAAAAATCTTCTAAGCGATGGTCACAAGCCGACCTACAAATTCGTATCAACCGGAGATAGTGAATTATTTGCAACTCTGGCCCGCCGCTTTTTAGGTCCCGAAGTTGTAAAAGTTGAAAAGCAAATATCCTAAGTTAGATTTCCAAAACAAGAGAGAAGAACAACAACATGAGCAATGAACGTATTGGCGCTCGCGCAACAGATTCACTTCGCGAAGTTAAATTCACTCGTAACTGGTTAAACAATGCCGAGGGCTCAGTATTAGTTGAGTTTGGAAATACTCGAGTTCTTTGTGTTGCATCCTTCACCCCAGGAGTGCCACGTTGGTTGACTGGTAAAGGAAAAGGCTGGGTGACTTCGGAATATGCAATGTTGCCTAGAGCAACACACTCACGTTCTGATCGCGAGAGTGTTAAAGGCAAACTTGGTGGCCGTACCCAAGAAATTTCCAGACTTGTTGGTCGTTCCCTTCGTGCCATCGTTGATATGGATGCACTTGGCGAAAATACAATTGTGATCGATTGCGATGTATTGCAAGCCGATGGCGGAACCCGAACCGCATCAATCACTGGTGCCTACGTTGCTTTAGTCGATGCCATCAACTGGGCGAAGGCACAAGGTCATATCTCACCTGCCAAGCAACCATTGATCCAAGGTGTTTCGGCAATAAGTGTTGGAATTATTAACGGTACACCCATGCTTGATCTTTGCTACGAGGAAGATGTCACCGCTGATACTGATATGAATATTGTTTGTACCGCAGATGGAAACTTTGTCGAAGTTCAGGGCACCGCTGAAGGCAAGCCATTTGATCGTAATCTTCTCAACTCATTATTGGATTTAGGCACCAAGGGGTGCGCCGAGCTCAATAAACTTCAGCAATCTGCGCTAGCCACAAAGTAATCACTTTAGAAAATAGAAGTAAGGGCCACTTAAAAATGCGAGAAATAGTTTTAGCTACTCGCAATCTGGGAAAAGTGGCGGAGTTCGAACGAATGCTTGCCGAGTATGCAAGTGATATAAAAGTTCTGGGATTAGCAGATTTTCCAGATCTCCCTGATGTAGAGGAGACCGGTAAGAGTTTTTTAGAAAATTCCTTATTGAAATCTCGCGAAGTTAGCGTCTTTACAAATCTTCCAGCAATTGCAGATGACAGTGGACTTTGTATTAATGCACTAAATGGCGACCCGGGAATATTTTCGGCTAGGTGGGCGGGTGTACATGGCGATGATTTAGCCAATATAAATAAGGTACTGGAGCAACTTCAAGATACGCCAGAGGAAAAACGTGGTGCGCAATTTGTTTGTGTCGTTACTTTGGTCTTCCCAGAGAACCACCCAAATGGCGAAATTGAATTAGTAGAGTCAGGGAGTTTGGAAGGGCTCATCACGCAAAGCCCGAGAGGAAGCGCCGGGTTTGGCTATGACCCAATTTTTCAACCAATCGGATCAGAGTTAACTTTGGCGCAATTTGCGCATGGAGCTAAGGATTTGATCAGCCACCGTGGGCAGGCGATGCGTAAAATCGCCCCGCAGATCACCCGTTTGCTTTGATGCCGCTTCGGTTTGGTATCCACGACGCATCTCTGCGCTATTCTTAAACCGTTGTGCGAGCCGCACAGATAGTTATTTTTCAAGACCGAGATCGCTAATAAATAAGGAGTAACCGTGGCAGTAAAGAAGAGCGCAAAGAAAGTTGCTAAGAAGTCAGCTGTTAAGAAGAGCGCAAAGAAGTCTGTCAAGAAGGCAGTAAAGAAGAGCGCTAAAAAGACTTCCGCCAAGAAGACTTCAGCTAAGAAGAGTGTCAAAAAGACTGCCAAGAAGGCAGTAAAGAAGAGCGCTAAGAAGGCCGTTAAGAAGTCTTCGAAGAAAGTTGCCAAGCGTTCTTCCAAAGTAGCATCTTCAACAGCCTCAATTGTTATTCCACCAGTTCCAAATTCTTATTCACGCACTCCTGGTGCATCAATACCAGCAGCGCTATCTACAAATACATCGACAAAAAAGCCTGGCGTAACAAATCCAGCCGAAACCACGAAAGTGACAAAGGAGACTTCTAAGTCATCTAGTCGTGTTGTTCTTGCAGTTATTGTTGGAATAGTAATTTTGGCGCTAATCGTCGTCTCACGTAACTCTTCAAACTCAAAGAGCTCTGCTCCTGCAACACCTGTTGCCTCAGCAGCACCCGCTACATCTACATCTGCATCTGCGGCACCAGCAACTTCAACTTCTGCAGCACCAGCGGCTAGCAGTGCAAGTACCCCATCTGCAGCGACTGCGGGACACGAGGGACCACAAAGCATTAACTCACACCTAACATCCAACGGTGCAACAATTTCTTGGAAGGCTCCTATGAGCTCAACCGGAATTGCTAATTACAATGTAGAGATCAGTGTTAATGGCGGTGCTTGGAAGTTAATTTCAACCCTTCCAGCATCACAACTCTCTATTGATGTTACTAAGAGTGCTGCAACAGGTTGGTCTTCATTCCGAGTTTCAGCTGTTTACTCTGATGGACAAACAATTCTCGGCACAACTGTTCTAAATAAGTCAGCCTTCGGTCTGTCAGGACAATTTAACTAATTATTAACTAATTACCCCAAGGCTTCGAGAATGGCAGCAGCGTAAACGTTGTTGCCATTCTCGTTTAAGTGCACACCATCAGGTGCAAAAAATTCTGGATGATTATTTGAAATCGAATTCCAATCAATTAATTTAACCTGCGGATAATTCGCTGCAACCTCTTGAATTAATCGATCATTCTCTTCCCGCCAAGCCCGAGGCACTGCGGTATTGACCAAGATGATTTTAGGTTGATGTTTTATAAGCTCCATAAGCGTGACCAAATCAGCTTTTACCAGAGCATTGTTATTTCCAACATCTAAAACAATTACTGAATTTGGAACTTGCGGCGCATCAGCCTTAACCACATCAATGAGCTCGCCGATCTGCCGCCCAACTCGAGCATTTACAAGGGACAAACTCTTCTTCTGCGCCAATCGGGTTTTTACACCGAGAATAATTGAATCGCCAGTTAGCCAAATTCCATTATTGGCAGCGCTAATTGTGACCTCTGACAGCGGCGTATCTTTTTTAATGATTTTGGCAGCATGATTATTTCGATACCAAGCAGCGCTTGCCGAAGAAACTGTAAGAAGGCTAATCAAGGTGATGCATGTGGCTAAAAATATTTTCTGATGTTTTTGGGTGCGCTTGGTTCTATATTTAATTCCTCGAACCCAATTTTGTATTACTTGACGGCGAATTGGTATCTCCAAATATCGAAGAGAGATATCCGCGCAAGCTAGAACCAAAAGAATTCTTGCTGCATTTAGCGCTGATGCCGAAGCGGCAGCTAGATCAATTGATGGCCGGGTGATTTGAAAAATGACCCAGTGCCATAGGTAAATTCCATACGAGCGTTCGCCAATCCAAATCATAGGCTTGCTACTTAAAATCGGTGCAAATCTTGAAGCTGGGTGAACTAATGAAATTATGGTGGCGCAACCAAAAATTCCAGCAAGTGGAAAAGCAAGACGATAGAGCGTTGCGTTGCTCTCATTAATAAATAAGAAAGTACAAAGCAAACCAAATAGCCCAACGAGTCCGATGCCATCGATAAAATCTTGCGCGCGCTGGGAGATATTGGCCGTTAGATTGCGTGGAATCCAACTAACCGCAAGTGCTGAACCAAGGAAGAGCCCCAGGCTGTGCGTGTCTGTTCCGAAATAGATGTGACTAACTTTTGAAGAAGAGTTGTTATCTACCCGAATCGAGAATAAGAAGAGGGCAAGGCCAGATGAGAGTGCAATTAGCAGCGCCGCCTTCGCGACATTTTTTCGGCCATATTTGCGCCAGATGAAATAGAGAATGAGTGGCCAGATTGCATAGAACTGAGCCTCAACAGCAAGGGACCAAGTGTGCTGAAGTAGAGGTGGTCGCCCATTGGCTGCAAAGTAATCTTGATGGAGCGCAACGAGGTGCCAATTGTTTGTTCCGGTTAAAACAAAGGGGGCATCACTTAAAAGTCTATGAATTGCATCTGGTGCAAATATTGCCGAAATAATGATGCTTACAATTACAACTGCTAAAAGACCGGGAAATAATCGACGAGCCCTAGTCCAATAAAATTCTTTCAAGTCCAAACCATTGATTCCTTCGATGGAATCCAAAATTAGACGTGTGATTACATATCCAGAGATTACAAAGAACAGGTCAACCCCAAGAAAGCCACCGGGGATCCACTTAACGCCAAGGTGATAGAGCAAGACTGCGGCAACTGCCAAAGTTCGAAGCCCATCAATTGATGGAATGTAATTACTTCGAGTTTGGTTCTTCGGGGAAGACATAACTTTTACTTACGTTTTTTAGCAGGACTCTTCTTTGCACTCTTCTTTACAGCCTTTACTGCAGAAGTTTTTTTACTGGCAGGAGTTGCCTCATCACTCGTTGGGAAGCGTCGCTTAACAGGACGATTTTGCTCATCTAGATTGGTATCAATCTCATTTTGCAAACCAGATAGACGTTCGAAGGCGGTCTCAAGGCGAGCCTTGGTCTCAACAATCGCACGCTCTGCGGCTGAAAGTGATTGAGTTTGAATTCGATAAAGTCTTTCAGACTCAGTAATTGCCGATGTGAGCCAGCCACGGAAGTTTCCGATTTCAGCAGTTGCGGCGTTGATAATGCGTTCTGCCTCGTTGCGAGCGGCAGATGCAAGAGCTGCTGCCTCGCGCTTGCTCTCATTAGCAAGTGCTTGGGCGGCAGAAAGAGCTTTGTTCTTTACTTCCTCAGCTTCAACTTCTGCGGCCTCCAAATATTTGCGGCCACGAGATTCTGCGCCAGAGAGAATTGATTTTGCCTTTGCTTCAGCGCCTTCCAATTTTTCTTTGGTAACGCGAGCTGCTTCCGACAAGGTGCGCTCTGCCGAAGCAAGAGCCCGAGATTCTCTCTGTTGCGCCGTCTTAATTAAACTCATGGCGGTTTCGGTTGCCAAGATTTCAAACTCTTCTTTGGTCAAACTTGTGATGTCACGGCGAGATCGTAGATCTGCTAACTGTGCCTCGAGATGGCGAATTCTTTCGACAGCATTCTCACTTGGGGCAGCGCTCTCTTCTTCTTTAAAGCCAACCCAGTTACGAAAGTTTTTCTCAGCCATTTTCATACTCCTAGTTCTTGAGCAATCCTTGAGCAGCCCTTGCGATCGATCAGGATCTCAAAGCAGTTACTGGTCGTATCTTATGGTTTCAACGGGCCGGCGAAAAACCCGCCCACCTAGCCGTTAGGCGTACTTTGGTCCGCCCTAGGTGTTATATAGGTAAAAGAGAGGTCATAGTTACGGGTGAGAACTGGTTGGGGGAGGCTGGAGTTAGGCTAGTGGCATGACAAAGTCACTTCTCGAGAGTTATCAAAAAAACGGCCAGGCATTTATTGAATTAGCCAAATCGATTCCTGCGGCAAAATTATCTTTAGCTCCCGATGCAAACTCATGGTCGGCCTCATTTGTGATTCACCATATGGCTGATTCGGAGATGCATTTTTCAACGAGATTTCTCTTTGCCTTAGCTGATGACAAGCCAGCAGTGGCACCATTTAATGAAGATATTTATCCGATCAGATTGAACTATGAAAAGCGCAGCGCGCAAGCATCCATCGCTGCAATCGAAGGTATTCAACTAGGTATCTTTGATATCTTAAAAAATATCCCAGATGGTGATTGGCAACGAATTTCCATTCATCCAGAAGCCGGCGAGTTAAGCCTTTCGCAATTGATTGAAAAAGCCGGTTCGCACTCACTTGCTCACCTAGGACAACTAAAAGAAGTCATTGCTGCGATTTAGGTTATTGCCAGAATCTAATTTGAAGTAGAAGTATCGGCATTCGCACTAGCACTTGGCTTTGGCGCTGCTGCTGCTGCGTTCTTTGGCCAGATTAACCAATTAGCAATTTTACCAATCTCATTTCCGACAAAGGTGAAGTCGTGGTAACCCGGCGGTTGATCTAGGAGATATTTTGCCTTTACTGACTTTAACTTCGAAGTCCAAATAACAGCCTGTCCACGAATAGGATGAGTGAAATCATTTTTTCCTTCTGAGACAAACCAGCTAAATTTATTTGCAACCGGCAAGAAATTACTTGGAGTTTGATATTTGATCTTCTCAATCGTGCCAAAGGCTCCAGTTAGATCATCAATTATGAAATAGCCAGAGATGGTGGCAATTTGCGTAAAGAGTTCTGGATGGTGCAGGCCAATTATTCCGGCGCCATATCCACCCATTGAAAAACCAACAATCGCCCGCTCTGTATTTGAACGAATCCGATCAGACTCCACGCTTTGAATGACATTTGTAGTTAACCAAGTTTCAATCATTGCTTTTTGGTCATAACTATCTGACCATTCAGAATCTACGTGCGTCTTAGCATTTCCATCTGGGAAGACAGCGATAAATGGTTTGGCACCTTTATTAAAAGCAGCAATCAATGGCTTTGTAACTCCAGCAATCATTGAACTCGGACTTCCTGGCCAACCATGCAATAGATAAACCACTGGCAATGTGGAACGGTCATAATTTCCCGGCGGTGTCCAGATATAAACCGTTCGGACCGGGAAATCCTTCTCGGGGCTAGCGACAGAAATCTTGGCAAGATTTCCAAGATCGGACCCTTGGGCCAAATCCAAATTGGTGATCCCTGAAATATTTACGAGCAGTAAGGCAAGAATTCCCGCGACTACTGAAAGGTAGCGCTTAGATCCGGGTCTAACTCGAGCCATTAGTGGAGCCTAAAGCATCTACCTGTGCCATAATTGATTCACAGGAAAACGTTATATTCCTAAAGAAGTCTAAATTAATCGGAGTTCAAGATGCGTAAGTTAAATGTAGTAAGTACAACTGGAGCTATTCTATTAGCAACAGTTACACCTGCATTTGCCGCATCGCCCGCACCTTCATCACCTGCGCCAGTTGTTTCACGTGCTCCAGAAACTCATGCACCGGTTTCGACACCTGCGCCAGTTGTTTCGCGCGCTCCAGAAACTCATGCACCGGTTTCATCACCCGCACCCGTTGCGACCAAGGCCCCAGAAACTAAAGCGCCAGTTGTAAGTGCATCACCAAGTGCAACTAAATCTTCCGAAACAAAAGTAACTCCTACAGCGAGCACTTCAGCATCTGCACGAGTTTCAGCATCTCCGCGAGTTTCAGCATCTCCGCGAGTTTCAGCATCCACTTCTGCAACCGCTACACCAAATCCATCAGCATCTGCTCTGGCCGCTGCGAAGGCGGCAGCTATTGCCTCAGCAAAGGCGGCATATGCAATTTCAACTGCAAATGCATCAGCAGGATTTGATCGCGCTGTTGCCGATGCAAAGGCGATGCGTGATCAAGCAATCAAGGCTGCCGGAAGTAATAAGACTTTGAAGGCTGCAGCAGTAGCTGATTACAACACTCAGTACTCACAGATTTACCAGGCATTTACTGCGCAGTTATTAGCGGCTAAACAAGCGCTCGCTGCTGCTTCAAATTAATTTAAAGCGTTAATTTACAACCAGCATTTATAACATTTATTTATAATTGAGGTATTCATATTCCCGAAAAGCTGGTGCGGGAGGTGGGACTTGAACCCACACGTCCGAAGACACAGGTTCCTAAGACCTGCGTGTCTGCCATTTCACCACTCCCGCTGGAGTTAGTAAGAGAACTTTAAGGCACCTGCCCAAATTCGCCAAATGCCTATTAGATTTAGGCAACCATCACCTTTAAAGGAGCGCGCGTGTCATCAAATCTAACTCCCACACCTGCTGACAAATTTACATTCGGACTTTGGACCGTTGGTTGGCAAGCACGAGATCCCTTTGGTGATGCAACAAGAGCGCCTTTGGATCCAATTCGTTCAGTTAAAGAGTTGGCCGATCGTGGCGCATACGGAATCACTTTCCATGATGATGACTTGATTCCATTTGGCAGCAATGATTCTGATCGCGCAACTCACATCTCTCGATTTAAGAAAACGCTCGCCGAAACTGGAATGAAAGTTCCAATGGCGACTACAAATCTATTTACTCACCCAATTTTCAAAGATGGCGCCCTAACCGCAAATGAACGCGATATTCGTCGCTATGCAATTTCAAAGGTAATGCGCAATATTGATTTAGCTGTTGAACTCGGCGCCGAAACTTATGTTTGCTGGGGCGGCCGCGAAGGTGCGGAATCTGATGCCGCAAAGGATGCATATGTTGCGCTAGAGCGTTACCGCGAGGGCTTTAACATTTTGGGGCAATATGTAATTGATAAGGGTTACAACATTAAGTTTGCAATTGAACCAAAGCCAAATGAACCACGCGGCGATATCTTCCTCCCAACAATTGGCCATGCTCTAGCTTTTATTAATTCACTAGAGCACCCAGAATTAGTTGGTCTAAATCCAGAAGTTGGCCACGAACAAATGGCAAACCTAAACTTCGTGCACGGAATTGCTCAGGCGCTCTTCCATAAGAAGTTATTCCATATCGATCTAAATGGCCAACACGGACCTAAGTTCGATCAAGATTTGGTATTCGGACATGGTGATTTGAAATCAGCCTTCTTCCTAGTTGACCTTCTAGAGCGCTACAACTATCAAGGTCCAAAGCACTTTGACTACAAGCCAGGCCGTACCGAAGATGATCGTGGCGTATGGGTTTCAGCGACATCTAATATGCGCACATATCTAGCCCTGAAAGAACGCGCCGCTTCCTTCCGCGCCGATCCACGTGTAGCTGCTGCAATCAAGGATTCTCGTATCGATGAACTTGCAACCCCAACACTTGCCGCTGGTGAAAGTTGGAAGGATCTGACAACTGTAAATGTTGATGTCGATGCTCTGGCTGCACGTGGCTATCAATACGAAACTATTGATCAATTAGCAATTGAGCACTTGATGGGAATGAGCCTGTAACCTTAGCCAGATGAGCATCCAGGAAGACATTGCTAATGCGATCCTGGAGATCTTGCGCCAAGCCACAGAATTAAATTGCAGCATTCCCGATTCGCTAGAACTTGAACGACCAAAGAATCGGGACCATGGTGATTATGCGACGTCGATTGCTCTTGCCTTAGCAAAGCCATCGGGCAAGGCCCCGCGCGAGGTTGCCGAAATAATTGCAACTGGATTACGCCTACGCACTGATATCAAAGCCGTTGATATCGCTGGCCCCGGATTTATAAATATAACTCTGAACCTAGCAAGTGCCGGCGGGGTTATCTCAACGATCATTTCAAATGGCAAGAGTTATGGAACCGGAAAAGTTTTAGCCGGAGTAAAAATCAATCTGGAATTTGTTAGTGCAAACCCAACCGGGCCATTGCACTTAGGTCACACAAGATGGGCCGCCGTCGGCGATGCGCTTGGCAGAGTTTTGAGCGCAGCCGGTGCAGAAGTCGTGCGCGAATTTTATGTAAATGATCGTGGAAATCAGATGGAGTTATTTGGTGCATCCGTTCTCTCTGCCGCTAAGGGAGAAGCGCGACCTGAAAATGGTTATCACGGTGCTTACATTGAAGATATTGCCAAAGAGATTGTGAAAACTAATCCGGAGATTATGCAATTGAGTGGCCGCGATCAAGCAGATGCCTTTCTAGATCTGGCATATAAGTGGCAGTTAAAGCAACAGCAGGAAGTTTTAGATAAATTCGGAACGCATTTTGATGTTTGGTTCTCTGAAAAAAGTTTATATGAAGCAAATTTCTTCCAGCATTGCCAAGATGTATTAAAGGCTAAGGGCCATGTCTTTGAACTCGATGGCGCAACTTGGCTCCGAACCACCGACTTTGGCGATGATAAAGATCGCGTGATGGTTAAATCCGATGGCTCCTTGGCTTACTTTGCCTCCGACTCGGCTTATTACATCTCCAAGCGCGAACGCGGTTTTGATATTTGCATTTACATGTTGGGCGCCGACCATCATGGATATGTCGGACGATTGAAGGCGCTTGCTGCCTGCAACAACGATGATCCAAATTACAACGTCGAGGTTTTAATTGGTCAGATGGTAAAGATTATGGAAGGCGGGGAAGAGGTAAAACTCTCCAAGCGTGCTGGCACAGTTATTACCCTTGAAGAATTAGTAGAGAAGGTTGGCGTAGATGCCGCCAGATATACGCTAATTCGCTACCCAACAAATACGCCGATGGTGATGGATGTCGATATTTTACGCAGCCGCACAAATGAAAATCCGGTCTACTACGTGCAATATGCACATGCCAGAATCTGTGGCGTATTGCGTAACGCGAGTGATTTAGGAATTAAATTCGGTGCACAAGAGATTCACCCCGAACTACTTGTCCACGAACGCGAACGCGAATTAATCGGCGCGCTTGGCGAGTTCCCTAAGGTTGTTGCAACCGCGGCCGAACTTCGCGAACCGCATAGAATTGCTAGATATGTTGAAGAACTTGCCGGTGTTTATCATCGCTTCTATGCCGATTGCCGAGTCCTACCTCTAGGTGATGAAACCCCAAGCGAGCTTCACAGCGCTCGTGCCACACTTTGTCTGGCAACCGCACAAGTGATTGCAAATGGCCTAGAACTTCTAGGCGTTAGCGCACCGGAGAAGATGTAAAGATGTCATTTCTGCCTCAAAATTTCTCAATCAACTCCAAATTAATTGGCGGGGAATTGGTTATTGGTGGCTGCAAAGCAACTTCTTTAGTAGCCGAGTTTGGAACTCCACTATTTGTAATCGATGAAGCCGATTTCAAAGTTCGACTCAATACTTGGCGCAGTGCCTTGGTACGCCACTTTGGTGATCAAGCCGGGCAGGTCTATTACGCATCAAAATCTTTTATCTCAGTCGAAGTTGCCAAATGGATAAGTGAATCTGGAATCGGAATCGATGTCTGCACTGGCGGGGAACTAGCAGTCGCACTTGCGGCAGATTTTGATCCTGAAAAAATTGAAGTACACGGAAACAATAAGTCGGAAGCCGAAATTGCGCGGGCAATTGAGGTTGGGGTTGGCAAAATAGTTGTTGATTCACATCAAGAGATCGAACGCGTTAATCGTTTAGCCAAGTCGGCCGGAAAGACGCAATCGGTTCTAATTCGAGTTACCCCTGGCATTGAGGCTCACACCCATGAATTTATTTCTACCGCGCACGAAGATGTGAAATTCGGATTTTCCCTTGCTAGCGGTGCTGCCTGGAAGGCGATTGAAGAGATTGAAGCTGCGCCCAATCTCAAATTGCTCGGCCTGCATTGCCATATCGGATCACAAATTTTTGATCCTGAAGGTTTTGAAGCAGCCGCAACCAGATTGATTTCATTGCTTGCCAAGTATCATCAACATTTTGATCGACAACTTCAGGAATTAGATTTAGGTGGCGGTTATGGAATCGCCTACTTGCCTGATGAAGTTACCTACGATCCAGATCTAGCAATGTCAGCACTTGCTGCTCTGGTTAAGGCCGAATGCTTAAAGAATAAGATTGCAATTCCGATGGTTTCAATCGAACCTGGTCGCGCAATTTCAGGCCCAACCACAACAACACTTTATGAAGTAGGTACCACCAAGAACGTTGAATTAGATAATGGTGCCGCCCGTCGCTACATCGCAGTCGATGGTGGAATGAGTGAAAATATTCGACCAGCGCTTTATGGCGCACAATATTTTGCGATACTTGCCAACCGCACATCAAAGGCAACTTCTACCTCTTCAAGATTAGTTGGTAAGCATTGTGAGAGCGGCGATATCTTGATAAGCGAAATTGATCTTCCATCAGATATAAATCCTGGTGATTTACTAGCAATCCCGGCAACAGGTGCATATGGCCGAAGTATGGCCAGCAACTACAACCATGTACCCCGTCCTGCTGTTGTGGCCGTTGTTGATGGAACTGCCCGCGTAATCGTGCGCCGTGAAACGCAAGATGATTTATTGGCCCTTGATGTGAAAGAAAGTCCGCGAAAAATCTAGTTTCGCTAGAAATACGGCGCGAGCCACCTAAAAAATAGGGGAGAATAGGCCCATGGCCGCCAATGGAAAAACTCTCAGAGTAGGAATGCTTGGCTGCGGCATTGTCGGAAGTGAAGTTGCCCGCCTGCTTGTGGCAAACGCCGAAGATTTATCGGCCCGATCTGGCGCAAAGTTAGAGTTGGTAAAGATCGCCGTTCGAGATGCCAAGAAGGTTCGCCCAGGAATTCCATCAGATCTATTTACCACCGACCTCAAATCAGTTGTTGAAGATCCAAATATCGATTTAGTTATTGAAGTAATGGGCGGTATTGATCCAGCTCATCAACTAATTCTTTCGGCGATGAAAAATGGCAAGGCCGTTGTGACTGCAAATAAGGCGCTACTTGCAAAGCATGGCTGGGAACTCTTCCACGCATCTGATGAAGCCGATGTTGATTTGTATTACGAGGCTGCCGTTGCCGGGGCAATTCCAATTCTTCGCCCAATGGCTGAGTCGCTTGTCGGCGATCATGTCGAACGCGTTATGGGAATTGTTAATGGCACGACCAATTACATCCTCACCAAGATGGATGAAACTGGTGCAACTTTCGAGTCTGCGCTAAAGGAAGCACAAGCGCTTGGTTATGCCGAAGCAGATCCCACGGCTGATGTCGAAGGCTTTGATGCCGCAGCAAAAGCTGCCATCTTGGCTGGCCTGGCTTTCCATACCGATGTTTCCGATGTCGATGTCTACCGTGAAGGAATTACCGCAATTACCGCCGATGATATTTCGGTGGCAAAGCAGATGGGCTTCACCATTAAGTTGTTGGCAATTGCAGAAGCAAATGAAGATGGCGAAACGATCACGGTTCGAGTTCACCCAACTCTGATTCCACGCACCCATCCACTTGCCGCTGTTCGCGAGGCCTTTAATGCCGTATTCGTCGAATGTGAATCTGCTGGCGAACTTATGTTTTACGGCCGTGGCGCCGGTGGTACCCCAACCGCTTCTGCAATCCTCGGTGATTTAGTTGCCGTTGCTCGTAATAGAAATGAAGGAAGCCTCGGACCTACTGAAACAGATTATGCGCATATGAAGATTGCGCCGATTAGTGCCACCCGCACTCGCTATTCAATTCGGATGGATGTACAAGATATTCCAGGTGTACTTGCTTCGGTTGCTAATGTCTTTGCGGCAAATGATGTTTCGATTTTGACTGTGCGCCAAGATGGTCGCGGTCCAGATGCCGAACTTATAGTCCTAACGCACCCAGCAAATGAGTCAGCGCTGGCGGCAACTGTTAAACAGCTTGAAGTTTTAAATACGGTTAAGCATGTAACTAGTGTGATTCGCGTGGAAGGAACCATCGCATGAGTCTGTTTAAGAAGAAGGGCGCACCTCAATGGCGCGGTGTGATCGAGGAATATCGCGATCGCCTTCCTGTCTCTAAAAAGACTCCCGTGGTAACACTTCGCGAAGGCGGAACTCCATTAGTCGCTGCCTGCGTGCTCTCGGAAATGTTGGATAACGAAGTTTGGTTAAAGGTCGAAGGCGCTAACCCAACCGGATCATTTAAAGATCGCGGAATGACTATGGCAATGTCGAAAGCGTTAGAAGATGGGGCCAAGGCGGTTATTTGCGCATCAACCGGAAATACCTCAGCATCAGCTGCAGCATATGCAACAAAGGCTGGGATGCGTCCGGTTGTATTGGTGCCAGATGGAAAGATTGCAATGGGTAAATTGGCGCAAGCGATTGCGCATGGTGCAACTTTGCTGCAAGTTCAAGGAAACTTTGATGACTGCCTAACTCTGGCGCGCGAACTTTCCGATAACTATCCAGTTGCTTTAGTTAACTCAGTTAATCCATTTCGAATTGAAGGACAGAAGACGGCTAGTTTTGAAGTCGTAGATATGTTGGGTGATGCGCCAGATCTCCATGTCTTACCTGTGGGCAATGCTGGAAATATCACCGCATATTGGAAGGGTTACAAGGAGTACTACGCAGATAAAGTTTCGAAAAAGTTGCCACAGATGTGGGGCTTTCAAGCGGCGGGATCTGCGCCAATTGTTCTCGGCGAAGTTGTTAAAGAACCAGACACAATTGCAACCGCGATCCGAATTGGAAATCCAGCATCTTGGAAACAAGCGATTGAAGCACGTGATACTTCTGGTGGCTTAATCGATAGCGTTACTGATGAAGAAATTTTGGCGGCATACCGTTTAGTTGCAGCAAAGGAAGGCGTCTTCGTCGAACCTTCTAGCGCGGCCGGAATTGCGGGCTTAATAAAGAAGCAATCACAAGGAAAGCTTCCAAAGGGCAAGAAGATTGTTATCACCGTGACCGGAAATGGTTTGAAAGATGTTAATTGGATTTTAGATCACGCCGCAGCCCCAACCGTTATTTCAGTTGATGTTAAAAGTGCGGCCCGAGCAATCGGATTGATCTAGATGGCAAACCCAACCGCGCGTTTAAATTTTAAAGCTGCCATGGTTCAGGTCAGCGTTCCGGCTACTAGTGCAAACTTAGGACCTGGCTTTGATTGCTTTGGTTTAGCCCTTGATATGCGCGATCGCTATGCAGCACAAATTCTTGATGAACCGGGCTTTGATATCGATATCTCCGGTGAAGGTGCAGATGATGTTAAGAAAGATAAGAACAACTTAGTTATTCGCGCGATGTTACGCGGCTTTGAGCATATGGGCTCAAAAGATTTCACCGGCAATAAGGCGCGTGGAATCGCACTTCGTCAATTGAATATCATTCCTCACGGTCGTGGTCTTGGTTCGTCTGCCGCAGCAATTGTTGGTGGTTTAGCCTTAGCAAGAGCGCTTGTCCTTGGTGGCGAACAATTGATGACCGATGAAGATTTAATCTCACTCGGAAGTGAATTAGAGGGACATCCAGATAATGTCGGAGCAGCGGTTTTAGGAGGTGCGACGATTGCTTGGACCAGTACCGATTCAATAGGTTCGCAAATTGGTCATGCGGTTGCGACCAAAGTCGATCCTAGAATTAAGGCGATTATCTTTGTTCCAGAAGCGCACCTAGCAACTTCAAAGGCACGTAAATTATTACCTGAAACAATTTCACATCATGATGCAGCGCTAAATTCGGCGCGTACCGCGTTATTGGTGCATGCATTGCAATCACGTCCGGATTTATTATTAGAAGCAACCACCGATTTACTTCATCAGGAGTATCGCACCGAAGCTATGCCTAAGACTTTGGCACTAGTTAATAAACTTCGCGCAGCGGGCGTAGCAGCAATGGTCTCTGGTGCTGGTCCATCAGTATTAGTCCTACACACAATGGATGATCTTGAAGTAGAAGAGATTATGAAGGTTGGGGCTGGCTCATTTACCGCTCAGAAAGTAGCCATTTCGCCACTCGGTGTTGAATAAGCCTAGTTTTGCCAACTTTTCGGGGATTATGCTAAGTTTCTCCTATCGGGAAAGCCGAGAAATATTCGGTAAATAATCCAGATAATCATAAAAATATAAAATCAAATTACCTTGTTAATTAAGTAAATTAACGAGTATTTAGAAAAGATAAAAGACAAAAATATGGCAACAGCAAAAGATAACGGCGAACTTTCCGCGATGCTTCTTCCAGAGTTGAAGAAGGTTGCAGGGCAATTGGGAATTGAAGATGCCGCAACTATGAAAAAGGGCGACCTAGTAAGTGCAATCGCCGATCTCCAAGCCGCAAATCGCGAAGCTGCAAAGGCTGAACGCGAAGCAAAGCGCGCTGAGAGAGATGCCCGTCGCAAGGGTGGCAATAAGAATTCAAATAAATCCAATTCGCAATCAGATCAAGATGGCGATGATGATGGCGAGAACCAAGGCTCAAATCCAAATGATGCATCAGATGCTGATGTAAATAAGAAGGAATGGGTTGGCAATAATTCAGATCGTAATGATCGAGGCGGCCGCAGTGATCGTCATAACCGACGTGACCGTGGTGACCGGGGAGATCGCAATAATCGTTTCCGTGATCGCGGAAATCGGGAAGAACGCGAAATTCAAATTTCTGAAGATGATGTCTTGCTACCTGTTGGTGGATTGCTAGATATTCTCGAGAACTACGCATTTATTCGCACTGGTGGTTACCTGCCAAGCCCTAACGATGTTTATGTCTCGCTTCAACAAGTTCGTCGATATGGCCTACGTAAAGGCGATGTCATCACAGGCTCGGTACGCCAACCTCGCGAAGGCGAACGCAAAGAAAAGTTCAACGCACTAGTCCGCGTTGAGACAGTAAATGGCGCAGATCCTGAGACCTCAAAGGAGCGCATTGAATTTGCCAAGTTGGTTCCGCTCTATCCGCAAGAGCGTTTGCGACTTGAAACTGAACCAAACATTCTGACAACTCGTGTAATTGATCTGATCTCACCAATCGGTAAGGGTCAACGCGGACTTATTGTTTCGCCACCTAAAGCCGGTAAGACCATGGTCTTGCAATCAATCGCTAACGCGATCACAACTAACAATCCAGAGTGTCACTTGATGGTTGTTCTAGTTGATGAACGTCCAGAAGAAGTTACCGATATGCAGCGTTCGATTAAGGGTGAAGTTATTGCTTCAACTTTCGATCGCCCAGCAGATGACCACACTTCTGTAGCCGAGCTCGCGATCGAACGCGCTAAGCGTTTAGTAGAGCTAGGTCATGACGTTGTTGTTCTTCTTGACTCAATTACTCGTCTCGGTCGTGCTTACAACATCGCCGCCCCAGCATCTGGTCGAATTCTTTCTGGTGGTGTTGATTCCGCAGCGCTCTATCCACCAAAGAAATTCTTCGGTGCCGCCCGTAACGTTGAGAACGGTGGCTCTTTAACAATTCTTGCAACAGCTCTTGTTGATACTGGTTCAAAGATGGATGAAGTTATCTTTGAAGAGTTCAAGGGAACTGGAAATATGGAACTTATCCTCAACCGTAAGTTCGCAGATAAGCGCATCTTCCCAGCTGTTGATGTTGTTGCATCTGGTACTCGTAAGGAAGAAATCCTTATGGGAACGGAAGAGCTTTCAATTGTTTGGCGTCTTCGTCGCGTATTGCACGCACTTGAGCCACAACAAGCACTCGAACTATTGCTTGAGCGCATGAAGGGCACTAAGTCGAATGTTGAATTCTTGATGCAGATCCAGAAGACAACTAACGCTGAAGGTGGCCTATCCGCTGCAGCTCCAAGCACAAAAGAAGGCTAATTTTCTTAATTTAGCCCGTACGGGTTAAACTTCCGATCCGAGCAAAGAAGGACTGGTTCACGTCGAAAGCCGACCCAGTCATTACAAGGAGATAAAAATGAAGTCAGAGATCCACCCAAATTATGTAGAGACCACAGTTACTTGTGGTTGCGGTGAAGTTTTCCAAACCCGCAGCACAAAAGAATCTGGCTCAATTTATGTTGAAGTTTGTTCTGTCTGCCATCCGTTCTACACCGGCAAGCAACGTATCCTCGATACTGGTGGCCGCGTAGCGAAGTTCGAAGAGCGTTTCGGCAAGAAGACCGCTAACTAGCTTTTTTAAAGACCGTACCCAGTTCGCTATGCGCGAGCTAGGTGCGGTCTTTTTATTTTGATATTAAGAACTTTCTAGATTAAGAGATTCAACGAGAGGAGTAGCAATGGCAACAGAAGATCGTTTCCCAAAAGTGCCAGCGCTGCTATCTGAGTACGAAGAACTTGAAAAGCAGATGGCCGATCCCGCCATTCACGCAGATCAAGGCAAGGCCCGCCAACTTGGTAAGCGTTATGCCGCCCTGGGACCGATTATTGCTGGCTATCGCGCCTGGAAATCTGCCCAAGATGATTTAGCTGCCGGTAAAGAGATGGCCGCCGATGATCCTGATTTTGCAAGTGAGATTCCAGCTCTTGAAAATAAGTTAGCTGAGACTGAAACAAAGTTAGAAGAATTGTTACTTCCGCGTGATCCAAATGATGATCGCGATGTTATTTTGGAAATTAAAGCCGGTGTTGGTGGCGATGAATCGGCGCTATTTGCCGGCGATCTACTTCGTATGTATCAACGCTATGCCGAAAAACATAATTGGAAATGCGAAATTATTGACTATGCCGAATCAGAAATGGGCGGCTATAAAGAAATTTCGATGGCGGTTAAATCAAAGGGCGTTGCCGAACCAGGCCAATCACCATATGCAAAACTGAAATTCGAAGGTGGCGTCCACCGCGTACAACGTGTTCCAGAGACCGAGAGCCAAGGACGTATTCATACATCAGCGGCAGGCGTACTGATTCTTGCCGAAGCCGATGAAGTTGATGTCGAAATTCGCCAACAAGATTTACGCATTGATGTTTATCGCTCTTCGGGCCCCGGAGGTCAATCTGTTAACACCACTGACTCTGCGGTTCGAATTACTCACCTTCCAACCGGAGTAGTTGTCTCCTGCCAGAACGAGAAATCACAATTGCAAAACAAAGATTCCGCGATGCGTATCTTGCGGGCCAGACTCCTAGCCCATGCGCAAGAGCAAGCAGATGCTGAAGCAGCTGCCGCACGAAAGCAACAGGTTCGTACCGTTGATCGATCTGAACGTATTCGTACTTACAACTTTCCAGAAAATCGCCTCAGCGATCACCGAGTTAACTTCAAATCTAGCAATTTAGATGCCGTGCTAAATGGGGAGTTAGATCCAGTAATTGATGCACTCCTTGAAGCTGACAAGCTAGCAAAGCTATCGCAAAGTGCTGGCTAAAGAACTTCTCATATTTGGCAAGGAACAATTAGCCACCAAGAATATTGGGGCGGTTGATGCCGAACTTCTCTTGGCAAATATCCTTGGAATTAATCGGATGGAGTTACATTCACGTGTAATTGAAATTGAAACGGATCAAGAGATCGAAATCAAAGAACTTTTTACAAAAGCAATTGCCGAAAGACTCTCTGGAAAACCAACGCAATATATTGTGGGAAATGCGCCGTTTAGATATTTGGAATATGAGGTCGGTCCTGGGGTTCTAATCCCGCGGCCCGAGACTGAAATCTTGGTTGATGAAGTTCTGCATCAATTAGGTACCTTCGCTGAACCAATAAGTGTGGTTGATCTAGGTTCTGGAACTGGCGCCATTGCTATATCGATTGCTAGCGAAACCATTGGTAAAAAAGAAGTTCATGTTATTGCCGTTGAGAAATCCGAAGATGCTTTGATTTGGCTAAAGCGCAATATCGAAAAGCATGATCAAAATATTCGCATCCTTCACTCTGATGCAAAGAGCGCTTTAATAGGAATTAAGTGCGATGTCGTTGTCGCTAACCCACCGTACTTACCTGATGGTGCAAATATTCCACAAGAATTAATCTTTGAACCGGCCGAGGCACTCTTTGGTGGGCCAGTAAATGGCATGGCGATTCCACTTGAATTTATTGAAGCCGCAAGCCGACTTTTGAAGAGTGGTGGATTTTTTGCTATCGAGCACAATGAATTGCAGGGCCCGCTAATTGCTTCAGAACTGAGCAAAGATTTTGAATCAATTGCCCTTCATAAAGATTTAACCGATCGGCCTCGTTTTACTACTGCAAGGCGTAAATAGTTTTGAAGTAGCCCCATCTGCAAGTGGAATGATGATTGAGGAGTAGTCTTATTGGATGAAGGGAAATGAAAATTGCTGACACTTATATTGCGTAAGTATTTAAAGCCATATCGAGCCCAGGTTTTATTTGTAATGCTTTTGCTCTTAATTCAAGCGATCTTTAACCTGTATCTTCCAAACCTCAATGCCGATTTAATTAATGGTGGCGTCGCCAAAGGTAATGTCTCTTATATATGGCATATCGGCCAAATAATGCTGGCTTCATCCGCTCTCGTAATGGGAGCCTCGGTTTTGCTCGCTTTTTTTGCAGCAAGAGTTTCTATGGCTTTTGGTCGTGACTTACGTAGCGCAGTATTTTCAACCGTTGAGAATTTTTCGGCTAGAGAACTCAATCAATTCGGGGCACCATCTTTAATTACCCGAAATACTAATGATGTTCAACAAATTCAAATGGTGTTGTTTATGGGATTGACCATGATGGTCTCAGCTCCAATCACGGCTATCGGTGCCGTGATTATGGCCCTTCGCACTAATACGAAGCTCTCAGAGTTGCTAATAGTTGTAGTTCCATTAATGGGCGGCATTATCTACCTTTTACTTCGTCGGGTGGTTCCATTATTTAAAGTGATGCAAGAAAAAATCGATCGCATCAATTTAGTACTTCGTGAACAAATCGCCGGGGTTCGTGTAGTTAGGGCTTTTGTGAAAACGAGTTACGAGGAAGAACGATTCGCGGAAGCAAGTACAGATTTGATGAAGACTACTCTTTCGGTTACCAGAACCTTCGCAATTATGTTCCCGCTCTTGATGATGATCCTTAACCTAACTAGTGTTGCGGTTCTATGGTTTGGCGGCAAATTGATTGATTCCGGATCCATGCCTATCGGGAATCTCACAGCCTTTCTCTCCTACATAATGCTTATCTTAAGTAGCGTAATGATGGCAGTGATGATGTCGTTGATGATTCCGAGAGCTCAAGCAAGCGCCGAGCGAGTTCAGGAAGTATTGAATACAAAGTCTTCAGTTATCGATACGACTTCACCAAAGGTTCCGGCCAAGCGGACCGGCGTAATTGAATTCAAGGATGTTGAGTTTCGCTATCCGGGAGCCGAGCACCCCATCCTCTCAGGAATTACCTTCACAGCAATGCCGGGACAATTTACTGCGATCATAGGAAGTACTGGCAGTGGTAAGACAACCTTGCTCAATCTAATTCCGAGATTTATCGATGTCACGAGTGGCGAAGTCCTTATGGATGGAATAGACGTAAAGGAACAGTCGCTTGAAAGTATTTGGTCGGAAATTGGCCTGGTCCCACAGAGGGCCTTTCTATTTGGTGGAAGCATCGCCTCTAATTTGAAATATGGGAAGGCGGATGCTTCGGAAGAAGAAATGAATCGTGCGCTAACAATTGCACAGGCCATTGATTTTGTAGGAAATGGAACAGACAAGTTAGAGGCCGCTGTTGCGCAAGGTGGAACCAACTTCTCTGGTGGACAACGACAACGGTTATCAATTGCTCGCGCCATCGTTAAAAATCCACAGATCTATTTGTTGGATGACAGTTTTTCTGCACTTGATTACACAACTGATTCAAAACTGAGAGCTAGTTTGCAGAATGCATCTGCCCATTCGACTTTAATCGTGGTTGCCCAACGGGTAAGTACGATTTTGGAAGCTGATCAGATAATTGTCTTGGACGCCGGAAAGATTGCTGGCATCGGTAAGCACCATGAACTAATGGAAACCTGCCAAACATATAAGGAAATCGTGCTTTCGCAGTTGAGTCCAGAGGAGGCAGCATGAGCACCATGCGTCCAGGTAGTGGTGGAATTGGCCGGCCAGCTTCTGCAGCTCCAGGTGGTGGCCCAATGCGTGGAATGTTTGGGGCGCCCCCCACTAAGTCAAAAGATTTCCGTGGTTCATTTCGTCGACTATTGAAAGAAGTTGGCGAGGAACGTAAGTCCCTCGTTTTAGTTTTTATTTTGATCACATCCAGCGTCACCATAGGTGCATTTGGTCCAAAAATTCTAGGTCGAGCTACTAATTACATTTTCTACGGTTTTCTTGGTCGACAAATTCCAGAAAATGTCACGAAAGCACAGGCGATCGCAGGGCTGCGAGCCCGCGGTGAAGGTCGCTTAGCCGATATGTTAAACAAGAGTTCGGTTGTTCCTGGACATGGAATTAATTTTCAAGCAATTAGTAAAATTTTGATTTTAGCTTTAGCACTTTATGTGGTTTCTGCCTTATTCATGTGGGCGCAGGCTTATCTGATGGCTGGGGTAACACAGAAGACTGTCTATCGATTGCGTCGTCTAGCCGAAGAGAAAATAGGACGACTTCCGCTTAGTTATTTTGACACCCAATCGCGTGGAGACTTATTGAGTCGTGTTACTAATGACATCGACAATATCTCTAACTCAATGCAGCAAGGACTATCTCAAATCTTAAACTCCTTCTTGACCATCATCTCTGTTCTGATAATGATGGTCTGGATCAGTCCGGAATTAGCACTAATTTCAGTGATTGCAATTCCGCTTTCTATGTTTGCGTCGATTCGTATTGCCAAGGCTTCGCAAAAGCAATTTATTGCCCAATGGGATTGGACTGGCAAGTTAAATGGCCACGTTGATGAGATGCACACCGGTCACTCATTGGTTAAAGTATTCGGCCGCAGAAAACAAGCGGTTACCGATTTTAATAAGTTAAATCAGAATCTTTATGAATCGAGCTTCAACGCACAATTTATGTCAGGAATTATCCAACCATCGACACAGTTAATCTCAAATCTAATTTATGTTGGAATTTCTGTATTGGGCGGGTATCGAGTTGCTACCGGGACGATGTCACTTGGAGATGTCCAAGCATTTATCCAATACTCGCGCCAGTTTGGAATGCCACTTGCACAGATTGCAGGGTTAATGAATACGATCCAATCTGGCGTCGCCTCTGCTGAGCGCCTCTTTGAATTACTCGATGCCCCTGAAGAATCTGCCGATAAAGTCGATTGTAAAACGATTGGTCGTTCCACCGGCGCGATTGCCTTCGAAGATGTCTCATTTAGGTACGTTGCCGATCAACCGCTCATTGAAAATTTCAATTTAATTGTGATGCCAGGGCAGACCGTGGCGATAGTCGGACCAACCGGAGCCGGAAAGACAACGCTTGTTAATTTGATTATGCGTTTTTATGAAATCAATGGTGGACGAATAACTTTAGATGGAATCGATACCCGTGACCTAAATAGAGATAACCTTCGTCGTCAATTTGGAATGGTTCTGCAAGATACCTGGCTATTTACTGGAAGCATGCGTGAAAATATTGAATTTGGAAGCGTTGATCCTTCTCACGAGAAAGTGGTTGAAGCAGCAAAAGCAGCAAATATTGATCACTTCTTGCGCGCTTTGCCAAATGGATACGACTCTTTGCTTACCGACGACAATGCAACCATTTCAAACGGCGAACGCCAGCTTCTAACAATTGCCCGCGCCTTCATGGCTGACCCTGCCATCTTAATTCTTGATGAAGCCACATCGTCGGTTGATACGCGGACCGAAGTTTTGGTGCAACAAGCCATGGCTAAATTGCGCGTCGGGCGAACCTCGTTTGTTATTGCCCATCGTCTTTCGACTATTCGAGATGCCGACACAATTCTGGTTATGGATAAAGGTTCGCTGATCGAGCAGGGTTCCCACGAAGAACTGATGGCCAAGAAGGGCTTCTACTTCAACCTGTATGCATCGCAATTTGCTTCAGCTATCGAATAGAAATTTGAAACAGGATCCAAGGTCGGGTTGTAGGCTTTAGGCATGAGCGCAACTTTCCAAGGAATTGACCCAACAACTGGCACCCCATTCGGAGATAACTTCACTGAGCACACCACTGGTGAAATTAATTCGATCATCGAAAAGGCAGCAGCTACAAAAGCAACCTTCGGTGCCACATCCCCAGAAAAGCGCGCGGCAATCTTGCGCAGTATTGCAAAGCAGGTAGAAGCAAAGCGCGAGGCACTAATTGAAGTAACCATGAAAGAGACGGCGCTACCAAATGGTCGTTTGACTGGCGAGCTATCTCGAACGGTTTTCCAACTTGAACAATTTGCCAAGTTGGTGGAGTCAGGTGTTCATTACCAAGCAATTATCGATCTCCCAGATGCAAATTGGGTGCCAGCTGCGCGTCCTGATATTCGCAAAGCAAACCAACCACTTGGCCTAGTTGGTGTTTTTGCGGCCAGCAATTTCCCATTTGCTTTCTCGGTAATCGGTGGCGATAGTGCATCCGCATTAGCTGCTGGATGTCCGGTAATTGTTAAAGCACATCCATCACATCCAAATACCTGCAAGATTATGCATGAGGCAGTAGTAGCTGGTTTAGTGGCAGAAGGCATGCCGGCTGAAATATTCTCAATGGTTCAAGGTTTAAATCCAGAGATCACCCATGTGATTGCCAAACACCCATCAGTTACTGCAATCGGTTTCACCGGTTCTGGAATGGTTGGAAAGTTGTTAGTTGAAATTGCCGCAAAGCGCGAAATTCCTATTCCAGTATTTGCCGAAATGGGTTCATTAAATCCAGTCTTCTTTACTCCTGGATCACTTAAAGATAAAGCAGTCGATCAAGCTAAGGCTGCGCTAGATTCAGCAACGCTTGGTTCAGGTCAGTTCTGTACCAAACCTGGAATCTTGGTTGTGCCAAATGGCATCGAAGGCGATGCCTTTATTGTTGAAGTTGAAAAGTACTTGGCAACTCTTGCAGTGGCGCCTCTTTTAAATAAGGGTATCGCCGATCGTTATTCCGCTGCGATTTCAAATCTCTCAAGGAGCGGTGAGCTAGGAGTTTTTGCAGGCCAAGCTAATAGCTCTGGCTTTGGTGTTACACCCACCGTCTTTGTTGTTGATTGGGCCAAGGCAAATGGTGAATTACTCGAAGAACACTTTGGTCCCACCACAGTAATAATTCGCGCTGATTTTGCTGACTTTGCAAAGGTTGCTAAATCAATGGAAGGCCAGCTCTGCGCCGCCCTTCACCTAGTTGCCGGTGAGAAAGTGCAAGAAATTGTGGATGCCCTTGGTGAGATTGCGGGCCGAGTTATTCAAAATGGTTTCCCAACAGCGGTAGCTGTCACCGCAGCAATGCAACATGGCGGTCAGTGGCCATCATCTTCAAGTCACACAACTTCAGTGGGACTGGATTCAATTTATCGTTTTATGCGCCCTGTGGCTCATCAAGGATTCTCTGATGAACTTCTTTCACCAGCTCTGCAAAGTGCTAATCCATGGAAGATTGCGCGCACAGTCAATGGAGTTATCACGAAGGATGCGATCTAATGGCTGACCTAACCAATGCACTTGCTGCGGCAAGAAATGCGCTGAC
>CAILSO010000054.1 GCA_903836945.1 uncultured Actinomycetes bacterium | reverse complement strand
TCAAACCGTTGCCGTTGGCGCTGAGTTAGCAGTAATTGCTGATTCCGGTTCTGCCCCAGCAACACCACCAGCGCCTGCCGCTGTCGTAGAAACTCCAAAGCCAGTAGTTGCACAACCTGAAGTAGCACCAGTCGCACCTGCTCCTGTAGCACCAGTTGCACCTGCGGCCGCCGCGGTTCCATCATCTTCCGGCACGATTGTTACGATGCCAGCACTTGGTGAATCAGTTACCGAAGGAACAGTCACTCGTTGGCTCAAGAACGTTGGTGACCAAGTAACAGTTGATGAAGCTCTACTAGAAGTATCGACTGACAAGGTTGATACCGAAATTCCTTCTCCTGCGACAGGAGTTTTAACTTCTATTGATGTTCCAGTTGATTCAACGGTTCCAGTTGGAGCGCGCTTGGCCATGATTGGTGGCGCAGCAGGTTCTCCTGCTCCTGCTACTCCCGCACCAGTTGCTACTCCCGCACCAGTTGTTGCACCTGCACCAGTTGTTGCACCTGCACCCGTAGCTCCAGTAGTAAGCACACCTGCGCCGGTCGTCGCAGCTCCATCGATCTCATCAACTTCTTCTGCGGATGCTTACGTAACTCCAATCGTTCGAAAGTTTGCATCTGAAAATGGCGTAGATCTTTCGCACGTAACCGGCACCGGAATTGGCGGACGAATCCGTAAGGAAGATGTTGCTGCTGCAATTGCAAAATCTCCGGCCGCGGCCGCACCTGCGCAATCAAACTCAGTGTCAACGCCTAAGGCTGCGGCGCCTGTTGCCATCTCGCCTTTGAGAGGTACGACGGTAAAGATGTCGCGACTTCGCAGCGTTATTGCAGCTCGCATGGTTGAGTCACTCCAAGTTTCAGCACAACTCACAACAGTCGTTGAAGTTGATGTTACAAAGATTGCTCGCCTGCGCGATCGCGCTAAGGGCGCATTTGAAGCCCGCGAAGGAGTAAAACTTACCTTCCTTCCATTCTTCGCTGTTGCGGTATGTGAGGCCTTGAAGCAACATCCAGTCTTGAACTCTTCTATCGAGGGTGATCAAATTACTTATCACGGCGCTGAGCACCTAGGCGTCGCCGTAGATACCGAACGTGGCCTTCTTGTTCCGGTAATTCGTGATGCTGGCGATCTAAATATCGGCGGCGTCGCCCGCAAGATTGCAGATGTTGCCGCACGTACTCGCGACAATAAGATCACACCAGATGAACTTGGTGGTGGCACCTTCACGCTAACTAATACCGGATCTCGTGGCGCACTATTTGATACACCAATCATCAATCAACCACAGGTTGCCATTCTTGGCCTTGGCGCAGTTGTTAAGCGTCCAATAGTTATGAAGGGTGATGATGGCGGGGAAACAATTGCTATTCGATCAATGGTCTACCTAGCACTCTCATACGACCACCGTATTGTTGATGGCGCAGATGCCGCCCGATTCTTGGTAACTTTGAAGGAACGCCTAGAAGAAGGTCGATTCGAATCTGATTTAGGACTCTAATTAATGGCAAGTAAGTTACCTCCGCAACGAGTTGCAGTAACTGGCGCTTCTGGATTAATTGGAACCGCGCTAGTAGGACATCTACGAAGCGAGGGACATACCGTTCAACGTTTTGTTCGCCGCCCGGCTAAATCTGCTGATGAAATCTCTTGGGATCCCATCTCAGGCAAAGTTGATCTAGCCGCACTAGAAGGCGTTGATTCGGTTATTCATTTAGCCGGAGCCGGAGTTGGCGATAAGAGATGGACCAAGAAATATCGCGAAGAAATACTAAATTCCAGACTTTTAGGTACAACTGCTATTGCAACTGCAGTTGCGCAAGTTAAGCCAGCATCATTTATTTCAGCTAGTGCAATAGGTTGGTATGGCGAGACTGGAAACCGGGCGGTTGTTGAAAGCGATCGCGCTGGTGATGATTTTCTTGCCGTTGTATGTCGCGAATGGGAAGCCGCCGCTGATTTAGCCGGGGATGTTCGCACCGTAAAGATTCGCACTGGTCTAGTACTAGATCCTACCGGAGGCGCATTAGGGCGCATGTTGCCACTGTTTCGTCTAGGTCTAGGTGGCAAACTTGGAAACGGCAAGCAATGGTGGTCATGGATCACAATGCATGATCACATTCGCGCCATCTGTCATTTAATGGAATCTACGATATCGGGCCCGGTAAATCTAACTTCTCCTAATCCAGTAACCAATCAAGAATTTACTGCCGCACTTGCTCGCGCCATGCATCGCCCCGCGCTATTTCCAGCTCCAGCCTTCGCGCTAAAAATTGCACTCGGTGGATTTTCAACTGAAATTCTTGGCTCTAAAAAGGTGCTCCCGGAAGTATTAAGCACTGATGGATTTAACTTTGATTACCCACACGTATCTAAAGCTCTGGAACTCCTAGTTCAATAATTTTTTGGGCCGCTATACGACCAGATCGCATCGCACCATTTTGCGACGGAAGATTGCGATGATCTCCGACGACGAAGATACCTTCGCTGATTTGAACGGGTAAATCAACCGCACCATTCTTATTGCGAAGCGGCAGTGATTGTTTAATTTCGTATTTTGCAACCAGATCCCATCCTTGGGTAGATGATTTCCAGATCCGCGCCAACTCTTTTCTGATTTCACTTTCAGAGATGTGCTCTAACGTTGTCGTAGAAATCAACTTCTTTCCATTTGGCGCATAGGCCTTGGAGACATCTGAAATCACTAGCGAATTAACAATCGCACTCCCCCTGGGAACCGATAAATGATCACCATGCGCAACTTCATCTAACATTGCGTGATACCAAGTAGTTGAACCAAGGACTCGCTCGACATCATGAAGATCTAAGAGTTGGCTGGCAGTAGTTGAATCAGTTGCGATAACTATCTGATCAGCAGCAATCGTTCCGAAATCTCCCGAGACTAATCCGTTCCTAATTTCATGAACCGTTGAATTGAGCGAAATATTTGAAACTTGAGTTGCTATTCGCTCGGCAAATGCTCCGACACCAAACTCTGGGATACCAGGGCGGCCGAGTATGAAGGATCTGATAATTTTCACTGCAATATCGCTTCGAACCTGGCCCGGATTGGTCAAGAAGACGCCGGTTAAGAATGGGGCCAGAACTTTTTGATAAATTGTTTCAAATGATTGCGCATGATCCCCAAGCGATTTGTCACTTGAACCGCGCCCAGCTAAAAATTTACCGAGAGCCAACTTCTCCGAAATTGAACCAAGGCTTAAAGTCTTTAGAAGATGCGAAGGTCCGTAGAACTCTTCTAATGATCCGTCAACAATACGTAAGTTGGTAAAGATCTCTTTGAATTCCAGGTCCTGCAAAATGTTTAGCCGACGAATCTCTGCGTAATTAGGATTTATGACTTGAAAGCCGCGATCGCAGAGAAAGCCATCTATATCATCAGTGGCAACTCGTCCACCTACTCGATCACTTGCTTCTAGAACTGATACCTCAAATCCGGAACGTTCTAGGTAGAGCGCTGTAGTGAGGCCGGCGAGACCGGCCCCAACAACAACTACCTTCTTCATTTAGTCGATTTACTTATTTTCGTGTTGCAGCTTTGATGGCCACCAGATCTTTGGTCCAAGAACATGTACTAGCGCAGGTACCAAAATCGAGCGAACCACCAAGGTATCTAGAAGTACTCCGAAGCTAACCGCAAAGCCAAGTTCGGCTAGGAATACCAATGGCAAGATTCCAAGAACGGTGAAGGTTGCCGCCAGAACAATTCCGGCTGAGGTAATCACGCCACCGGTAACTGTTACCGCCTTGGTTGTTCCAGCACGTGTTCCAATTCGGATTGCCTCTTCGCGTACTCGGGTCATCAAGAAGATGTTGTAGTCAATGCCGAGTGCCACTAGGAAAACGAAGGCGAATAACGGGAAAGAGGAATCTTCGCCGGCGAAGTGGAATAAGTGGTGGAAGACGAGCGAGCAGACACCGAGGGTTGCGGCGAATGAAAGGATCACTGTTGCCAGCAAAACTCCAGCAGCTACAACTGAACGAAGTAGCAGACCAAGAATCAAACCAATTAATAGCAAGATGATTGGAATAATTACTAGCTGATCGCGCTTGGTTGCCTGATGAGTGTCGTAGTAAACAGCGGATGTGCCGCCAACTAATGAAGCGGGATCGACAAAGTGCGCCGCCGTCCTAATAGCTGGAATTGAATTAACTGCTTGTGCTGAATCCGCACTTGAGGTCAGCGTTGCATTTAGTAAGGCATAGCCATTTACTGGGGCGCCAAATACTGCAACATCACTCACTCCCGGAACGGTCTTAAGTTTGGCAATTTGTGCCGATGCAAACTCGACCTTGGTAACGATCTGAGTTGGCTCGCCCTGTCCGCCTGGGAAGTGCTTTAGCAATTCAGTTTGTCCAACCACCGAATCGGCCTTTGCAGTGAATGATTGTGCGGTAGAAATTCCGTTTGCATGAAGCGTTCCAGCAAATGCCGCCATGATTACAAGTGCGACAGCTGAAGTAATCCAGAATTTACGAGGGCTGCGAGCCGTTGCATTGGCAACCTTTGACCAGATTCCAGAGAGTTTCTCATCTTCTGAATCAAAGGTCGGACGCTTTGGCCAGAAAATCCAGCGACCAAATAGAACCAGCAGCGCTGGAAGTAGTGTCAAGATCGTGAACATCGCACAGACAATTCCGATAGCACCAACTGGTCCAAGGCCCTTGTTATTTGTTAATTGTGAAAGAAGAAGTACTAATAGACCAAGAGTTACGGTGCTACCCGAAGCAACGATCGGCTCTACAACTCCGCGCCAAGCCTTTCGCATTGCAACAAAGCGCGATTCATTTAAATGAAGTTCTTCGCGGTAGCGAGCGATAAGCAATAGCGCATAGTCAGTTGCCGCACCAAGAACTAGCACTGAGAGAATTCCTTGCGATTGCCCATCGAGGGTAATCACATTGTTCTTAGCCAAGTAATAAATCACCGTGCCAGCCAGCGTCAGCGCCATTCCGGCAGAGAAGAGTGGCAAAATCCAAAGAACTGGTGAGCGGTAAACCACAATCAAAATCAGTGCAATAACTAATCCAGTTACAAGTAACAAGCTCGAATCTAATCCACCAAAAGCACCAAAGAGATCGGCGAAGAGTCCGCCGAGACCAGTTGTATGAGTTACTAATTGGTTAGCAGTTGCGAATTGAGTTGAGTAATAACGAATAGTTGAGATAACTGAACCAAGGGCAGGTTGGGCTCCGATGCGATCCAATGAGGTCACTGAGTTCAGTGGAACATTAGCCAAGATCGCCTGGCCATCCTTAGATGGAAAAGCGCCAAATTGGCCATGCTTAGCAAGATATTTTCCAAGCAGAAGGTGAAGAGTCTTGCCCGTCTTATCCTTTACAAGAACACCATTCTTATCAACCAATTCTTTGGTGGCAAGAGTTGCGACAAATGCGTTAGCGCTGGCAATCTTCGCCGGAGTTACAGTTCCAGTGAATAGCACCAAGGTTGGGAATTGATCCTTGGGTCCGGTTGCAAAGGTATTAATGATGGCGGCTGCCTTATTTGATTCAACGCCATCTGGCAAGAACTTTGAGTTATCGTTCTTTTGAACATCAGATAACTTTCCAAAGGTCTGTCCGGTAATACCGCTGACCATGAGCCAGGCGAATACAACAAGGATTGCGATAATTAGGGGCTTACGGTGCTTTTGAGTTGTGGACATGCCAAACCTTTCATAACCTCTGCGAGTTAAGTTGCCTTACTGGATTAGATGGCTGACTTTACCTTTCAACAGCCATTTACTCCCGCCTTGAGGGCTAATCGCCACCTTATTTAGCGAAAATTCACCTCTGCAATTAGGCTCAGAACATGAATCTGGCCACCAAGACGCAACTAGATGTGCGCCACCTTGGTCTAATCGATTATCAAAGCGCTTGGGAATTGCAACGCAAAATACAAGCTGAAGTTATCGCAGAGCAATTTCCAAACACCCTCCTACTTTTGGAGCACCCTTCTGTCTACACCGCAGGGCGCCGCACTGAAATCCATGAACGCCCACTTGATGGCACGCCCGTGATCGATGTTGACCGCGGTGGGAAAATTACCTGGCACGGTGAAGGCCAATTAGTTGGTTATCCAATAATTAAGTTACGAAACCGAAATGATGTTGTTGGCTTTGTTCGCGAAGTTGAAACTGGACTGATCGCAGCACTTTCAGAAATCGGTTTAGCCGCCGAGAGATATTGTGAGCGAAGCGGTGTCTGGCTTCGCGATGTAAAGGGCGATCGCAAGATTGCCGCGATTGGAATTCGCGTCGCTAAGGGCGTGACCATGCATGGTTTTGCACTAAATGTAAATCCAGATATGACAGCCTTCGATCGCATCCTGCCTTGTGGTTTTTCTGATACTGGAGTTACTTCAATCGCAAAAGAATTGGGACGAGATATATCTCTGCGTGAAGTCGAACCAATCGTTTTAAAACATATGAAGAACGCACTGGAGGCTATAAGCGCATGACCATCGCACCTGAAGGCCGCCCACTTCTTCGAATCGAAGCTAGAAATGCTGAAGTCCCGATCGAGCGCAAACCAGAGTGGATCAAGACTCGCGCCAATATGGGTCCGGAATACACCGCGCTTCGATCATTAGTTAAGAGCGAAGGACTTCACACCGTCTGCCAAGAAGCAGCCTGCCCAAACATCTTTGAATGCTGGGAAGATCGAGAGGCTACATTTTTAATCGGTGGTGACCGTTGTACCCGTCGCTGCGATTTCTGCAATATTGATACTGGAAAGCCACTAGCGATTGATCGTGATGAACCCCGTCGCGTTGGCGAATCTGTAAAGGCGATGCAGCTTAAGTACGCAACTATCACAGGCGTAACTCGTGATGACCTTGAGGATGAAGGAGCCTGGTTATATGCCGAAACTATTCGCCAAGTTCATAAACTAAATCCTGGAACTGGCGTTGAAATGCTTGCCCCAGATTTCAGTGGCAATTCTGAGCTGTTGAACCAGGTTTTTGAATCTAGGCCAGAAGTCTTTGCCCACAACTTGGAGACAGTCCCACGTATCTTTAAACGAATCCGGCCGGCATTTAGATACGAGCGATCGCTCGATGTTATTTCACAGGCTCGTGCATATGGCCTAATCACCAAATCAAATTTGATTCTAGGTATGGGTGAAACTCGCGAAGAAATCTCACAAGCTTTGCAGGATCTTCACGATGCAGGTTGCGATCTAATTACTATCACCCAATATTTACGCCCTACTGCTAAACACCACCCGGTTGAACGCTGGGTAAAACCAAATGAATTTGTCGAACTTTCAGCAGAAGCAGAAGCGATTGGCTTCGCCGGAGTTATGTCTGGGCCACTTGTTCGTTCCAGCTACCGAGCTGGTCGCCTCTACAAGCAAGCACAAGAGAAGCGAGCAAAGATCTAATGGCTGATCTGGTCTATCCACCAGTAGTTGTTGCAATAAAGACCCTTTGGAAATACCTAGGACTCAAGTTTGATTTTCAAGGAGAAGAGAATCTGCCCCGCAAAGGCGGCGCCATCTTGGCCATGAATCACATTGGCTATCTAGATTTTGCGCTGATCGGGACTGCGGCCTTACCCATGAAACGCTATGTGCGCTTTATGGCGAAGAAAGAGATCTTCGATCATAAAATTTCCGGACCCTTAATGCGCGGCATGCACCATATCTGCGTTGACCGAGCAAATGGATCAACTTCATTTGTTGCAGCGCTGCGCTTGCTTCGAGCAGGTGAAATTGTCGGAATTTTTCCCGAAGCGACCATTAGTCGTAGCTTTGAAATTAAAGAACTGAAAACCGGTGCGGTTCGTTTGGCCATGGGTTCAGACGCACCAGTCATTCCTACAGTTGTTTGGGGATCGCAACGTATCTACACCAAGAAGGTAGCACCGAATTTCAAGCGAAATAAATTTCCAATAACCGTAGCCTTTGGGCAGCCGCTCTACTTCAAGAAGGGTGAGGATGTAGATGCATCCGAGGCAATACTTCGCGCAGAACTAATTAAATTACTTCATCAGGTTCAGGAAAAGTATCCAGAATCCCATGTTGGTCAGCGCTGGGCCCCAGCCAGACTCGGCGGAACTGCACCTACCCCGGAAGAAGTTGAAATAGAATGGGCGCAGCATTTGGCTCGCAAGGCAGAGTTAGAACGTAAGTTGAATGAAGAAAATAATGAGGAGAAATGACTAATGGCACTTTTTAGCCGCAAGAAGAACACAGCACCAGTTGACCCCAAGATCGAAAAAGAGCCAGGTCAACTTGCCGTACTAAAAGATGCCTTTCGTATTACTCGCGAAAACAAGCCGCTTGCAATCTTCTGGATGGCAGTCATCTTTCTTGTTGTACTGATCGGCGGAATTCTTCTCGGAAATAATCTGGGCCACCCGGTTTACTTCGCAATCCTCGCCACCCCAGTCGCGCTGATCGCGGCATTCTTCTTCTTCACTCGCCAAGCAAACTCTGCAGCCTTTGCTTCAATTCAGGGTCAGATTGGCGCCGGCGCTTCAGTAATGATGTCGATTCGTAAAGGATTCACAACTACACCTGCAGTAAATGTCTCTCGCAATCAAGATATGGTCCACCGCTCGGTAAGCCGCGCTGGAATTATTCTTATTGGCGAAGGTAGCAACGCGGTTCGTTCAATGTTGCAAGATGAGCACCGCAAGATGGAACGTTTTGTCCCGGGAGTTCATGTCACTGAAGTTATTGTTGGTGATGGCCAGGGCCAAGTTTCGCTTCGTAAACTTCAAAAGCACGTTAAGAAGCTTCCAAAGAAGTTGAGCAAGCAACAACTTCGTGAAGTCCGCGCCCGCGTTAAGGCTATTGGTGGACTGCAGATGCCGATTCCTAAGGGACCAGTCCCAATGAATCGCAATGCAAAGATGCCTAAGCGCTAACCCCAAGCAAAATTAATTAGCTTTTATTACAACAGAATTCGCAAAGTGGTCGTGAAAGCCGCGACCATCCTTTGTAAATATTGCTGGCAGAACGAGACAAATAAGTAGCGTTCTTATTCCGATCCGAAGTGGGCTCACTAATCCCCCGGTCGTAAAATCAACAACCTTTAAATTTAAAACCTTCTGACCGGCCGAAGCTTGCTGTAAGGCAGTAAGGATCGAAACCTCTGCAAAGAAAAATAACAATGGGATGAAATTTTGCGCAGCTCTGGAGTGAAGCGGGATAAAGCTCATGACCAAGAGGCACATCAGCCAATCCACGGCCACCGCGGCAAATCGACGCCCTAGGCCTGCCGGTTCTCCCTGATTTTCCATGGTCCTAGGCTAGTCCCACGCCTGCCTCGACCTCTCCTTCAGATATTGAAACATGGCTGTAACACAAGAGTTAGGCCCCGTTAACGGATTCGACCTAGTATTTCGCCATAACCAAACCAGCTCGACCCAACACGGCCGGCCCATCGATGCGCCCCAGCAAATGTTGGTTCTTCAACGCATTTGAATCAGGAGCAAAATGTTTAAGAATTCATCTGAGATCTTCTCCTTCATTAAGAAGGAAGATGTAAAGCTAATCGATGTTCGTTTCATCGATCTGCCAGGCATCCAACATCACTTCAACGTTCCAGTTGAATCATTCGATGAGGCAGTCTTCACCGATGGCTTGATGTTCGATGGTTCATCAATCCGTGGCTTCCAGGCAATCCATGAATCAGATATGAAGTTGCTACCTATTCCAGGTTCAGCATTCATCGATCCATTCCGCAAGGAAAAGACCTTGGTAATTCTCTTCTCAGTTCACAACCCAATCGACAACACTCCATACTCTCGCGATCCACGTGGCGTGGTTGCAAAGGCTGTCGATTATCTAAAGTCAACTGGAATTGCTGACACCGCATTCTTCGCTCCAGAAGCTGAGTTCTATGTCTTTGATGAAGTTAACTTCTCAACTTCACAAAATGCTTCACATCACTTCATCGATTCAATCGAAGGAGCCTGGAACACTGGCGCTTCACTAGAAGCAGATGGATCAGCAAACCGTGGTTACAAGACACGTTACAAGGGCGGCTATTTCCCAGTATCACCAACCGATCAACTAGCTGATCTTCGCGATCAAATGGTTATGGCACTTGGCAAGGTTGGACTACTTGTTGAGCGCTCACACCATGAAGTTGGTACTGCTGGTCAAATGGAAATCAACTATCGCTTCTCAGATATTCTTTCAGCGGGCGATGATGTTATGAAGTTCAAGTACATCATCAAGAACGTAGCTTGGGAAGGTGGCAAGACTGCAACCTTCATGCCAAAGCCACTCTTCGGAGATAACGGTTCAGGTATGCACGTTCACCAATCACTTTGGAAAGATGGCAAGCCATTGTTCTTCGGTGATGGATATGGCGATCTTTCAGATATGGC
>CAILSO010000053.1 GCA_903836945.1 uncultured Actinomycetes bacterium | reverse complement strand
TTAGCTTTATCGCGTTGGTTGCTTGGGCTACTGCCGGAAGTGCAACTGGAAATACCGCAGATCCAATCAGAGCTGCGATCTGGCTCTGGCTTGGGGCGCACTTGGTTCCATTTAAATTGGCACTTGCGCCTTCTTTTATTCCAAGTTCATTCTCATATCTACCTCTAGGCGCCGCGGCCTTTCCATTTTTTGCAATAAGAAGCGGCGTTGCTAGAAGTGCGCTCTTTCTTTCAAATGAACGGGCGGCTCGCTCCTTTGTCACTTTTTGGTATGCCATCATTGCAACGATCTCGGCGGCGCTAGTTTCATCACCGAGCATCAAGCCAGTTATCTATCTAGTACCGCTCTATGTCGCAGGTCTTGCACTCTTTGCATCGCTCGATTTCACAACGATAAATTGGCAGAAATTTCGCTACCTCTGGTACTTATTTCTAGTTTTGCTCGGCTTCGCACTCACCTTAGATGCCATTTCTCTAATCAGTCATTTCAAAGTAGTAAATGATTTAGCTGTTGTTATCCAGCCGGGTTGGGTTGGTGGAGTTCTCTTCCTTCTATTGCAATTGCTATATCTGCCGAATTTAGCGATTGCCACAATCTCTTACTTTTTTGGGTCGGGATTTATGCTTGGCGCCAATACCCAGATCGATCCCTTTCACTTTAAATTGGCCGCGCTACCGGCGATCCCACTACTTGGCGTATTGCCCACAGGTAAGAATCCATACCTAGCCGGGGGCATAGTTATTTTATTAATTTTATTGGCCTTTAATCAGTTCCGAATCTTTAAAAATATTTCAGGTTTTGGCGATAGAACTAAGGCGGTAATTCAAAACTTGGTACCAGCGATAATTGTTTTGACTTTGATTTCATATTTATCTGGTGGGAGTTTAATGACGAAAGAATTGACTCCCTTTGGAATTACTTGGTGGAAACTCCCACTTGAATTCCTAACGGCCCAATTAGCCCTCTTGCTATTTGGACATTTCATACCAACACTCTTTAAAAAGTTATTAAAGAGTAAAGCCCATGCCTAACTTGCGAGTTGTTCTTTTAGCCTCTGGTAGCGGCTCCTTAGCGCAGGCGATTTTTGAGGCGAATCTTGAAGTTGAATTTCTGGCGCTAATTTCTGATAAACAATCTCTAGCCCTTAGTCGTGCCGAGAAATTTGGGATTCCCGCGATTCATTTACCAGTAACTGGAAATCGCAGTGATTGGAATCGCGAATTGGTAGCGCTGGTCTCAAAATTAAACCCGGATTTAGTTATCAGCGTCGGTTTCATGAAAATTTTGCCGCCCGAGTTTGTAAACAAATTTAAGACAATCAATACCCACCCCGCCCTGCTGCCTAATTTCCCAGGTGCGCATGCCGTAGCTGATGCACTTGCCGCAAAAGCCACGGTCACGGGATCGACAGTGCACTGGGTGGATGAAGGGGTAGATACCGGCAAGGTAATAATTCAAGAGCCAGTTGCGATCTTGGCCGATGATGGTGAGGAATCCCTTCACGAACGGATTAAGATTGTCGAACGCAGGCTCATCGTCGAGACGCTTAAGAATTTAATTTCCAATGGAATTCCGGAGCACATTTAATGGAACGAAAAAAGATCTCGCGTGCCTTAGTTAGCGTCTACGATAAAAAGGATCTGCTAGATCTGGGTCGCAAACTTGTCGCCAGTGGTGTTGAGATTCTCTCAACTGGTTCCACAGCAAAAACACTTTCCGATGCGGGAATCGCAGTAACTCCAGTTGAAAGTTATACCGGTTTTCCGGAGATGATGGGTGGTCGAGTTAAGACGTTGCACCCACGCATCCACGGGGGCATCTTGGCTGATCAAGATAACCCGCAACACCTAGCTGAAATAGCGGCGCAAGATATTGCACCATTTGATTTGATTGTTATTAATCTCTATCCATTTAGCGAAACCATTGCCAGTGGCGCCCAATTTGCCGAATGCATCGAGCAGATTGATATTGGTGGGCCAAGCATGCTTCGAGGAGCAGCAAAGAACCATAATTCAGTAGCCGTTATCTCTGGTACAGATCAGTATTCAGACTTATTTACAGCTCTTGATAAAGGTGGATTTACCTTAGAAGAACGTAAGCGCTTAGCACTGGCCACCTTTAGGAAGACCGCTGAATACGATACGGCGATCGCAAATTGGTTGGGCGAGGAGTTGGATTCAGGCGAATGGCAAAGTGCTATCTGGGAGAAAATTGCCGATCTGCGTTATGGCGAGAATCCACATCAGAGCGCGGCTGTATTTAAGAATAAGAATTTTGGGAGTGGCGGAATTGCTACTGCAAAACAGCTCCATGGCAAAGAGATGTCATTTAATAATTACACCGATGCTGATGCCGCGCTTCGTGCTTCCTATGATCATAGCGAACCATGTGTTGCAATAATTAAGCACGCAAACCCATGTGGAATTGCGATAGCGCCAGATATTGCGGTGGCATATTTGGCGGCTCACGAGTGTGATCCGGTCTCTGCCTTTGGTGGAGTTGTAGCGGCCAATCGCAAGGTAAGTGTTGCGATGGCAAATAAATTATCTGAAATTTTCACCGAAGTTGTTGTTGCACCGGGCTATGAAGCTGGCGCTGTTGAAATCCTCGCCAAGAAACCTTCAATTCGAATTCTGGAAATTGCTGATTTTAAGATTTCACCACAAGAACTTCGACCAATTTCTGGTGGGATGTTGATTCAAGAATCTGACTTAATAAATGCCGAAGGTGATCTTGCCAAGAACTGGCGCCAAGTTTCTGGCGGGGAAGTTAGTGCTGAAGTAATGCGCGATCTGGAATTTGCCTGGCGAAGTGTTCGAGCCGTTAAGAGCAATGCGATCTTGCTGGCAAAATCAGGAGCATCAGTCGGAGTGGGAATGGGTCAGGTAAATAGAGTCGACTCAGCAAAGCTGGCTGTGGACCGCGCTGGCGACCGTTGCAAAAATAGCGTTGCCGCAAGTGATGCCTTCTTCCCATTTGCTGATGGCCTACAACTTCTTTTAGATGCTGGCGTCTGCGCAGTAGTGGCACCTGGTGGCAGTGTTCGCGATGAGGAAGTTATCGCCGCAGCAGTTGCTGCAAATATTCCGATGTTCTTCACAGGAGTACGTCACTTTTCACACGCCTAACTTTTAATTAATGAAGTAAGTAAAGATAGGATTGCGGCATGAGCGCGAAGATTTTGGATGGTAAAGCGACCGCCACAACCATCAAGAGTGAACTTCGGGAAATCGTCGAAAAGATGGCTGTAAAGCCGGGGCTGGGCACGGTTTTAGTAGGTGATGATCCAGGTTCTCATTCATATGTATCTGGCAAACATCGCGATTGCGCTGAGGTCGGAATCAAATCGATCCGAGTTGATCTTCCGGCTACGGCAACGCAAGCCGATGTACTTTCGGCGATATCAGATTTAAATTCTAGTTCTGAATGTACGGGTTACATTGTTCAACTTCCGGTTCCAAAGGGAATTAATCCAAATATGGTTTTGGAAGCAATTGATCCAGCAAAAGATGCAGATGGATTGCATCCACTAAATTTAGGTAAGTTAGTGATTGGCGAAAGTGCGCCGCTTCCTTGCACGCCGCGTGGAATCGTCGAACTTTTAAAGCGGTATGAGATACCAACAAAAGGGGCAGAGGTCCTAGTAATGGGTCGCGGCTTAACCGTTGGCCGCCCGCTTGCTCTTTTGCTAACTCGCAAGGGCGATGATGCCACGGTAACAATCACGCACACTGCAACCAAAGATGTACTTTCACATACCAAGCGGGCCGACATCATCGTTGCCGCCATTGGACAGGCGCATTTCTTGAAGCCAGAGATGATCAAAGCTGGCGCGGTATTACTAGATGTCGGTATTACTCGTACTGACTCTGGATTACTGGGCGATATTGATCCGAGTTGCGCTGAACTTGCCTCTTACATTGCTCCGATGCCCGGTGGCGTTGGACCAATGACCCGGGCAATGTTGCTCTCAAATGTTGTTGAAATGGCACAGCGTTAATGAATTTTTCGAAGGTTGAAAAGTATTTTGATCAAATACGGATAACTTCATTTGCGTTAATTATTCTTGGGGCGCTGCTTGGTGTATTTAATGTTGTACGATCTGGCGCAATTTTAATCGCTCTGGGAACAAGTGCAATCGTCACGATTCAATTTTTGCGCTCAAATCGCCACCGTAAGATCGAATTTATTCTTCCCTTGGGCATCGCGGCCCTACTTTTTGTGGTGGCGCTCACACTGCCTCACGCCAAGTAAGATTCTCGCTGTAGCGAAAGTTAAAACCACTACTAGTAGTTGAAAGAAGTCATTATGAGCCGCTCAGGAAAAGTTACAGTCGTTGGTGCTGGATTCTATGGTTCGACAACCGCACTTCGATTAGCCGAATACAACATCTTTGAAACCGTTGTGTTGACCGATATTCTCGAAGGTAAGCCAGAAGGTTTAGCTTTGGATATGAATCAATCGCGTTCGATTGAAGGATTCGAGACAAAGATCGTCGGCGCAACTACTACGCCAGATGGTGGTGGCTATGAAGCCACAGCTAATTCAGAAGTTGTTGTAATTACCGCTGGTCTGCCACGCAAGCCTGGCATGAGCCGCATGGATTTAATTGGTGTTAACGCTGGAATTGTTCGCGGTGTTGCAGAAAATATTGCAAAGCACTCGCCAAACGCTGTGATTATTGTGGTTTCAAATCCGCTAGATGAGATGACCGCGCTGGCACAAATCGCAACTAACTTCCCAAAGAATCGCGTTATGGGTCAAGCTGGAATGTTAGATACCGCGAGATTTACACACTTTGTTGCTGAGGAATTAAAGGTTGAAGTTGGCGCCGTTAAGACTCTGACACTTGGTTCACATGGCGAGACGATGGTTCCAGTTCCAAGTCGTTGTACCGTAAATGGGAAGCCACTTTCCGATCTCCTTCCACAAGCAAAGATTGATGAATTGGTTGACCGTACCCGTAATGGTGGCGCAGAAGTTGTTGCACTTCTTAAGACTGGCTCTGCTTACTACGCACCATCTGCAGCAGCGGCTCGCATGGCCAAGGCGGTTAAAGAAGATTCTGGTGAAGTTATGCCGGTGTGTGCCTGGGTCGATGGCGAATATGGAATTAGCGGTGTCTACCTTGGAGTTGAGGCAGAAATCGGCAAGAGCGGAATTCGCAAGGTAGTTGAAGGCGCCCTTACTCTTTCAGAAGTTGAAGCGCTAAAGGTTGCCGCCGAAGCAGTTCGTGCAAAGCAAGCAGATGTTAAAGATCTCTAAGCTAAAAATTTAATCCAGAAAAGAAGAAGAGAGAGAACGATGTCAAAGATTAAAGTCCAAGGAACCGTAGTTGAACTTGATGGCGATGAGATGACCAGAATTATCTGGCAATTCATCAAGGATAAATTGATCCTGCCATATCTAGATGTCAATCTGGAATATTATGATCTTGGGATTGAAAATCGCGATGCGACGGATGATCAAGTCACTATTGATTCAGCTAATGCCATCAAAAAGCATGGTGTTGGAATCAAGTGCGCCACCATTACGCCAGATGAAGCTCGCGTTGAAGAGTTTGGCCTAAAGAAGATGTGGAAGTCGCCTAATGGCACCATCCGCAATATCTTGGGTGGTGTAATTTTCCGCGAGCCAATCATCATCAGCAATGTGCCTCGCCTTGTTCCACACTGGACTAAACCAATTGTTATCGGTCGTCACGCATTTGGTGATCAATATCGGGCAACCGATTTCCGCGTACCAGGCAAGGGTAAATTGACAATGACCTTCGTGCCAGAAGATGGCTCAGCTCCAATCGAACACGAAGTATTTAACTTTCCAGCTTCTGGTGTTGCGATGGCGATGTACAACCTCGATGATTCAATTCGTGATTTTGCGCGCGCCTCTCTAAATTACGGACTTGCTCGCAAGTATCCGGTCTACCTTTCAACCAAGAACACAATTCTCAAGGCTTATGACGGGCGCTTCAAAGATATCTTCCAAGAGATCTACGAAGCTGAATTTAAGGCAAAGTTTGAGAGCGCCGGAATTTGGTATGAACATCGTTTAATTGATGACATGGTGGCAATGTCACTTCGCATGGAAGGCGGCTACGTCTGGGCCTGTAAGAACTACGATGGCGATGTTCAATCAGATACCGTGGCACAAGGTTACGGATCACTTGGACTTATGACATCAGTACTCACAACACCAGATGGAAAGATTGTTGAATCCGAAGCTGCTCACGGAACAGTGACTCGCCACTATCGTGATCACCAAGCCGGAAAAGCGACTTCGACAAATCCAATCGCATCTATCTTTGCTTGGACACAAGGTCTTTCACACCGTGCAAAGTTGGATAACAATCCTGACTTGGCCCAGTTTGCGCAGACTCTTGAAAAAGTTTGTATCCAAACTGTTGAGAGTGGAAAAATGACTAAAGACTTAGCACTTCTTATTTCCAAGGATGCTCCTTGGTTAAATACTCAAGAGTTCCTTGCAGCAATTGATGAGAACCTGCAAAAGGCGCTTGCCTAAGATCTGAAAGCAATTAAAAAAGCCCCAGACCAAATGGCCTGGGGCTTCCTACTTTTAACTTAGTTTAGGCGTGCTCCAGTTGCAGAATCAAACAAGTGGATTGCACTTGGGATTGCTGAAACTGTGATCTTGTCGCCTGGCTTTGGAGGATTCTTTGGATCCCAACGCACAATTACTTGCGCTCCTTCTTCATCTACTGAGTGAGCAAACTTAACTGAAGGATCTGCTGGCTTTCCATAGATGAATGCATCAGAACCAAGTTCTTCAACAACTTCTACAAGTACTTCAAAGCCACCAGATGTTGCTGGGACGAAGCCCTCTGGGCGAATACCAACTGTGATGGTTGAACCAGCGCTGCTAGGTACATCAACGCTAAAGCCACCAAGGTTAGCCTTGCCACCTGATGCACTTACGGTTAGCAAGTTCATAGCAGGTGAACCGATAAATCCAGCAACGAATGCATTAGCTGGCTTGTCGTACAGGTTACGAGGTGTATCAACTTGTAGAAGGATGCCATCCTTAAGGACCGCAACGCGATCTCCCATGGTCATAGCTTCAACTTGATCGTGTGTTACATAAACCGTTGTGATTCCTAGGCGACGTTGTAGCGCAGCAATTTGGGTACGTGTTGCTACACGAAGCTTTGCATCAAGGTTTGAAAGTGGTTCATCCATCAAGAAGACTTGAGGTTCACGAACAATTGCACGACCCATAGCCACACGCTGGCGTTGTCCACCAGATAGTGCCTTTGGCTTGCGATCTAAATAATCTTCTAGATCTAGCAGCTTTGCTGCTTCCTTAACGCGGCGATCGCGTTCTTCCTTATCAATTCCAGCAATCTTTAGCGCGAATCCCATGTTCTCGGCAACAGACATATGTGGGTAAAGCGCATATGACTGGAAAACCATTGCGATATCGCGATCTTTTGGTGCAACGTGAGTTACATCCTTGTCCCCGATACTGATATGACCAGTATCAACTTCTTCAAGACCAGCAAGCATGCGAAGTGATGTTGACTTTCCGCAACCTGATGGACCTACTAGAACTAGAAATTCGCCATCTTTGATTTCAAGATTTAGCTTATCTACTGCAGGCTTTGTGGTTCCCGGATAAATACGGGAAGCATTTTCGAACTTAACTGATGCCATTTCCATGACTCCTTTTCCGGGCGGTACGTGCCCGACGATCCTTTGGAAGAGGTAGTGCTGCTCGGTTGAGCGTGGCCAAAGATAGCCTTTATGGGGTGCCGCGCGCTATAGGCTTGGCGATATGAACTGGCATGTCGTTCGAGATATTGGGCTGGTTCTGCTCTTTATTGTGGTCGCTGGCCTCTTCGTTGCCGCCGAAATCTCCCTGATCTCACTTCGCGAATCCCAGATCCGCCAGCTTGAAGCTAAAGGTCGCCGGGGCGCCCGGGTTGCTGCTTTGGCACAAAATCCCAATCGCTTCTTGGCCGCTGCTCAGGTAGGCATAACCTTCCTCGGTTTTCTATCTGCCGCGCTTGGTTCACAGAGGCTCGGCGTTTATGTAATTCCGGTTTTGCAGCGGTGGGGTTTATCTAAGAATTTAAGTAATACCGTTTCACTGATTTCATTAACCATCGTCATCGCCTATATCTCACTTGTCCTAGGTGAGTTAGTGCCAAAGCGTTTAGCCTTGTATCGAACTGAGGTAATTGCGCTCGCAGCTGCTCCAACCATCGATCAGATTGCAAAAATATTTCGCCCCATAATTTGGTTACTTTCAAAATCTACAGACGCCGTCGTAAAGCTATTCGGGGTGGATTCGCGCGAGGTCCGAAGTGAAATATCTGAAGCAGAGTTAGTGGATCTTGTTACTGGGCATACTGCTCTATCTATTGAAGAGCGCGACATTGTTGAAGAAGTATTTAATGCCAGCGACTTACAGCTTCATGAAATTATGGTGCCCCGAACCGAGGTTGATTTTCTCGATGTTGGCCTAACCGTCACTGAGGCAATCAGCGCGATGGTTAGCGATGCGCATTCGCGATACCCAGTGACTCGCGGAAGTACCGATGAGGTAATTGGCTTCCTGCATGTTCGAGATTTATTGAATCCAAAAATCTCTGCCCAACCAGATTCCGCGATTTTAGATTTAATTCGACCGGTCCTGTTTCTTCCGGGAACTAAGGGTGTTCTTCAAGCACTTGCCGAGATGCGAGCCAAGCGCGCTCATATTGCAATTGTTCTTGATGAATATGGCGGAACCGACGGCATCGTTACCTTGGAAGATCTAGTTGAATGCCTAATCGGCGATATTCAAGATGAATACGATCTCGAGGATGAAGAAGTAACGCCCCAAACCCGTACCGGTGATTATGAAATCGATTCCCTGATCTCACTTGAAGATCTCTACGATCAGACAGGTATCGCTATCCCCGAAGGCCCGTATGAGACAGCTGGGGGATTTGTAATGCATCGCTTAGGGCGAATTCCCGAGGTGCATGATGTGATTAATCTTGAGGGAGCTCGAATCACCGTTCTCTCCATCGAAGGCAAGCGGGCGGGTCAATTGTTGATATCAAGCGATGGATGGAAAGATAAGCCACATGGCAACTAAGGAAAGAGTGCTTTCGGGTATCCAACCGACACACGAATCCTTCCACTTAGGAAACTACTTAGGTGCGGTCAAACAATGGGTTGAATTACAAGATACTCATGATGCTTTTTATTGCGTGGTAGATCTGCATGCACTTACCGCTTCACCAGAACCGCAGGCACTTCGCCGCCGAACTTTAGCTTCGGTTGCGCAATTAATAGCGCTCGGTCTAGACCCAGAAAAATGCACACTTTTCATTCAATCGCATGTTCCCGCCCACAACCAACTCGCTTGGGTAATGGAATGCTTAACTGGTTTTGGCGAAGCAAGTCGAATGACACAATTTAAAGATAAGTCACAAAAGTCTGGTGCCGATCGAACGGTCGTTGGGTTATTTACATATCCAATGCTGATGGCGGCCGATATTTTGTTATACCAAGCACACCAGGTACCCGTAGGTGAGGATCAACGCCAACATATCGAATTGACTCGAGATTTAGCGACCCGATTTAACTCGCAGTACAAAGATACTTTTACTATTCCAAATGGCTACATTTTAAAAGCCGGCGCAAAGATTTATGATTTACAAGATCCCACATCAAAGATGAGTAAATCTGCCGAATCCCAAAGTGGAATCATAGATTTGATGGATGCGCCAGAAGTAAATATTAAGAAGATGAAGAGCGCAGTAACTGATACCGAACGCGAAATAAAGTTTGATGAGAAGAACAAAGCCGGAATTTCCAACTTGCTGACAATCTACTCAGCCCTGACGGGCCAACCAGTAAGTGCTGCCGAAAATGAATTTGCCGGCAAGGGATATGGTGATTTTAAAGCCGCCGTTGCCGAAGTGGTAGTTGATTATTTCCGACCAGTGCGGGAAAAAGCCTTGGAATTATTAACTGATCCAACTCACCTAAATCAAATATTAAAGACTGGTGCCGAGAAGGCTAGCGCCGTAGCCGAGAAGACTCTGGCCGATGTTTACGACGCAATAGGAATTACCTCACGTGCGTAAGTCATCAATTCTTATCTTTGCGATTCTGGTAAGCCTGGTAACTTTTTTAATTCCTTCACAAGCAAGTGCTGCCAACAATATAAAGATTGCACTTGTTTACGATGTCGGTGGCCGTGGCGATAAATCTTTCGATGATGCTGCTGCGCTTGGAATTGATCTTGCCAAAAAGCGGTTTGGTCTTTCGGCGCTTTCAGTTCGTGAATTGGTAACTGTTGGAACCGAATTTGATCGCGAGAATCGTTTGGAATTTCTGGCAAAGGCCGGATACAACATCATCATTGCGGTTGGCCCAAGTTTTGTTAATTCTGTTGCCTATATCGCTGGAAAATTCCCAGAGTCACAATTTGCGATTGTTGGCGATGCCTCGATCGGTCAGATTAATGTAGCCTCACTTGGGTTTCGCCAGGATCAAGGTTCATACCTAGCAGGAGTTAGCGCAGCGCTAAATTCAAAGAGCGGAAAAATTGCCTTTATCGGTGATGCTGCTAATAAAGATTTGACCGATCAAAATAACTTTATCGCCGGCGCAAAATTGGCTGCCCCAAAAATCAAAATTACGACCCGCCTAGTCACCGGCAACTTGAGCAGCGAAGTTACAAATCTTTCCAAAGGCGGAATAGACCTTATCTATTCAACCTGGTCTAGAAATGGTGATGTCCTAGCCTCGGTGATTGCGCAAAATAAGGCAAAGCGAGCAATTCGTTTAATAGGTTTAGCACCAGATCAATTCTTTCTAAATTCCAAGGCAGCCTCTCCTTATTTAGTGGGATATGTAAATAAGAGATATGACACTGCAGTTTCAGATATCGCTGGAATTACTATCTCGGGAAAGACGCTAACTGAGTTTATTGACCCCGAAGCTGGCGTCTACGGTCGTATGTATTCTCTTGCTAACAGCGGAGTGGCATTCATTTCGCTCAATTCAAATCAAGCTGCAATAGCAAAAGTCTCACAGGTTAGAGCTGATTTAATTGCTTCAAAGCTTAAGGCTGTTAAGTAAATTAATCCTCAATAACGCAGAGCGTGCTGCCGCTCGCAACCGTTTCGCCAACCCCAACTTGGAGTTTTGAAATTGTTCCGGCCTTGTGCGCCACCAAAGGTTGCTCCATCTTCATAGCTTCAAGAACCACAATCAAATCACCAGGTTCAACCCGGTCGCCATTAGATTTCGCGATCTTCACAACTGTTCCTTGCATGGGACTCTCAAGGGAATCCCCGGCAACTTTGCCGATGGCGTTGCTCTTAACGCGGTGCCGCTTTTGAATAGGCTCTGGAACATGCATCAAGACTTCGAATCTATGTCCATTAACTTCGGCAATAATTTTTTGCGAGGCCGCCTTGGAATCAGCCACACCTTGCTTGAATGAGAATGGTGGGATCTCATTCTTAAATTCATTTTCAATATAGCTGGTGTAAACCTTGAAATTTTCGGTGAAGTTAGGATCATTAACAATCGCACGGTGGAAAGGCAGCGCAGTAGCTAGGCCACCAATTTCAAATTCACGAAGGGCTCTACTTGCTCGCGAGATCGCTTCTTCTCGAGTAGCAGCAGTAACAATTAGCTTTGCAAGTAGTGAATCAAAGTGGGTTCCGATGGTGTGGCCATAGTCAAAACCAGCATCAATTCGAACCCCAGGACCAAATGGAACTTCCCACTTTGTAATAGTTCCGAGTGAGGGCAAGAAGCCATTTCCAGGATCTTCGCCATTGATTCTAAATTCAATACTGTGGCCGCGAATGATTGGATCTACTGGGTTGATCTTCTCGCCATCGGCGATTCTAAATTGTTCACGTACTAGATCTAATCCGGTTACTTCTTCGCTGACTGGGTGCTCAACTTGTAATCGGGTATTAACTTCAAGGAATGAAATTGTTCCGTCGTTACCAATTAAGAATTCACAAGTACCAGCACCGATATATCCAGCTTCCTTCATAATCGCCTTGCTTGATGAGTAAAGCTGATCTATTTGGGCCTGGCTTAAAAACGGCGCCGGGGCTTCCTCAACTAATTTTTGGTGGCGACGTTGTAGGGAACAGTCACGAGTACTAACTACAACAGCATTTCCATGGGTATCGACTAAAACTTGAGTCTCAACGTGGCGAGGTTTATCTAAGTAGCGCTCCACAAAGCATTCACCGCGGCCAAATCCAGTAATTGCCTCTCTTACAGCGGAGGCAAAGAGTTCTGGAATTTCTTCCATAGTGCGAGCTACTTTAAGACCGCGACCGCCACCGCCATGCGCCGCCTTGATGGCAACTGGTAGCCCATGTTCCTTGGCGAAAGAAATAATTTCTTCCGGCGTATCAACCGGATCAATAGTTCCGGCTACTAAAGGAGCGCCAACTGTAGCTGCGATTTTTCTGGCAGAAACTTTATCGCCGAGCAGACGGATAGCTGCTGGGGGAGGTCCAATCCAGATTAATCCTGCAGCAATCACGCGATCAGCAAAGTCAGCATTTTCAGATAAGAAACCGTAACCTGGATGAACTGCATCGGCGCCAGACTTCTTCGCAATCTCAATAATCTTTGCTTGATCTAAATAGGTTTCCGCCGCAGATAAACCATTTAGCGCGTAGGCCTCATCAGCCATCGCGACATGTAGTGAATTACGATCTTCATCTGAATAGATCGCAATTGATTTAATCCCATGATCCCGGGCTGCTCTGGCAACGCGAACTGCTATTTCGCCTCTATTTGCGATTAGTACTGCCTTCATGCGCTCACCATTGTTTCCACGATATCAAACCATTCAATACCTAGAGAGTTAAGAGCCTTGCGAAGCAAGGGCATAGATAGTCCAATTATTGATGTTGGGTCTCCTTCGATTCGTGTAATGAAGGGAGCGCTAAGACCATCTAAAGTGAAACCGCCGGCAACATTTAGCGGTTCACCAGTTGCTACATAGGATTCAATTTCAGAATCACTCATATTGGCAAAATAAACTTTTGATGTTGAGATATCAGATATTTCGATCCCTTGTTCGGTATCGATTATGCAGTGCCCGGTATGAAGGTAGCCACTCTGGCCGCGAAGTTCTTTACTTCGAGCAATTGCAACTTCTGGAGTGAGCGGCTTGCCTAGCGATTTGCCGGAGAACTCAAAGGTGGAATCACAACCGATAATTATCGCCGGGCCATCAACTTGCTCACGTACTGCATGCGCCTTCATGATCGCTAAGGCAAGAACCATTTCAGATGGCAAAAGGGTGGTTAATTTTGGATCTTCTTCATCAACGCCACTCACGATAATTTCTGCGTTTATTCCACTTGCGATCAATAACTTCTTTCTCGCCGGAGAGGCCGAGGCTAAAACTATTCGCCGCTTTGGGTTTTGCGAATTTAAATTACTCATTAGAAAGTCTGCCCCCATTTTCTAGGCAGGGGTTGGCGAATTTGCGATTTACGCCAGAGACTTGCCGTCTCCACTTTTTTAACAACCGGAGTTGGCAACGCCTTCTCTAAAGCTGCTAACTCTTCAGCGCTTGGGGTGCCGCTGGTGATTGTGAAGCGCTTGCTCTTGCCGTTTGATGAATTTGAATTCATTAAAGTGGAATATTTCCATGCTTACGTGGTGGAAGGGCAACTCGCTTGTTACGAAGAGCTCTTAGCGCCTTGGTAATTTCGTGTCGAGTCTCTTGCGGTGAAATTACCGCATCGATAAATCCTCGTTCAGCGGCAATATATGGATTTAATAGCGAATCTTCATACTCGTCAATTAATTCTTTCCGCTTGCTTTCGACATCCTTCGCATCGGCCAACTCTTTTCGATGAAGGATATTTACAGCACCCTGCGCGCCCATAACTGCGATCTGTGCCGTAGGCCAGGCAAGGTTTACATCAGCACCCAAGTGCTTGGAGCCCATAACGATGTAGGCGCCACCGAATGCCTTGCGAGTAATTACTGTGATCAGAGGAACGGTTGCTTCGCCATATGCATAGAGAAGTTTTGCGCCACGACGAATAATTCCATTCCATTCTTGCTCGGTTCCTGGCAAGAAGCCTGGGACGTCAACCAAGGTAATAACTGGAATTCCAAAGGCATCGCAGGTTCGAACGAAGCGGGCCGCCTTTTCACTGGCACCGATATCGAGGGTTCCAGCAAATTGTTGTGGCTGATTTGCAACGATTCCAACTGAATGTCCTTCGATTCGCCCAAATCCAACAATGATATTTGGCGCAAACAAAGTATGAACTTCTAAGAAATCAGATTCATCGAGGGTTGCCTCGATCAAAACCTTCATGTCGTATGGCTTATTTGGGTTATCGGGAATTAAGGAATCAAGTGCGCGATCGGAGGGAGCAACATCATCACTCTCCGTTGCTGGAAGAACCACCGTCTCATCCATGTTGTTGCTGGGTAGATATGAGAGAAGTGCTTTTACGTAATCAATTGCATCATCTTCGCTGTCGGCAAGGTAATGAGAATTTCCAGTCTTGGTATTGTGAGTCAAACCACCGCCAAGTTCTTCCATTCCAACTTCTTCACCGGTAACCGCTTTGATTACATCAGGGCCAGTAATAAACATTTGAGAGGTTTCATTAACCATAATTACAAAGTCAGTAATAGCTGGGGAGTAGACGGCGCCACCTGCGGTAGGTCCCATGATTAATGAGATCTGAGGAATTACGCCAGATGCCTTCACATTTCGCTTGAAGATTTCACCATATCGACTTAGTGAGGCAACGCCTTCTTGAATACGCGCGCCGCCAGAGTCATTAATTCCAACAATTGGAATGCCCGCCTTCAAAGCAAATTCCATAACTTTTACAATCTTGTCGCCGACAACTTCGCCAAGTGAGCCGCCATAAATTAAGAAGTCTTGGGAGTAAATTGCGATTGCACGTCCATCAACGGTGGCGTGACCGGTTACGACACCTTCGTGAATTAATTCATCAAATTCAACGAATGAGTTTGGGTCTACCAGGCGGGCGATTCGCTCGCGAGCTGTTAATTTTCCTTGGCCGTGGCGCTTCTCAATTGCAGCAGCAGGACTTGTTGCAGCTTCTAGTCGGCGCTTATGAAGATCAGCGATCTTTCCGGCGGTAGTACGAATATCATCAGTCACGGTCATACGGTACTAGTTATCACTCGTTAAATGAATTGAGAGCAAGAATGAAGCCAGAACTATTGAGTAGCGAAGCAATCGGCGCTGCGCTCAAAGATGGCTACTGGCGGGTATCCGTTCTGGAGGAGAGCACTTCTACACAAACGCAATTGCGAGAGAGTTCACCAAAAGATGGTGATGTAATTACTGCCGAGTATCAAAGTGCTGGTCGTGGCCGGCTTGATCGAAAATTTGAAGCGGTTAAATCTTCAGCACTTTTATTCTCGTGCTACATGAAACCAAATATTTCAAAAGAATTTTTTGGCAAGATTCCACTCCTTGCCGGCGTTGCAGTTGCAAAGTCAATTAATGAGATAACTAACTCAAAAAACTTTAAATGTAAGTGGCCCAACGACATTTTATTTGATGAAAAGAAGATTGCCGGGTTGCTCTGCGAAGCTTATGGCGATGGGGTCATAATTGGGATTGGAATAAATGTATCTACCGCTGAAGAAGATTTACCGGTTAATCATGCATCCTCAATTTTTCTCGAAACCCAGAAAATAATTGATCGAAATAAATTGCTAGTTCTTATTTTGAATAACCTCAAGGAAACCATTCACCAAGGCTGCGATCTTTTGGAATACGAGCAGTACTGCAGCACTCTTGAAAAGGCAGTTTCAATCACCCTGCCAAGCGGTGAAGTAATTTCCGATGTTGCACAAGCTATTTCAGAGGCAGGTGCACTTGTGTTGAAATCTGGTCGTGAAGTCACTGTCGGGGATCTAATTCACATAACAACCAGCAACTAGTAGCCTTGGGCAGTGAGTTTCCCCCGGGTTGGAGTTATTGGCGCAGGACAGTTGGCGCGAATGATGGCGGTGCCAGCAAATGATCTGGGAATCGATTTTAAAGTCTTCACTTCAAATGAAAATGACTCAGCTGCACAAGTTTCCAAGTATGTAATCGGCGACTACAACAATGCTGCTGATGTTCTAGCTTTCGCTAAGCAATGTGACGTAGTTACCTTCGAACATGAACTAGTCCCACAACGGGTAATTCGCGCAATTGAACAAGCAGGAATAAGGGTCTATCCAAAGGCTTCATCTTTTTCTTATTCGCAAGATAAATTGGTGATGCGGGAAAAAATTGCGGAAATGGGTCTGCCAAATCCAAAATGGAGCAGGTATGACGGTGGTGCGATAGAAATTCCATTTCCATTAATCGCCAAGGTTCCGACAGGCGGCTACGACGGCCGCGGCGTTTGGGTTATTAATTCGGCAGATCAATTGGCCGAACTTCACAAAGAGGCCGGCCTCTTGCTACTTGAAGAGAAGATAGATTTTGATTTTGAAATTTCGGTGATGGTCGCCCGCTCCGCACACAACCAAGCGGCCACTTGGCCCGCCACAAAGACAATTCAGAGTGATGGAATTTGCACGATGACAATCACTCCGGTTCCAGATATGTCAGCTGGGTTGGCAGAACATGTTCAGAGTGCAGCTTTACAAATTGCTAAGGCGATCGATTTAGTTGGCGTTATGGCAGTTGAAATCTTTATTAAAGGTGAAGACTTTTACATCAACGAGTTAGCTCTCCGTCCACATAACTCTGGGCACTGGTCCATTGATGGTTGCATAACAAGTCAATTCGAACAGCACTTGCGGGCAATTTTAGATTTGCCACTTGGAAGCACGGCTCTTAGAAATAAATATGCAGTAATGGGAAATGTATTAGGCGGGGCGAAGACCGATATGTATCGCCCTTATTTGCATTTAATGGCTCGAAATCCGGCTCTGCGCTTTCATCAGTATGGCAAAGAGGTCCGTGCGGGTCGCAAAATTGGCCACATAACACTATGCGGTGAAAATCTTCTAGAATTGCAATCAGAAGTAGAACATGCAGTTGCCTACATGAATGGAGCTATCGATGAGTAAGCAAGTAGCAATTGTTATGGGATCAGATTCTGATTGGCCAGTAATGCAAGAGGCCGCGTTAGCACTAGATAGTGTTGGCATTGAGTACGAAGTAAATGTAGTTAGCGCCCACCGAACTCCTGAAGAGATGCTGGCCTTTGCAAAAAGCTCAGCAAGTAATGGTTTTAAAGTCATTATCGCTGGTGCTGGTGGCGCCGCCCATCTGCCAGGAATGATCGCAGCTGCTACAACACTTCCGGTTATTGGCGTTCCAGTGCCACTAAAACATTTAGATGGAATGGACTCACTTTTATCGATAGTTCAAATGCCAGCTGGTATTCCTGTTGCAACCGTTGGAATCGGTAATGCAAAGAATGCTGGCTTACTTGCGGCGCGAATTTTGGGAGTTAGCGAGAGCGCGATTGCAACAAAGGTTGCCGAGATGATGGATACTGCGCGCAAAGAGTCCTTGGAAAAAGGGGCAAATCTAAATAACAAGCGAAATAATAGAGCTGGGTTTTAATTTAAATCTGCGCGACCTAGAGCCCGAAACTTCCAACCAGCAGCTATCCATTTATCGCGATCTAGCGCATTTCTGCCATCGATAATCGTGGGATTCTTAACCAGCCCTTTGACTTTTGAAGGGTCAATCTCCCGATAGATCTTCCACTCTGTTAGATGCAGAACTAAATCTGCGCCGTCTAAAGTTGCATCTATAGATTGGTTAAAGCTTAGAGCTGGAAATCTTTTTTCGGCATTCGCAATCGCTTTTGGATCATGGACTACGACCGTAGCTCCGGCTGCTTGAATCTGGGCGGAGATATCTAGGGCCGGGGAATCGCGAACGTCATCACTATCTGGTTTGAAAGCTGCGCCGAGGACGGCAATCTTCTTTCCACGCAAATCTTCAGATAGGTCTTTACGGACTAATTCAATTACACGCGCTCTGGCTCTTAAATTAATGGAATCAATTTCGCGTAAGAATTCAAGTGCTTGTTCTGCACCTAATTCACCCGCGCGCGCCATGAAGGCACGAATATCTTTAGGTAGGCAACCGCCACCAAATCCGATTCCGGCTTGGAGGAAGCGATTACCGATTCGAGGGTCATAACCGATTGCTTTTGCAAGCACAGTTACATCTCCACCTGCAGCCTCACATATTTCGGCCATCGCATTAATAAAAGAGATTTTCGTTGCCAGGAATGAATTCGCCGCAACTTTTACAAGTTCAGCGGTCGGAAGATCGGCGCGAATCCAAGGAGTACCGGCATCTAGATTAGATTTGTAAAGTTCTTTTAATTTTGATTCAGCAGCATCATTAGTTACTCCGACAACCAAACGATTTGGTCGCAAGGTATCTTCAACGGCAAAACCTTCACGCAAAAATTCTGGATTCCACGCAAGATCAACCGCTGGATTTACCTTAAGCAGTCTTTCGCGCAACCTAGCTGCAGTCCCAACTGGAACCGTAGATTTTCCAACAATTAATGTGCCAGGCTTTGCTAGTGGTGCAATGGCATCCAGCGCGGCATTCACAAAGCGCATATCTGCAGCCAAACTATTTGCTTGTTGTGGCGTGCCAACGCATATGAAGTGAATATCCGCATCTTTAATCGCAGAAAAATCGGTTGAAAAGCTCAGACGTCCGGCCGAAATTTCGGAGGCTAGGAGATCTTCCAGGTCAGGTTCATAGAACGGAACTTTTCCTTTCGCCAATAATTCAATCTTGGCGGGATCAACATCAACGCCAATTACCTGGAATCCAAGTGATGCGATGCACGCGGCATGGGTCGCACCCAGATATCCAGTACCTATTACGGAAACTCTAAGCGTCATTGACCAGATACTAGTGTGGGTTAGCGGTAGCGTGGGCAGTTATGAGCCTTACAAATGAGGTGTTGCCCGGAGTATCGGTTATTTTGCCGATCCTCAACGAGGAGCGCGACTTGGCTCAAAGTATCGGCGCAATCCTTAAGCAGGATTATCCGAGTGAGTTCGAAGTCATTCTCGCATTGGGTCCATCCAAAGATCGGACAACTCAGATTGCCGAAGAGTTAGCCAAGAGTGATTCGCGAGTAATTTTGGTTTCCAATCCGACCGGCCGTACTGCAAATGGTTTGAACTTGGCAATTGAAAAATCTCGTTATCCAATAATTTCTCGAATTGATGGGCATGCCGAAATCTCAAATACCTATCTTCGCGAAGCTGTATCAATATTGCAACGCACCGGAGCAGTGAATGTCGGTGGAATAATGGCGGCGGTTGGAAAAAGTAAATTTGAAAGAGCTGTTGCAACTGCAATGAGATCAAAGTTGGGTGTTGGTGCATCTAGGTTCCATACCGGTGGTGGAGCTGGGCCGGCAGATACGGTCTATCTCGGAACATTTTTAAAGAAGGCGCTGATTGCAGCCGGTGGCTATGACGAGCGATTTACTCGAGCTCAAGATTGGGAATTAAATTATCGATTACGATCAAAAGGTGGAATTGTCTGGTTTGATCCTTCACTTTTAGTTACCTACCGACCACGCTCTAGCGTGAGAACCTTGGCCAAGCAATATTTTCAATATGGTACTTGGCGTCGCGCGGTTACAAGACAACACAAGGGCACCGTTAACTTTCGTTACTTAGCACCCGCAATATTGGTAATAGGCACACTACTTTCACTTGCTACGGGGTTCTTGCTAAACCCAATATTTCTAGCCTTACCAGCAACATATTTAGTCCTATTAATTTTGGGAAGTTTTGTAATCGGAAAGTCCTTATCTGAGAAATTTATTCTGCCGATTGTTTTGCTCACCATGCACTTTGTTTGGGGTATGGGTTTTGTTCTCTCTCCCAAGAATTTAATTACCGAAGGTTTAATTTCCGAGGAAGAATGAAGAGATATAACTTCCTCGTATTGTTCTTAGTTCTTATAACCTCTTTTCAAGCAAGCGCTTTTGCGACCAGCGCACCAAGTTCTTTTACCTTTAAAGGATCTGGTTTTGGCCACGGTGTCGGGATGAGCCAGATCGGGGCCAAGGGCCAAGCTCTAGAGGGTAAAACGGCGACGCAAATTCTTAAGTATTACTTTCCAGGTGCTGACGTAGTACCTGTAGTTGATACTCAAACAATTCGGGTCAATATTGGCCACCAACTAACATCGGTCTCCTTTGCACAAGCACCTGCAGGCAACTTTCAATTAACAGGTGATACAAACACTTCGCAAGCAATCGAATCTCGTTCAACCTTGTCCTTTCAGATTGTCGGAAAAGCCATCGCAGCAACCTCGAAAAACGCTTCGAAAGCTACCTCAGATTTAGGAACAGCTTCACTGTGGAATATGCAGTGGAGTTTGGGTACCGACTATGTAATGGAAAAGTTTGATGGAAATACTTTCAAGGTCAACCATGGCTATCTTGAACTTCGGGCGGTATCAGTTAAGGGCTTGGGCTATCGAATTGAAGTAACAAATTCAATTCGCCTACATGATGAATACTTAGATGGAATTAGTGAGGTGCCTTCTTCTTGGCCAGAGGCGGCGCTGGAGAGCCAAATTATTGCCTCTCGCACTTATGCCCTAAGTAGGTTAGGTGTTTTGCGGCGTGACTGTGATTGTCATGTCTATAACTCTAAATATGATCAAAATTTCTCTGGGTATTTGAAGGAATCTGAAATTAAGTATGGTTCAATTTGGAAATCAGCAGTTGCCCAAACTTTTTCGAGTGATTCGCAAGGCCTAGCAATTACCTTTAACGGCCAGCCAATTACCGTCTACTTCTTCTCATCAAGCGGTGGAATCACTCAACGGGCGGTAGATGTATGGGGAACCGATATTCCTTATCTCTCTAGCGTGCCCGATCCGTGGAGTTTAAATCCAAAGCTAAATCCAAAGTATGCATCTTGGGTTCGAGTAGTTGATCAAAAAACCATGGCTAGCGCATTTAACCTAAGCGATGTCACTCGGTATGCAATTGCAAAACGAAGCGCGACCGGAAGCGCACTGAGTATTACCGGGTATTCATCAAATGGTGAGAGAAAAACGATTCCGATTGGTACCTTCAAAGTTGCAGTGAAGCTTCCTTCTTCATGGTTCGGTATCCCAGCTTCAGTCCTGTTGCCGGATACAACAACTTCAAATTAAATTAATTTGAGTGAAGAATTGAGTTTAAACCGCCCCAAGAACCAGTCTTAGGAAGTGCTTCCAAAGCCCCAGTAGTTGAATTTCTGCGGAAGAGCAGATTGTTGGCTCCGGAAAGTTCGCGAGCCTTTACATTTGTTCCATCTGGAAGTGAGATCTTTGAACCAGCAGTTATGTAAGTGCCAGATTCAACAACGCAGTCATCTCCGAGTGAGATTCCAACTCCAGCATTTGCACCGAGTAGGGAACGTTCGCCAATTGAAATAACTTCTTTTCCGCCACCACTTAACGTACCCATAATTGAGGCACCACCACCGATATCGCTGCCATCTCCGACAACAACTCCGGCGCTAATGCGTCCCTCGACCATCGACTTACCAAGTGTTCCGGCATTGAAGTTTACAAAACCCTCATGCATTACGGTTGTGCCGGAGGCAAGATGTGCACCAAGGCGAACGCGATCTGCGTCAGCGATACGAACTCCCTCTGGAATAACGTAATCAACCATTCGTGGGAATTTATCAACCGCAAAGACCGTCACATTTCCATATTTGGCCCGCAGCTTTGGGCCAACTACATTAAATGTTGAAACCGAACATGGCCCAGATGAGGTCCAAACTACGTTATTTAAAATCCCAAAAATTCCTTCAAGATTTACACCATGAGGTTTTACGATTCGATGCGAGAGAAGATGAAGTCGCAAATAAGCATCTGGTACATCCTTTGGGGCTACATCTAGATCGATAGCGATCGAGACCAGTTCCTTCTTCACATTCCTAATTTCGTCATTTCCTAAAAATTCACTGAGATTTGGCGCTGTGATCGAATCTATATTTCCAAGACCGAGGGTGTGATACCAAGTATCGAGGCACTCACCTGTATTAGTAACGGTTGAAATTCCATACCCGTAAGCGTTTCTCATGCGAGAACGCTATCAAATTATCGCCAATGAGAATAAAGCAATAGATGCTAAATCTAACTAGACCTAACTAGACTAGCGCTCATGCGCATCGCTGTTTATTGCTCTTCAGCGCCGAACATTGATCAGGTATATCTCGACCTGGCCTTCAATGTTGGTGTTGCGCTGGCAAAAAGTGGTGCAGATTTAGTTTGGGGCGCGGGCCAGGTTTCAATGATGGGGCAGGTTGCCAGAGGCACAAGATCGCAATCCGGAAAGACTTATGGAGTTATTCCTGAAAGATTAACCAGCGTTGAATTTGTTGATAGCGAATGCACCGAGCTCTTCGTTGTTCCAGACATGCGTAGCCGAAAAGCTAAATTAGAAGATTTGGCTGATGCTTTTATCGTGCTTCCTGGAGGTATCGGAACCCTTGAAGAATTTTTTGAGATCTGGGTAGGGCGCTCACTTGGCTATCATTCAAAGCCAATAACAGTTTGTGATCCCTATGGAGCCTTTGCGCCACTCAAGGAATCAATCGATTATTTGGCTGAGATAAATATGATGAAGACAGGTCAAGATAATTTGGTTAATTGGTGCACCACAATTGAAAGCGCTATCGCGGCTTGTTATGTAAGTACGCCATGACTGCCATCAACGATTTATTGGCTAGTTTGCCCGAGGAAGAACGGGTAATCCTTACCATGCATTACATACGAGGGATGAGCAATTTAGAGATTGCCACGATGCTCGGGGTCCCAGAACGAGCAGTGGAGAGCGTTATCACTACCGGTAAATCTCGTCTACTTTCCGCGTTAAATCAGGGGTAGTTGGCCGTACTTTTTCGATTTCACATGCGCCCTAATTGTGCGAGATACTTATCCCAGTAAAGAACCTGTAAGTCCGGATTTATTTTTTAAAGGAGCAACACATGGCAGCCATGAAACCTCGCACTGGTGATGGACCCATGGAAGTAACCAAGGAAGCGCGCAGTTTAGTTATGCGAATTCCATTGGAAGGTGGCGGCCGCCTAGTTGTTGAATTAAACGTTGAAGAAGCGACCAACTTGGGAAATGCTCTTCAAGCCGCAGTATCACTCGTCAAGAAGTAGTCGGCCTAGGTACTCAAAGGTCCTGATTAATAAGTGAGCACATCGCGATCACTAAATGCATTTCCCGTCGTATCTATTGCAACTGAAAAAACTTTAAAGCTTTCAAATTTCACCGCGATCGCAATTCCAGTTAAAAGTGGTGATCTTGCCGAACCTGCCGAACTTCAAATTAGCAAAGCTCTACATAAGATCGCAAAAGATTTAAACCTTTCATTTGAAGATATATTTAAAAACTGGCCAGATGCCACGGGCAAAGCTGGCGAGTTATTCGAATACCCCGTTTCAATCGGTGAACTAAAACGAATCTACTTTGTTGGAATTGGAAGCGCTTCGAGCGATGATCTACGTAAATCCGCAATTGCTCTGGCTCGCAAAGTGAAGAGCTCTGGCTCAAGGGTTTTAGATGGACTTGTCACAAATTCAAATACGGCAACAAATCACGCAATCGCGTTGATCTTGGCTAGTTATATTTGGAATGAAAAAACGGCTCCGAAGTCTGGCAAGAAACCACAGCCAGCTAGCTTTGCGATACTAGGTAACTTTTCAGATGAAATTGATTTTGCAAATATTCTGGCAAAGGGCGTTTGGCAGACGAGAGATTTGATCCACACACCAGCCAATGTAAAGAACCCACTTTGGATGGCGAACCAAGCAAAGAACTTAGTAAATGAAATTTCGAACGCCGCCCTTTCGATAAAGGTAAAGAGTGGAAGTGAATTAAAGGAATTCGGCGGACTTTTGGCGGTGGGAAATTCTTCACCAAAGCCGGGTCCAAGATTAATTGAAGTTGCATACACGCCTCGCGGCTCTGCCAATTGGCCACACGTTGTGATTGTTGGAAAGGGAATTACCTTCGATACGGGGGGAGTCTCGTTAAAGCGCCCTTATGAATTTATGGTCGGCATGAAGAGTGATATGTCAGGCGCAGCGGCTGCTCTGGCTACGGTTTTAAATATCGCACATCTTGGAAAGAGCGCACCAAAAGTCCGGGTTACTGCCTTGTTGATGTGTGCTGAAAATTCCTTATCTGCAACATCGCAACGTCCATCTGATGTCATAAAACATTACGGTGGAACGACCGTAGAAGTAATTAATACTGATGCAGAGGGCCGGTTGGTTCTAGCCGATGGTTTGGCTTATGCAGATGCAAAGTTAGATCCAGATTATTTGATCGATATTGCAACCCTAACTGGCGCTGCAACTCTTGGGCTTGGTCGCACTCATGCTGCGATGTATACGCGAGATGATCGCCTGGCTGCACAGATTTATAAAGCCGGGGAAGAAATCGGTGAAAGAGTTTGGCGCATGCCACTTATTGACGACTACAAGGTTGCTTTGGCAAGTGAGGTAGCTGATTTCAATCACACGGCAGAAAAACCTGATTTCAATGGCGGCTCTGTAACAGCGGCGCTATTTTTAGAACATTTCGCCGGAGAACGCAATTGGGTTCATCTAGATATTGCAGGGCCAGCTAGATCCGAAAGTGATTCTGGCGAAAATCCAAAAGGTGGAACTGGATATGGAGTTCGTGTTTTGACTAATTGGCTAACGACTCTTTAAGCGAGTTGTGGGTAATATGGCAAATGTGAATACGACTGGAAGCACACCACGTGGTGATAGCTTCGCATTTTCTGAGAACTTTCCGCATGAAGATTTCTTCATGCAACAGGCCCGAAAGAATGGCATTGAAGTTGCAGCGCAAGATCCCAGTGTTGGCGTTGGCGGCTTAATCCAATTTATTTCTGGCTTAATTAGAGCAAGATCAATCGTTGAAATTGGAACCGGTTCTGGCGTAAGTGGTTTGTGGGTATTTAGTGGCGCAGTAAGTGATTCCACTCTTACTTCGATCGATTCCGAGCGTGAGCTCGCTGGCTCGGCCCGATTGATCTTTGAAGAGGCCGGAATTTCCGCTCAAAGATTTAGATTAATCACCGGAAATATTATTGAAGTAGTGGGCAAGTTGGCAGATTCAAACTATGACCTAATGATTGTTCGCTCACCCAAAGATATGGTTGATGTTGTTCAGGAAAGTTTCAGACTCCTCAAAGAAAATGGGGTCCTTCTTATTGATAACGCTCTCGACTCTGGCCGCGTCGCCGACCCGACCCAGCGCGATGCCGAAACAATTGCACGCCGGGATTCGATCAAGGCAATTAAAGAAGATTCTCGCTGGCGTTCTACGCTGCTTCCGATTGGCGGCGGAGTGTTGATTGCAAATAAAATATAACTATGACCTCGAATGAAACCCCGGATTCATCTGCGACTCCCTGGTGGATCTCATCACAAGCGCCGCTAACGCAATACGAGAGTCCAAAGCCTAAATACCGAATCTCGTTATTGACCGCGATTACGATGGCAATAATTGCAGGAATCGTCGGTAGCTTTGTTGGACGAAGCACGATGGCGCTTACTTCAAATACTCATTTAGTCAGTACGACAAATACCATTGAACGCAAGCCGGATTCAATCGCCGGAATTGCCGCAAGAGTGGCACCTTCAGTTGTATCTATTAATGTTACAAGTAGTCAAGGTGGGGATACTGGATCTGGTTTCTTCATCCAAAACAATGGTTATATTCTTACAAATAATCACGTGATTGAAGCATCACTTGGTGGTGGCGAAATTCATGTAACTCTCTCTAATGCAAAGAGTTACCCAGCAAAATTGGTAGGTCACGATACCGCTTATGACCTGGCTGTTATAAAGATTGATGTAACAGATGCCCCAGCTCTACAACTCGGTGATAGCGATAAAGTGGCAGTAGGTGATGGAGTTATTGCGATTGGTTCGCCACTCGGATTATCCGGAACAGTGACTTCTGGAATTATTAGTGCAAAGAATCGCCCAGTTAATTCACGTGGCGGAACTGGAGAAACTTCTTTTATCAATGCGCTCCAAACTGATGCAGCTATTAACCCGGGAAATTCAGGTGGACCACTCGTCGATCTCTCTGGCGCAGTTATTGGAGTCAACTCAGCTATTGCCTCACTTGGCTCAAGTTTTTCCGGGCAGAGTGGTTCGATCGGACTTGGTTTTGCAATTCCAATAAATCAAGCTCAAAAAACTGCCGAGCAATTAATTAAGACCGGCACATCAACGCATCCAATTATGGGCCTCTCTTTGGATACAAGATTTACTGGCGTAGGCGCAATGATTGCTAATCAACCTGGCGCTGTTGTTGCTGGATCACCAGCCGCACGAGCTGGAATTAAACCTGGTGACATTATTGTTGCGATTGATGGCAATCCAATTAATAGCCCAGACCAAGCAATTGTCACGGTTCGCTCCCATAGCGTCGGTGATAAAATCACATTAGAAATCTTGCGCGGCAAGAAGAGCATTTCTGTAAGCCTGACTCTGATTGCCGCGAAGTAGAAATCCAAGCGGCGAAGACTTGCATCTAACAGGTAGGCTCAAGACATGTTCGGAATAAGTGGCGGCGAATTCATCGTATTAATCCTTGCTGCCTTTTTTCTAATTGGACCAGAAAAGCTTCCGCAAGTGACGCGAGACTTAGCAAGATTAATTAATAAGGTCCGAGCCTTGGCAAATAATGCAACAGCAGAACTTCGCGAAAACCTTGGACCGGGATATGAAGATTTGCAGGTGGAGGATTTGCATCCAAAGAAATTGATCGCCCGTCACTTAAATGAGGCTTTGGATCAACCAGTTGCGGAGATTTCTGAGATCAGCCAGTCAGCAAAAATCGATCCGGATTTGCTATGAGCCAAGAGATTATTACAAGTATAAATGCGGCCCTCGCTAAAGTATCCGATCCTGAGTTGCATCGCCCGTTACCAGAACTTGGCATGGTGGAATCGGTAGAATTTAATTCTGGTACTGCCGAAGTAACAATTTTGCTGACAATTTCTGGCTGCCCAATGCGCGAAAAATTACAGAGCGATATTGCTGGTGCGCTTTTGGAGATATCAGAAATTAAGAAAGTTGATCTCAAATTTGGCGTAATGAATGAAGTGCAACGAAATAATGTGAAAACCTTATTGCGCGGTGGGCGAGAAAAATTTATTCCTTTTGCCCAACCAGATTCACTAACCAGAGTAATTGGGGTGGCTTCTGGGAAAGGTGGCGTAGGAAAGTCCTCGGTCACAGTAAATCTGGCAGTTGCCGCGGCAAAGCAAGGATTAAAAGTTGGCATTTTGGATGCCGATGTTTACGGCCACTCGGTGCCACGCCTTATGGGAATTCTTGGACAACGTCCTACTGCGATTGATCAAACATTTATTCCGGTTGAAGCCTTTGGGGTAAAAGTTGTTTCTATGGAGATGTTCAAGCCAGAACGCTCTGATCCGGTTGCCTACCGCGGCCCTATGTTGCACAAGGTTTTAGAGCAATTACTGAGTGATGCCTACTGGGGCGATTTAGATTTCCTCTTTTTAGATTTACCTCCAGGAACTGGCGACATTGCAATTTCACTTGGTCAATTGCTTCCAGCTTCTGAAATCTTGGTTGTAACCACACCACAAGTCGCGGCGGCAGAAGTTGCCGAACGTGCTGGACGAATTGCACATCAATTAAAGCAACACATAATTGGCGTGGTAGAAAATATGTCTGATACCGAATGCGCAAAATGTGGTGAGAAGATTTCTATTTTTGGAAGTGGCGGCGGGCAAGAAGCTGCTAAACGTTTAAGCACTTTAGTTGGCGTGGAAGTTCCAATGATTGCATCCATCCCATTCACACCTGCGCTTCGCGAAGGTGGCGATGGCGGTTTGCCGATAGTCATAAGCGAGCCAGAAAGTCCGGCCACGCTGGCCTTTGAAGGTTTGATCCAAAAATTAATGGTTCGTTCAAAGTCTCTGGTCGGGGTAAGGCTGGGTCTCGCCTAAGATTTGGGTATGAAGACGCCACCAGTTTCCGGAATCAATACGGTGGCCAAACGACTTGTTGGTCGTCGTGATTCTGTTCTAGAACGAAAGACGATTAGAGAATCCTTAGTTTCAGTAGCCGGGCTTATTAATCGGCCAGTTAAAGATAATGATGGAAAACTCATCGGCAAGTTGGTCGATATCGTCGTACGACATGGCGAGGAAACATACCCACCAGTTTCTGGATTAATTGTAAAAGTAGGGCAGCGACGCTCTTTTATTGACGGCGCTCGAATCTCAAAGTTAACAAGAAATGAGATTCTCCTTTCTTCCACCAAGATAAATTTGCAGGATTACCAACGCCGCGAAGGTGAATCATTGTTAGATGCGGATGTATTGGATCACCAGATCGTCGATGTAAATGGCCTTCGAGTTGTCCGTTCATCTGATTTGTATTTAGCTCCGCTAGATAAAGAGATCAGAGTTGTTGGCGTAGATATCTCTTTTAGATCTTTTATTCGTCGAATTTTGCCGGGAACCTTTGGACGCCGGGCAACCCCAGAACATGTTGTCGATTGGGCCACCGTGGCCTCACTTGCAGATGGCACTGGAGTGGTGCGTTCAAGTGAATCGCGCGCAGCCCTAAGCCAGCTTCGCCCAGCCGATCTCGCCGACTTGATTGAAGATTTAAGTGGCCGCGAACAAGGTGCACTTGTTGAACTTCTCGATCCCGATCTTGCCGCTGATGCGCTTGAAGAGATGCAAGATGATGAGCTTCAAGGTTTACTTCGTGGTCTTCCAGCAGATCGCGCAGCACAATTGATCGCGCGTATGGAGCCGGATGAATCGGCGGAAATCCTTAGAGATTTATCTGATGACCACCGTGAAAGTATTTTGGGCGAGATGGATTCCAAGGTTTCTACAACGCTTCGTAAGTTGGTCTCCTTTGATGAAACTTTGGCGGGTGGAATTATGACTACCCACCTTTTGATTACGCACGAAACCGACACGGTTGCATCAGCGCTAAAGCTCTTGGTTGAAAATCGTGATCGTGATATTTCAGATGGAGTAGTTGTCGTGGACGGCAAAGGAAAGCTTTTAGATCACATTCAAATCGTTGAACTTGTTGCCGCAAAATCTAGTGCGCCATTATCTGAATTAATCGGCCCACCATATCCAACCGCGATTCGAGAAGATACCCGGCTTGATAAAGTAATTGAAGAATTTAATAACAACCGGGGCTCTTCGGTAATCGTTATCGACGAGAAAAATAAACCGGTTGGCAGAATCCTTGCTGATGACTTAGTTGATGCGCTCTCTTCCGAAGGCGAAAATCCGGGAAGCGGTGCCTTCTAATGGATCAGGTGAAAGATAAGAAGAAGAGCACACCAATTTCTCCTAAGAAAATTAGATTAGGAGCCCTGCTCGCAGTGATGGGTCCAGGAGTTATTGCTGGCTTATCTGATGATGATCCTGCAGGTATCACTACTTATTCGGTTCTCGGAGCAAAGTATGGCTATCAATTACTTTGGACTTTGGTGGCATCCACAATTGCCTTGATCGTCTTTCAAGATTTAGGTGCTCGAATTGGTGTTGTTACCAGGCAAGGAATGATTGGTTTGGTTCGCCAGAAGTATGGCGCCAGATCCGGAACATTGAGTGCAACGGCGTTAATAATCGCAAATATCGGGACTATGACCGCAGAATTTGCGGGAATTGCAGCAGCTGGTCAATTATTTGGTTTGAGTAAGTATTTGACAGTGCCAATTGCTGGTCTATTAGTTTCATTTCTTGTTCTACGAGGTTCATTTGCAAGAGTCGAAAAGGTTTTCTTTTTAGTTTCTGGGGTTTTTCTTGCATACATAATCGCTGGATACCTATCCCACCCAAATTGGGGTCAAGCATTTAAAGGCGTAATTACTCCGACCATGCCATTTACCCACGATGCGGTTTACATCGCAACCGCGACTTTAGGTACAACCTTGGCACCATGGGGGCTGGCTTTCATTCAATCTTATGCAGTAGATAAGAGATTAACTCGTGATGATCTAAAGCTCTTGCGGGTAGATGTTTGGACAGGCTCTTTGTTAACCGGAATTATTGGATTTTTCGTAATCATTACCTGCGCCGCAACTTTAAATAAGCAGGGAATAACCATTGATGATGCATCCAAAGCAGCACAGGCGCTTAAGCCACTTGCCGGAACTTTGGCTAAGGATTTATTTGCAATTGGTCTTATCGGAGCCGCGCTGCTTGCAGCTTCGATTTTGCCACTCAGTACTGCATATTCAGTGAGTGATCTAACCGGCCGTCCTGCTGCATTAGATGACTCGCCAAAAGAGGCGCCGCTCTTTTATGCAACATTCGGTGTTATTACTTCAGTAAGTGCGATTCTTATCTTGATTCCAGGTGCTCCATTGATCACCATTCTTGTGGTTACTCAGATATTGAATGCAGTTCTACTTTTGCCGCTATTGATCTACATGTTTGGCATCTCCAGAGATAAGCGTTTAATGGGTGAATTTGTGGCGACAAAGACCATGCGAAATATTTACGCAATCATTATCGGGATCGTGGCTATCGCAATTGCCTGCATGCTCTGGTTCACAGTATTTCCTTGAGGAGTTAACTAGATGAAGCAGAATGACCACACAGCACTTCCGGCTGGGCGCGATATTGCATTTTTATCCTTAGGAGTTCTAGGAATTGGAAGTTCCGGCCCAGTAATTGCCAATAGCTTGATGCCGGTCCCATCGCTAATTTTCTGGCGAAATCTTGGCGGGGCAATAGTGATGGCGCCCTTTGCACTCAAAAAACGTGAGTGGAAGAGTCCGGCCCAACGAAGTGCAATAAAAATATCGATCTTCTCGGGATTTCTTTTAGCACTTCATTTCATTGGATTCTTTCTTGCGATGAGATACACCAGTGTGGCTGCGGGTACTGCCCTCACTGCAATGCAGCCGATCTTTGCCGCTATCTGGTTGCGTTCACAAGGTGGCGATATTCCAAAGCGTGCGTGGATCGGAATGACAATCGCCTTCCTATCGGTACTTTTAATTACTGGTGTGGATCTGCGAATTAGTTTTCATAGCTTCCTTGGAGATATGGCCGCCCTAATTGGGTCTGCTCTTGCAGCTGCCTATATGTTGATTGGTTCAAAGGCACAAGTAGCCCTTTCCACTTCAACTTACACCTTCTTTTGTTATGGAATGTGCGCCCTAACCGCTCTACCAATTGCGCTGGTATCGCACTCACAAGTTCTTCATTTTGTAGCCCGTCAATGGTGGCTAGTGATCGCTTTAATAGTTGGCGCGCAATTACTTGGGCACACAATGTTTAACCTTTCACTCAAGCGAGTATCTCCAGCAGTTGTATCGCTCATTGTCTTCTTTGAAGTTCCAGTTAGTGCGATCTTGGCCTATTTTTGGCTAAACCAGAAACCACCTGCCGGAATTATCCCCGGAATTATTGGATTGCTGATCGGGTGCACCGTCTTTGTCTACCGAAGTAAAGAAGTGAAATAGATTGATTGATTTGCATACCCATTCAAATGTCAGCGATGGGACTGATACGCCTGGCGAGTTGATAAATAAGGCATTAGCAACTGGCTTAACAAAAATTGCACTGACTGATCACGACACAATCGCTGGCTGGGATGAGGCGACACTTTATCTACGCCCCGGTTTAGATCTCATTTTAGGTTCTGAGATTTCCTGTCAGACCGAGGATGGAATCAGCGTTCATATGCTGGGTCTCTTATTTGACCCAAACAATAAGGAATTAAGCGAAGTTCTCTCAACAACCCGAGATAACCGAATTGGGCGTATGGAAAAAATTATTAACCGCTTAAACGAGGCAGGTATTTCAATTACGATGGAGGAAGTTTTAGCCCAACTCTCCGACGGTGCAACCTTGGGGCGGCCACACTTAGCTGATGCCTTGGTCGCTAAGAAAGTAGTAAAGGATCGGGAAGAGGCTTTTGCGGAATTACTTCACAACAATTCTAAATACTATATCTCGCACTACTCGCCAACCCCAGAGGCGGTTATTAAGTTAATCAAGGGCGCCGGAGGAGTTGCAGTGATTGCACATCCATTAGCTTCACTTCGCGGCCGAACGGTATCGGTAGCAAGTTTTGATTCGATGGTCAAAGCTGGTTTAGATGGCATTGAGGTTTCACATCGAGATCACACTCTAGAGCAGCAGGAATTGCTGGCAAAGATCGTAAAAGAATTCAACATAGTGGCAACTGGTTCAAGTGATTACCATGGCAACGGTAAACTAAATCAATTAGGTGAGTTCACAACAAGCCAAGAAGCTTTTGAAATTTTAGAGGCTAAGGCAGATGCAAGGAGAGTGGTTCGTAAATGAATGGCGCATTAGCAGTTTCAGCTGTGACCTTCGGGCTTCAAGCTTTCATTACCCTCTTCGTAATTCTCGATCCACCTGGAGCTACGCCGGTTTTTCTTGCCTTAATCAGCGATGTCGCCCCAAAGAAGAGAATTAGATTGGCTTGGCAAGGCGCAGCTGTTTCCCTCACCGTTATCGTCGCCTTCGCACTCTTTGGAAAATTAATCCTCGACTATTTACATGTATCGGTAAATGCCTTGCAAGGTGCCGGCGGATTACTAATGCTTTTAATCTCCCTTGAATTATTGACAGGAAAGGATTCCAGCACTGAATCAAATGGCAAGGATGTAAATGTGGCCTTGGTTCCACTCGGTACGCCGCTATTGGCGGGCCCAGGTGCGATTGTCACAACTATCGTCTTCGTACAGCAGGCGCATTCTGTAAATATGAAATTAGCTCTAGCCGCCGCAATTATTGCGGTTCACTGCGTAATTGGATTGACGCTGATGTTCTCCACGAAAATTCTTGATTTAATCAAGGAATCTGGCGTGACACTTCTGGCGAGAATTGCTGGCCTACTTCTTGCTGCGATTGCAGTAGAGATGATCGTTACTTCAATAAAGGGATTTTTCAACCTTTAATTAAGCGTTAGCAAAGCCAACTTTGCGTTCAGCGCTTTCGCCAACTTCGATAAAGGAAATTTTCCCATTTGGGATAACAGTGATTCGACCCTTGACGTCGGTCAAAGTTATTGATTTACCAGAATCTATTGCGGCAGTAACTAAAGCGATTACTTTTTCAGATTCAAGCTCGCTCTCGATGTGCAATTCTTGTGGTGCATCTGTGATTCCGATACGGATCTCGGTACGTGCACTGCTTGCGCTCTTCTTAGTAGCCATGTTTTAAGTTTAATCCTTCAGGTTAGTTAGCGCGAGTTATGAGTTGGATTTTGGGAATCCCGAGATTCCGCGCCAGATTAGGTTGGAGACGAGTTCGCCGGCCGCTGAACGATCAATCTTGCCATCACGGGCTAACCAGTGGCGTGCTGAGGTTTGAACAGTTCCAATTAATCCAACCGCGAGCATCATTGAAGCATCTTTATTCAGACCGGTATCCAGTGAGATAACAGCCGAAAATGCGGCGGCACAGTCATAGGTCATGCGATTTAAACGTTCGCGCACTTGCGGTTCCACATTCATATCGCTCTCAAAAAGAAGGCGAAATGCTTCGCCCTCTCTATTTATAAAATCAAAATAGGCATCGACGGTTGCGGTTACGCGCTCGGAATTATCTGAAGTCGAAGCAACAGCTTTTTGAATTTCAAAGATTAGTGAATCAATATGGAGATCAAGGACGGCTAAATATAAATCTAATTTTGATGGGAAATGCTGATAAAGAACTGGCTTGCTTACATTTGCACGATCAGCAATCTCATCCATTGCTGCAGAGTGATAACCAGCTGCAGTGAATACTTCCAAGGCAGCGGCCAATAGTTGCGCACGACGCTCATCGCGCGGTAAGCGACCTTTATTTGAATTGCTTTCCGTGCTCTTTTCAGTATCCATTGTGCTAATCCTAAGGTCTGGCGGGAAAAGATGCGAATTCTTTGCAAAAATACCCAAGCGTTCATCGCTAGGATTAAGGTTCAAGATTTGCAAGCGAGAAGAGAGAAATGTGTCGGCAACACCTAAGCCACATGTAGAACCAGGCCCAGAGTTAACCGTCGATGAGGTCCGTCGTTATAGCCGACATTTAATTATTCCGGATGTTGGAATGATGGGACAGCGCAGATTAATGAATGCGAAAGTTCTATGTGTTGGCGCAGGTGGACTTGGCTCGCCAGCTCTGATGTATCTGGCGGCAGCCGGAGTTGGAACTCTTGGAATAGTTGAGTTCGATGTAGTCGATGAATCAAATTTACAACGTCAGATCATTCACGGGCAATCCGATATCGGTAAGAGCAAGGCACAAAGTGCCAAAGAATCAATTGCTGAAATCAATCCATATGTAAAAGTCAATATTCACGAAGTTCGTTTAGATGTAGATAATGTGATGGAACTATTTTCACAATACGATCTAATTGTTGATGGAACAGATAATTTTGCAACCAGATATTTAGTAAATGATGCGGCTGTCTTACTTAAGAAGCCCTACGTCTGGGGTTCGATTTATCGCTTTGATGGCCAGGCCAGCGTCTTCTGGGCCGAACACGGTCCGTGCTATCGCTGCCTTTATCCAGAGCCACCACCTCCAGGAATGGTGCCAAGTTGCGCCGAAGGTGGCGTGCTTGGCGTGCTTTGCGCATCAATTGGTTCAATTCAAACAACTGAAGCAATCAAGTTAATTGCTGGTATTGGCGAACCCTTGGTTGGTGAGTTAATGGTCTATGACGCACTTGAGATGAGCTATCGCAAGGTGAAGATTCGAAAAGATCCTAACTGCCCGATCTGTTCAGAACATCCTTCCCAAACGCAATTACTTCCAGATTACGAATCCTTCTGCGGCATGCTCTCTTCAGGTGCCGAGGAGGCAGTTACTGGTTCCACTATCTCCGTGACCGAACTTAAAGCCAAGATGGATGCGCATGAGAATTTTATGTTGATCGATGTTCGCGAGCCGGGGGAGTTTGAGATTGTTCGAATTCCAGGTTCGACCTTGATTCCTAAGCAAGAATTCTTAAATGGCAGCGCACTTGAAAAGTTGCCACAAGATCGGCCAATTATTTTGCATTGCAAATCTGGAGTTAGATCTGCTGAATGTTTAGCAGTGCTAAAGCAAGCCGGTTTTGCTGATGCAACACATGTAGCGGGAGGGGTAGTTGCCTGGGTTAAGCAAATTGATCCATCACTACCAATTTACTAAATGAAACAACGGCAAATCCTTTTAGTTCACGCACACCCAGATGATGAAACCATTAACAATGGCGCAACCATGGCTAAGTATGTTGCCCAGGGTGTTGGTGTAACTCTCGTAACCTGCACACGCGGCGAGGAGGGTGAAGTTCTAGTTCCAGAACTTGCTCATCTAGCAAGCGCACAGACCGATCAATTAGGAACGCATCGCGAAACTGAACTCACCAATGCCATGAAGGCGCTAAATGTAAGAGATCACAGATTCCTTGGCGCACCAGATAAGAAATATCGCGATAGCGGAATGATGGGGACCGAACCAAATAATCGAAGTGATTCTTTCTGGCAGGTTGATTTGGATGAAGCGGCGAGCTATCTAGTAAAGATAATTCGTGAGATAAAGCCAGAAATTTTGATTACTTATGATGAGATCGGTGGTTATGGACATCCCGATCACATTCAAGCTCATCGAGTTGCTATGCGCGCTGCAGAGTTAGCTAGTAAGGCTGACTATGGTGATGGTCAACCTTGGGAGATCTCAAAGATTTATTGGAACACGATGCCAAAGTCGGTAATCCAAGCCGGAATTGAAAAGATGAAAGAGATTGGTTCAGATTTCTTTGGTGCCGAGAGTGCGGATGATTTGCCATTTGCAAAGCCGGATGAAGTGGTCACTACCTTAATTGACGGAACCGCTTTTATTGATCAAAAGATGGCCGCGATGGCAGCCCACCCAACTCAGATCGAACTAGATGGGCCGTTCTTTGCGCTTTCAAATAATTTAGGAAATCAAGTCTGGGGTCACGAGTACTACACCTTGGTTAAGGGCGTGAAAAGCACAAAGCTAGATGAAAAGGGTTGGGAGAGCGATCTCTTTGATTAACTACTTAAAGTCAGTAGTTGTTGGGGTGGTTTTGGGCATAGCCGGAGTTTTGTTGTACAACACCTTGGTACCGGTTGGATTATTAGTTACATTAATTTCAACTGGAGTCGGAATTTGGTTCTTAGGTAGAAGTCTAGGAAGTCGCAAATTCAAATTTATCTCTGCCCTAAGTTGGCTAGCAGTAGTGCTCAGAGCGGGGACGCCAGGCAATGGCAACGAACTTCTTATTTTGGGTAATTTGACTGGAGATTTATTTTTGCTCTTTGGAATTGCTACGGTTACTTTCTCAGCACTTCGGAAGATTTAAATTAAAGCCAATCCCATTCTTGCCCAAGGGGAGTATCACGTACCGAAATTCCATTTGCCAGTAACTGATCGCGCATCTCATCACTCGCCTTGAACTCTTTATTCTGGCGAGCAATTGCCCGGCTATTTAGCATTTGTAATAGCTCTTCTTTGGGTTGCCGCTTTTGCGCTGCCTTGCGAGTTAAATCCAGACCAAAGAGTTGATCGACCTTCTCTGCAATCGCACGTTTGGTTGCCGGGTTTATGGATTCATCCTTCTCTAACTTACGCAGCTTTTGAACTGCCCTTGGAGAATCTAGGTCCTGATTAAAATTAGTGGCTATTTCTTTACTCTTGTCCTCAAGGATTTGCGAATCGACTTCACCGGAAGTATCAGCGAATTTTTCGCGCCATTTATTTAAAGTGCTATTTGCTGCTTTCAGAGAGTCCCAAGTTAGATCCATCTGACTTCGATATCTATTTTCTAAGAGCGCAAGGCGCAGTGAGAGCGGATCCAAATCTCGCGCCACTAAGTCTTTCAAAAGGACTACATTATTGGCGCTCTTAGACATTTTTCGACCTTCAAAAAGAAGGTGTTCACCATGAACCCAATTTGTTACTACTTCTCGATCTACCGCAGCATTTGATTGGGCGCGCTCGTTTTCGTGGTGCGGAAAGCGCAAGTCAATCCCACCTAAATGAAGATCGACGGCCCCATCTAGTAATTCAAGTGACATTGCAGAACATTCAATATGCCATCCTGGAAATCCAATTCCCCAAGGTGAATCCCAGACCATTTGTGTTCGATTTCCTGCCGCCTTCCATAAGGCCCAATCTGCGTGGAATCGCTTAGCGCCATCATCAACATATTCGTATCTGTGACCAGGCTTTAGTGAATCCAATCTATTTCCTGAGATTGCGCCATAACTTTCAAAGGTGCGAACATCGAAGTAGACCGTGCGATCACTTCCTAGATAGGCATGCCCTTTTGATATCAATTTTTTAATAAGTGAGATCATTAATTCAATCGTCTCACTCGCACGCGGATAATTATTAGCCGGAATTACATTTAAGAGCGAAAGGTCTTCATGAAACCTAGCTTCATAGAGACGGGCAATATCAAATGGATCTTTTGCCTCTGAACTTGCCTGAGAGAGAATTTTATCTTCACCGATCTCGTTACCCTCAAAATCCTCGCCCATATGTCCAACATCAGTAATATTTTGAATAAGCAGAGTCTTTATATTTGAATAATTAAGAGTTCTGACTATTAAATCACTTAATAAAAATGTTCGTAAGTTTCCGACATGCGCATCACGATAAACGGTTGGGCCACAGCAATAGATGCGCACGGTCTGACCATTACTTGCCGCAATTTCCAAAACCTCTCGCTCCTTGGTATCAAAGAGGTAGAGCCCGGTTTTCATGATTGACGTCTCATCGTAGTGTCAGAAGGTACAACCTTCCAGAGTGCGATTGTTGTTGGATCGAAGGTGACGGTAGTTCCGTCTTTCTTGGTCACTGATGTCAGTGTGGCTAAAGTCCCAAGCAGATCCCTGAAACCGCCTTCGGGGTCATGCATTCTGATTGAGACGCGCAAGCCAATTTCACTCTCCATCGGGGCAGGCTTGGGTTGCGAGAATTCACTGGACATAGGCAGTATTCTCTACCTATTAGCCAGTAATTGTTGGCCAGAACTCGAGTGGGGGAATAAGCGTGACCTACGTAATTGCAGAACCATGTGTCGATGTTAAAGATAAGTCATGCATCGAAGAATGCCCGGTTGATTGCATCTATGAAGGTAACCGCATGCTCTACATCCAACCCGATGAGTGCGTTGACTGCGGCGCCTGCGAGCCAGTTTGCCCAGTTGAAGCAATCTATTATGAGGACGACATCCCTTCACAGTGGAAACAATTTGGCGGAATCAATGGCGAGTTCTTCGTAGAGATTGGTTCACCTGGTGGTGCGAGCAAGGTCGGCCCAACAAATACTGATCACGCAGCTGTTAAATCCATTCCTGCTAAATCTTAAGTAGTACCAACTGAAGCTTCCAGATTTTCCATGGGATGCACTGGCGCCATATTCGGCGCGGGCAAAATCGCATCCAAATGGTGGGATCGATCTTTCGCAAGGAACACCAGTAGATCAGACACCGGAATTTATTCAAAGAGCGTTAATTGAGGCGGCTAATTCACCGAGTTACCCAGTAACCATTGGTACGCCAGAACTTCGAGAAGCGATTAAAAATTGGGCGGCTAATACTTTAGGCGCCAGTGGTGACTTCGATTTTCTTCCAACAATTGGGTCTAAAGAATTAGTTGCCTGGCTTCCGTCAATCTTAGAGAAGAAAAATATTCTTTATCCTAAAGTTGCATACCCGACTTATTTAGTCGGATCCATGATTCATGGAAGTAAAGCGACAGAAGTAGAGATTGACGCAGCCACCTGGCCCGATAGCGATATGGCCTGGATTAATTCGCCATCAAATCCAACTGGAAGAATCCACTCCGAAGCAGAATTAATTTCATGTATTAAATATGCACGAGAAAAGAATTCCTTACTTGTAAGCGATGAATGTTATATAAATTTCCCAGCAGGAGATATGAAACCACTTTCAATTCTTAAATTGGCAGCTGGAAATAATAAGAATTTACTTGCAGTGCATTCACTCTCAAAGCGCTCTAACTTGGCGGGCTACCGAGCAGCGCTAATCGTGGGCGATACGCAAGTTATCGCAGAAATCCGCGAGGTGCGAAAGCACGCCGGAATGATGGTGCCCCTTCCAGTTCAGCGCGCGATGACTGTGGCTTTAAAAGATGAGAAGCATGTCCAAGAGCAGGCAGAGCGTTATCGCAACCGGCGTAAACAACTAGTTCCAGCACTTGAATCGGCGGGTTTCAAGGTTGATTACAGCGATGCCGGTTTATATATCTGGTGCACCAGAAATGAAAAGGATTGGGATTCAGTTAGCTGGCTAGCCGATCTGGGAATTGTTGCTACTCCGGGAAGTTTTTATGGCCCTGATGGCGCAAAGCATATTCGCATTGCTCTGACCGCAACCGATCTTCAAATTTCTGATGCGGCGGCACGAATTCTAAGTGCGCTTTAAATGTCACGCGATTTAGATCTAGCCTTTGCGCAAGTTGAGAGTGCTTTTGCGCAATCACAAAACTTAGTTCGGGTAGTGCTTTCAGGGCATCGCAGAAATATGCAGGTTCAATCAGAACGCATTGATATTCGCCCAGTAAAGATTAAAGAGAAGATTTCATTGCAAGTTGCCGAAAATGATGGCCGACAGACTACGACAAAAAATTATCAAATCGGGGAGTTAGATTTCGCTTCTTTAATTAGAAGCGGTTACGCAAATATCCTGGTTGAATCAACCGATCAAACTATTTCACTTCGCATAACGAAAAAGGGTGAGGCGCTCCTTCACGAAGATAAGGCAGTGCGAGAGCAGAATCTAGAACATGATCGGGTTAAAGAAAGATTGCTATCGCCCTCAGATCCATATCTAATTGAGATCGGAATCTCAGATGCAAAGGGCGTCGTAAAACCCACTCGGATGGATAAGTATCTACAAGTTGAAGAATTTCTAAGACTTTTGGTACCAACTTTAAATAGTGCAATTTCTGCCGGGCAGATCCCAAAGCCAACAGAGCAAGATCCATTAATTGTGACCGATCTCGGGTGTGGAAGTGCTTATTTGACCTTTGCAACCCATCAATATCTGCGAAGCCTGGGCCTTGCGGTTAAGGTTGTTGGAATTGATATTCGACCAGATTCATTTAAGAAAAATAGTGAGATTGCTGCAAAATTGGGAATCAGCGAAACCATTGAATTTAGAGCGCAGTCAATCGATGATGCTGCTACTTCAAAGGTAGATATAGCTATCGCACTTCATGCCTGCGATACCGCTACCGATGATGCCTTGGCCTGGGCAGTTAACTCCGGTGCAAAATTGATATTAGTTGCCCCATGCTGTCAGCACGACCTACAAACTCAGATGACACAAAGCCCGGAACCCTGGAACTTACTAACACGATATGGCCTGGTTAAGGAGCGCTTGGGAGATTTATTAACCGACACGCTACGTGCGCAAATTTTGAAATTTCATGGATACCGAAGTGAAATTATTGAATTTATTGGTGGCAACCACACTCCGCGCAACATCATGATTCGGGCTGTTAAAACTGGAGCACCCGTAGATCCTGAAGAACTTAAGCGATATCAAGAATTGATTGGTATGTGGCAGGTAAAACCAGCCCTAGAAGAACGATTGGCAGCTAATTAATCTGCGTCCCATACATGCGCGACAGGGAAAACTCCTGATGTCTTCCAAGTTCGGCTGCTGTTAATTTTCCATTTGCAACATCAACAATTTCATTAAAAATTAATTCACCGACTTCGCGTAAAGTCTGAGTGCCATCAGCGATGGTTCCAGCATTTAAATCAATCAAATCCGGAATAGATAGCGCCATTTGAGTATTTGTAGAGACCTTTATTGTCGGAACCACTGCGCTCCCAGTTGGGGTGCCGCGACCTGATGTGAAGACCACAATATTTATTCCGGCAGCCGCAAATCCAGTTAATTGTTCGATGTCATGACCAGGAGTGTCCATAAAATATAAACCGGGTTTTGGAGCGGGATCTGCATATTCCAGAACACCAGTAAATGGTGCACTTCCGGCCTTCTTTGCCGCACCAAGGGATTTCTCTTCTAGCGTTGTTAATCCGCCTTCAATATTTCCTCGTGAAGGTTGGGCACCGCGCATATCAATCCCTTCGTAATTAATGGACCTCTCATACCTAGCAACAGTTTCGATAATTTGCTTACCAACGTTTGGATCTAAGGCGCGTGCAGCTAATAAATGTTCAGCGCCTAATATTTCTGTGGTCTCGCCCAATACCGAAACCGCTCCGAGTTCAACCAACATGTCACTTGCCACGCCAAGAGCGGGATTGGCTGTAATGCCGGAGAGCGCATCGGAACCGCCACATTCAAGCCCTAAGTGCAGAGAACTCCAGGGAACGCTGACTCTGGCAACTTGATCCGCCAAAGCTAAATACGAAATGGCCTCTTTAAGTGCAATCTCATATAAGAGTTCCATAGAGCCAATTTCACTTACATTAACAATGGTCGAATTTGAAAGGCCGATTGACTTACTCTTATCAATAATTTCTAATTCACCGGGAGTACCAAGGGTAAGAAAGATTGTGGCAAAGATATTTGGATTCGCAGCAAAGCCAGTCATCACTTTAAATATTCTCGCAAAGTCAGCATCAATCTCACCCGACCAGTCATGAGTGATGGCAACTGCTGCACTCTCCTCACTTATTCGTCGAGCGGTTGCACAGAGAGCTGAATGTAGAGGCATGACTAAGACTTGATTTCTAAAACCCACTCTTCCATCGGCTCGTGGGTAACCAGTCAGTGATTTAGACACTTCGCACCACCCGGGGCGCAATAATTTCGCCTGCCTTGGAGAGCTCGGATTTTGTCTCTTTGCCATCAGCAACATCGAGAATGAAGTTTAGGATTGCCGATGAAGTGGATCCGTTAGGAAGATCAAACTCTTTAGCCAGAGCGCTGTGGAGCGCGCTATCACTTGCAATATTTATGGTCGGGATCAGCGGGAAGCCAGATGGTGGTTGATTTGGTTCAGTGAATGAAACTATTAGGTGCACGCCCCTACGCATCAACTCTGAAAAATTTAAACCTGGATTCTTATTCTGATCTGCAATTTCAAATTTGATCCCGCTCGCCTTTAGCTCCGCGATTAGAGATTCAATCTCGCTATTTGAATTTGAAAATTCCACACCAACCACTAATTCATCCAGATTTTTTAGATGTGGGGGATAGGTAGATTTCAAGAGTTTTGCCGCGGTAATCCCATCGTTAAAAGTTCCGGCAACGCCACCGCTTTCCTGGATGACTAAATAGCTAGTAGTCGGATTACTTTCCTTAACCTTTGCCGCGAGTTCATTTCCCTGAATAGTTTCACAGCCAAGGCCGACAATTAGTACGGTTCCGACATTTGGATGCTTTGCTAAATCACAGAAAAAATCAGATATACCTTCAACATCATTTCCGATAATTCCACACCCATGTTGGTGGGCAAAAGTCTTGGAGCCGACCTCATTCGCAATTCGACTTGCGATGCGAGTCGAACAGACAACTGAGGGGAGAATTAATTGATAGTCGCGAATTCCTACCCCACGAAGGGCCCGGTCAAATCCCTGGCGCTTCATTTAACTTGTTCCGCAGAGAGGCGATCACCTAGGACATTGTGGGTATGAACGTGCTCACCAACTTTAATATCAGAAGTTGCATGGCCCATACGTTCGCCATATTTAATAACACCTTCATTTTTTGAAATGGGTTTCGTTGCGATCTTATGGCCACGTGGGATTTGATTTAGAACTTCGATTTGCAAGCCATCTTGTTCAATTATTGATCCGGACTCTAAATCGGCCAATGCAACGGCGATATTGTCTATTGTGTTTAAGATCAAGAGGGAGCGCATTAGAAAATTAAGGATACAGCGGAAAAGGCTGGTTAAATAGGGGTATGACAAAGCGAAAGTTTCCGGGCTTTAAAGCCCTGGCTGGCCTATTGCGATTTCGTAAGCCAATTCTTAGTAGCAAAAAGCGTAGATTGACCAGAGCTCTAACTATTTATGATCTTCGAGATGTTGCGAAACGTCGAACCCCCAAAGCACCATTTGACTACACCGATGGTGGCGCCGATTCAGAGAGCTCTCTCTCCCGAGCTCGCAAGGCATTTGAGGATATTGAATTTCAACCACGTGTTCTGCGCGATGTCTCGAAGGTTGATCTTTCGGTAAATATGTTGGGTAAAACGATGGCGATGCCGATCGGTATTGCTCCCACAGGTTTCACTCGAATGATGCAAACCGAAGGCGAAGAAGCTGGCTCAAAAGCAGCGCGCGATGCGGGAATTCCATTCACGCTTTCGACAATGGGTACTCGATCAATTGAAGATGTTGCTCGATTTGCTCCTGATGGAAGAAATTGGTTCCAGTTATACATGTGGAAAGATCGCGATCGCAGCATGGGTCTAGTCGATCGCGCTAAAAAAGCTGGTTTCGATACTTTGGTATTGACCGTTGACGTACCAGTAGCTGGTGCCAGACTTCGCGATGTTAGAAATGGAATGACAATTCCACCTTCGCTAACTTCAAAAACGATTTTAAATGCTATTCCAAGACCAGCTTGGTGGATTAATTTCTTAACCACCGACCCACTTACCTTCGCATCTCTTGATTCATGGAAGGGCACAGTTGCCGAACTTCTCGATTCAATGTTCGATCCAACAGTTACCTTTGAAGATCTAAAGTGGATCCGAAAGCAATGGGATGGAAATCTGGTTGTTAAAGGTATTCAAAACGTGGAAGATGCCAAGCTAGCCGTTAAGGCTGGGGCGGATGCCATAACTCTTTCAAACCATGGTGGCCGGCAATTAGATCGGGCCCCAATTCCATTTCACTTAGTCCCAGAAGTTCGCAAGGCCCTTGGTAAGAAATATGAGATCCATGTTGATACTGGAATTATGCATGGTGCAGATGTTGTAGCTGCCATTGCCGCTGGTGCAAACTTCACTTGGATCGGTCGCGCTTACCTGTACGGCCTAATGGCTGGGGGTAAGGAGGGTGTAGATCGCTCGCTTGAAATTTTGCGCACTCAAATGACTCGCACCATGAAACTTCTCGGTGCTCGTTCATTAGATGAATTAAAACCAGAGCACGTGAGTTTTATAGTCAGGTAATTTGCTTTGAGTGTTAGCACTCGCAAAAGAACTCTCTCTGCGTTTTAATGCACGTAGCCTGACCCTGTAAGCATTTACGGTCTAGTAAATGCGGAACGGACAGGCCATGTCGGGTTGGTTTTCACACTTCATGAATCTTCATGCTGTTTATTTAAAATGGGGCTGGATTCAAGTATCGGTAACAAATTTGATTGTTATTTTGCTGATGTTCACTATCTTTGGGCTAGCACTTTTTCTTCCATTCCCTGATCGGCGCAAGGGGGATAAGAAATGAGCAAGAAATTGTGGACCGCAAAAGTTCGTGAAGCCTGGCAGCGAAACTTGCCAATTGAAAAGTTATTGCCCGATACTCAACCCGCCTATGTAGCTTCTTGGATATACGTTTTTGGCGTTCTGACTCTCGCCGCGTTTAGCATTATTTTAATATCTGGTTTGGCGTTAGCCTTTGCTGGACCTGCTTGGTATCACACCTCTTCATTTGGACATTGGGTAAATAGCCTCCACTTCTGGAGCGTGCAACTCTTCTTTGTCTTTATGGTGATTCACCTTTGGGGAAAGTTCTGGATGGCCGCGTGGCGTGGCAAGAGATTGATGACATGGATAACCGGCTCTATCGCATTTGTCGCTTCTATTGCTACTGCTTTTACTGGATATTTGATTCAAACTAATTTCGATTCACAGTGGATTGCCTTTGAAGCAAAAGATGGTTTCAACTCTGTCGGGATTGGAGCATTTTTCAATGTTACAAACCTTGGGCAGATGCTTCTACTTCACGTCGCATTCCTACCATTAATTCTTGGCGCTATCACTTTTGTGCATGTGATCATGGTTCGAAAGCGCGGAGTTGTTCCTCCGATTGACGCCGATGAGAACAATACGAAAGTAGACTCGAAATGAGAAAAAAACTGAACTCAAAAGAGGTTTTTGACACCAAACCTTGGTCTGGAAAATTGCGCGAATATGACATTATCAAAGAAGGCGTAATTGCAGTTGTAGTAGTGAGCCTGCTAGTAGTTTCACTTTCGTTCTTATTTGGTTCTCCGGATGAGAAAACCTTAACTTTTCGGGGTTGGGCACAAAGTAATTCCGATAACTTCTATGCCACTACAGTCCAAGAATTAGCTGGAACTAGCACGAGTACTACATATGGCAGACCGTACAATTCAAATGGAGATGGGCTAAATGTTGGCCCACTATTTCTTCAAAAATGGGCAGGGGTTACTCACCGAGTTACGCCAGCGAAGGATTTTGTTATAAAACCTCTCACTTTGGAAGTGCAGCCTGTAGAAGTTGCGGCAGCTCTTGCAACATGGAAATCTGCAACAAGTGCCCAAAAGACTAAATGGGCATCTAATTTGGATAATGCAATAACTAAGAAAGATGGAAAAGTAATGGCAGTTCCCGCAGGGGATTTTGGTCCAGTTCCAGCTCTTGCAAAAGGGTTAACCGAGATGGCAAAGAGTGGCGCCCTAGATGCAGCGCTGCTTTCGCAGGGTGGTTTCTTTCAAACAGATAGCACTAAACAAATCTTATTCTTTGGCGACGGTGCTTACCTTGATGACGCCGGTACTGCTGCAAATCTTCAAGGTGGCACTTGGGGAATGATGAATGAGACTGGAAGATACCCAGGTCAAGCTTGGCTCTGGTTGTATTCCTTCTGGTATCAAATTCCACCATTTAACAACAGTGATTCGCATCCGATCGGCGCAAATGCAGATGCCTACATTATGTTCATTATGGGTGCGCTTTCACTTGGATTGGTTTTGATGCCGCTGATTCCGGGTATTCGAGCAATTCCAGTTCGAATTCCAATTCATAGAGCGATCTGGCGCAATTACTACGCTAACGAGGGAATCAAGCCTCGAAAAGACTAGGCGACATCCAATTTCCAAGTTAGGATTGCCAACATGGAAAAACTTCGTTGGGGATTTATCGGTGCCGGTGGAATTGCAAAGCGTGCGCTTTATCCAGCAATTTCAAAATCAAGTTATGGTGAGATCTATGCAGTCGCATCTCGTGATCGCGATAAGGCATACACAATTTCACCAACTGGATTGATCTACACCAGTTACGAAGAACTCTTGGCCGATCCAAAGGTCGAGGCCGTATATATCTCACTTCCAAATGCCTTCCACCTTCCTTGGGCGATTAAGGCAATGCGCGCCGGAAAGCATGTTCTTTGTGAGAAGCCGTTAGGCATGAACGCCGCTGAAGTTCGCGAAGCAATTGCAGTCTCTAAGGAGACCGGAAAGTTATTCGTTGAGGCAAGTTGGAATCGTTGGCATCCACGTTCCCAAAGAATTCAAGAGTTAGTTGCCGCAGATAAAATCGGTAAAGTAGAAAGAATTCGTTCAGCATTTACCTACGATGGATTAGATGATGGAAACATCCGCCTCGATCCAAAAATTGGCGGCGGAATTCTCTATGACCTAGGACCTTACTCAACCGTTGCCCCACTTTGGATTATGGGCTTTCCACCTGTGCAAGATCTAAAGGCACAAGTTGTTTGGCACAAGAGTGGCGTAGATGAGACCACACGTCTTAATTACACCGTTGCCGGAGCAAAGGCAGAGACCGTAGCCTCTTCAAATATTCAACTTTCACATTGGTTGATTATTGAAGGAAGCAAGGGTTCTATTCGCACCGGTGGAAATGATTCTTTCAATTCCCACAACAACCCAAGTTCACTGATTACCGAAGTTAAGGGCAAGACCAAGATTGAACACTTCGAAGCTTGCGATCCATACCAATTGATGTCTGATGCCTTTGCCCGCCGAGTACGCGGTAAGAAGGATTGGGTCATGCCACTTGAAGAGTCGCTGCGCTTTGCAGAGTTGTTCGATGCTGGCTTTGCCGCGATGGGGCGCCCATAATTTCTAAAAATATTGGGGCGCGAATTGCTGGGGTTTTTGGCGCAATCCTGCTCTTTATCTCCTTGCCATACTCCGGAATTTGGTTAGGGCTACTAACAACCAGCAACCCAGATTATAAGAAGGTCCAAGTTGAATTCAGTGGCACCTTCTGGACCTTGGTTGATATCGCAGCATTGCTATTCGTTATATTTATTTACTTCTCTAAGAAACGCAGAATCACCTTTGTAATTTTGGGATTCATCTTTGCCGCTTACTCACTCTTTGCCGTTCTAAATAAGAGCGCACTTACATCGGTGGCACAATCTGCCATTAAATCTGGAAATAACTCTAAAGGCGGCCTGGCAGTTGCAATAGAGAATTCGCTCTTAGATCACAGTTTTGTTCGCATTGGAATTTATGGGGCGCTACTGGCGCTGCTTTGCTTTGTTATTGGATTATTTCCAAAGCGAAAGAAAGTATCTCACTAACCGATTAGTTCCCGATCGTGAGCCTTTGAAGCATCATGATGACATATGAAATTCTCTTTAACCTTTGAGCAAGGTTCACATAGGAGATTTAATTCGTGGCAAGTTTTTGTGCCACAATTATAAAATTGTTTGGTTTTAGAGCCACATTTGTCACATTCGCCAACAATCTTGGTTTCTTCGGTGAAGTCGACCGCCATGCGCTTATCGAAGGTATAAAGCGAACCTTCCCAAAGCTCTTTATCGCCGTATTTATTTCCATACCGGACAATGCCGCCCTTAATTTGGTAAACCTCTTTAAAGCCACGATTAATCATTACTGCCGAAAGAATTTCGCAGCGAATTCCACCGGTGCAATAGGTCACAACCGGCTTATCCTTTAGATGGTCGTATTTCCCACTTTCAACTTCGGCGACAAAATCTCTTGAGGTTGCTACATCTGGAACAACCGCATCCTTAAACTTGCCAATCTTTGCCTCAAAGGCATTTCGACCATCGAAGAAGACAACTTCCTCACCACGTTCTTTAACTAATTCATTTACCTCATAAGGTGCCAAATGTTTGCCCCCATTTACAACACCGTTCTCATCAACCTTGATCTCATCTGGATATCCAAAGGAGACCAACTCGGGACGAATCTTTACGCTCAATCTTGGGAAGTCAGTTCCGGTTCCTTGCGACCACTTAAAATCAATTCGATTAAAACCTGGATATTCCTTGGTCGCCTTCACATATTTCTTTAGGGCTGACATATCGCCACCCAAAGTTCCATTAATTCCATGTTTAGAAACAATAATTCGACCCTTAAGGCCAAGTGATTCACAAAGGGTGCGCTGCCAAAGCTTTAGCGCATTTGGATCGCCTACCGGGGCAAAGCCGTAATAGAGGATTACCTTTTGTAGTTCCACGGGTAAATCTTAACGCGCGGTTTCGCTTACTATTTCGCGGTGTATGGCAGGCGTGGATCAGGTAGTTGCCCCTGCCAAACTTCCCGGATCCAACTCTGAGTTGGGTCATCGGTGATATTCCAAGAACGATCGGGATCAGGTCCCGCCATTACATTCATAAAGTACAAGTCATAACCTGGGGTTGCCATTACTGGACCATGCCAGCCATGAGGAACCAAGACAACATCACCAGTGCGAACCTCAGCAAGTAAATCAAATTCTCGTTGATCGGAAGAGTGGCCGCGGATATAACCAATTGGATCAATTTCTTCTTGTACCGGTAAACCTCTCGCAACTGCAGATTCGAAATAATAAATCTCTTCTAGGTTTGATTCCACACCTGGAATATATGTGTCGTGTTTATGCGCCGGAGAACCGGACCAATTTCCACCCGGAACAATTACCTCAACAACGATAAATCGATCAGCAATTAATTCTTCAGGAACACCAAAATTATGAACCTGCCTTGAAGAAGGTCCAGTCCCACGTATAAAGACTGGCACTCGATTTGCTGGAATAAATTTTGCCGGATACGAATTCTTTGCACGAGCTTCGGCGATAATAAATCGACCACTGCCAGTGATAGTCACTGAGGTATCAATCGAAAGGTAAAGCAGATCGGTTGGGCCATGAAAAACACTCTTGCGACCTGCTAGATCTACGGTCTCAACGCTTCCAGCAACTTCATATTCAACCTTTATGCCTGCCCCATCTAGCGGCCAGATCAATCTTTCTACCTTATCGGCCGCAATCTTGAATTCTTTTGAACTTTCAAATGAGCCAACCCGCATTCCAGTGTGCTGCCACCCGGGAAGTTGATCGTTAACAATTACTTCCCAAGGACCCTGGGTTAAGGATCCCTTTTTGAAATGAAAGTTCATGACCTTAGTTTTGTGGGAATCCGAGATTAATTCCACCATGACTTGGGTCCAACCAGCGGCTAGTTATGGCCTTGCCACGAGTAAAGAAGTGGACTCCTTCTACGCCGTGAGCCTTGGTATCGCCAAATAGTGAGTTCTTCCAACCACCGAATGAGTAGTAAGCAACTGGTACTGGGATAGGGACGTTGATTCCGATCATTCCGACTTCAACTTCATTCTGGAATCTGCGAGCAGCGCCGCCGTCATTGGTAAAGATTGCGGTTCCATTTCCAAACGCACCGGTATTGATCAATTTAACGCCCTCGTCATAACTCTTGACGCGAACAATTGATAGGACTGGCCCGAAGATTTCTTCGGTGTAGACCTTTGATGTCGTTGGAACGTTATCAATAAGGGTGGGTCCAAGCCAGAAGCCACCGACTTCACCATCTACTTTGATGCCGCGACCATCGACTACAACCTTTGCGCCATCTTTCATCGCTACCTCAATATAACCAGCGACCTTGTCACGATGTTCTTTGGTTACTAGAGGTCCCATGTCGCAATTGCGGCGTCCATCACCGATCTTTAGCTTCTCCATGCGAGTAACAATCTTTTCGATAAGCGCATCAGCGACAGGTTCAACGGCAACCACAACGGAGATTGCCATGCAGCGCTCGCCAGCCGAACCAAATCCGGCATTGATGGCAGAGTCAGCAACTAGCTCGAGGTCAGCATCGGGCAGCACCAACATATGATTCTTAGCTCCGCCAAGTGCTTGAACTCGCTTGCCATGTTTTGCACCGGTCTCATATACATATTGCGCAATCGGTGTTGAACCGACGAAAGAGATTGATTGAACTTCTGGATGTGTCAGCAGACCATCGACAGATTCTTTATCGCCATTTAGTACCGTGAAGACACCATCAGGCAATCCAGCTTCCTTCCAAAGTTTTGCCATCCAAATTGCAGCAGTTGGATCTTTCTCAGAAGGTTTCAGAATTACGGTATTGCCAGCTGCGATTGCAATAGGGAAGAACCACATTGGAACCATTGCTGGGAAATTAAATGGGCTGATGATTCCAACTACACCAAGTGGTTGGCGAGTTGAGTAAACATCTACACCAGTTGAAACATTTTCAGAGTAAAAACCTTTAAGTAGATGTGGAATGCCTACGGCGAATTCAACTACTTCTTGCCCACGCGTGATTTCACCTAAAGCGTCGGAGAGAACTTTTCCATGTTCGCTGGTGATGATTTCAGCAAGTTCGCCCTTTTTTGCATTTAGTAATTCGCGGAAGTTAAAGACAATTGCTTGGCGCTTAGCCAAGGACATATCGCGCCAGGCTGGGAATGCTTTTGCGGCACTAGAAATCGCAGCTTCGATCTCTTCCTTGTTAGCCAAGGCAACGCGCTTGGTTTCAACACCGAGTGCAGGATCAAAGACCGGGGAGGTGCGACCTGACTTGCTCACATATTCAGAACCATTAATCCAGTGATTAACTACAGGAAGGTTTGACATATTTTTCTCCGCTCTCGATTAACCGTGCACTAATTTTGCGGCAGTGTCTACTGCTGCAATGACATTTCCATCATTTGGATATAACAAACTTCTTCCAACAGTCAAACCTTTAACTCCTGGCAACTTTAAAGCCGCCGCCCAAGATGCAAATGCTTTATCTTGATCCTTTTCGGTATCGCCACCTAATAGCAGGGTTGGCAATGTGGTGGATCGCATTACTCGTTCCATCTCTGGCACTACCGGAAGTTTTAACCAGCTGTAGGCACTTGAATTGCCAAGCCCTGAAGTAATTGCAATTGAAAGGATGACTGCATCAGGGGAGAGATCATTCTTGATTGCGCCATCTACCCATTTAGAAATGAATGGCTCTAACATAATTGGAATCTTTAGAACTGCCGCATCATTAATTGCTTTGGCTGATGCCTCAAGCGTCGCTACTGTTGCAGGATCTTGATGGTTGATGCGAATTAGATTCTTGGCGAAATCAAGGCCAGCTTTCTTAATTGCCGCGATGTCATATGCGGTATAGCGGTCATCCATCTCAAAACTAGCGCCGCGAATGCCACCGCGATTCATCGAGCCAACCAAGATCTTGTTATCAAGTACCCCTAGAAGAGCTAAATCTTCGATGATATCTGGGGTTCCAAGGACGCCGTCGACACCAGGACGTTCCAGGGCTTTCACCAATTTTTCTAATAATTCATAACGATCAGCCATTGCAGTAGGAGCATCGCCAACTGCTAGCGCGCCACGAGCAGGATGATCTGCGGCAACGATAAATAATTTATTGTCACCCTTCAGAAGCGAACGCTTCCTTCGGTTGGCTAGAGCTTGTGCAATTTTCTCGGGTTTCTGCGCACGAATCTCGCGTAATTTCTCAAAGGAGATACTCATTACTTTAAGCCTCCTTTGGCATTGATCTCGGCTAAAACATCCTCGACTTCTTCAAGAGTTGGCATCGCGGTTGAACATTCCAAGCGAGTAGCGACAATTGCCCCAGCTACATTTGCAAATTCAAGTATTTTTCGAAGCGGCCAGCCTTGAATTAGGCCATAACAAAGCGCCCCACCAAAGCTATCGCCAGCACCCAAACCATTTACAACTTCGACCATATATGGCGGAACTTCTACCGTCTCTTCTTTGCTCTTTGCTAGAACACCCTTTGGACCTTGCTTAACAATTGCAAGTTGCACACCACGTTCAAGTAATGCATCTGCGGCTCGAAGCGGCTCTGTCTCCCCAATTGCAACCTCGCACTCTTCTTTATTCCCAACCGCAATGGTTACTTGCGAAAGTGCTTTTTCAATCTCAACGGTAGCTTCTTTAGGCGAGGCCCAGAACATTGATCGGTAATCAAGGTCAAGAATGGTGTGCTCTTTGCGGCCCCGTGCCTGCAAAGCTGCAAAGTGCGCACTGCGTGATGGTTCTTGGGATAGTCCTGTAACGGTGGACCAATAAATCTTCGCTGATTTAATAGCCTCAAGATCCAATTCGGCTTCATTGATTACTAGATCGGGCGCCTTTGGTTCGCGGTAAAAATAAAGTGGGAAGTTATCTGGTGGAAATATTTCACAAAATACGACCGGGGTAGGCAGACCGGCCACCCCAGATACATACTTGTCGGAAACATTTAGTCGTTTTAGTTCTTGGTGAATGTAATTACCAAAAGGATCATTTCCAGTGCGTGTAATGATTGCGGTGTTCAAGCCGTATTTAGCTCCGGCGCAAGCGACATTCGTTGCACTTCCGCCTAAAAATTTTTGAAAGGTCTTTACATCTTCAAGACCAACCCCATATTGAAGGGGATAGACATCAACGCTGACTCGTCCGATGGCGATTAGGTCGAAATTACTCCAAGTGCTCATTGGGTAAATCTTCCCCCTTTGGCCCTTGATAGAAAGGCCCTCAGCCGCTAGTCTTTTGGAACGGTCCAAAGATTAGCACAGAGCGGGGGAAGTGCAAAGGTGGCAAAGGTAGCTATCACTGGTTCCAGCGGATTCGTTGGCGGCAATATCGCCAAGGTTTTGCAGCTAGCCGGTCATGAAGTTGTCGGACTTGTCCGATCTTCTGATGCGCCAAAACTTCCATGGGAAACTCGCGTAACTGATTTGTCGAGTATCAATTCGATTTCAAAATCCATCTCAGGCTTCGATGCAATAGTTCATAGCGCAATTGCCAATGACTTCAATCGTTTGCAACAAGATCGCATTTTTGCATATGACGCTTTTGTCGGTCTTACTCAACGGGTTGTACATGCGGCAAATCAAGAAAATGTTCAACCGATCTATATCTCAACGGGTTGGGTTATGGATGGCACTTCACATAATGTTGCAGAATCTGATCCGGGAAACCCCGTTAATTTTTATGGAGTCCTAAAAAGTTTAGGCGAACAAGTAGTTCGCGATCTTGCCCCAAAAAATGGTGCGATTGCAAGAATTGAAGGCGTAATGGGAGTCCATCAAACCCAAGAGGTTGGTCCGCGCACTCAAGATGTTGGCTTTGGCTACTTTGTAACATCACTAGTTTCAGATTTGCGAGCTGGAAAAACTTTTACAGTTTTTGGTGGCGAACGAGTAAATAAAATGACCGCACCTTCACACGCGGCCGAATGCGGCGCTGAAATCGAAAGAATAATTTCCCGTAAGGTCGCGGGAACATTTCATTTGGTAGGCGATGATGCAATTGCACGTATGGATTATGCCCGTTTAGTTTGTGAAGTATTTGATTTGGATAGTGCCTTACTTCGCGAGAGCGACCCACCGCAGGCTGATCTTTTCCCTGGAGCCGTCCCAGTAGATACCTCGCTTTCTAATGTTGTGACTAAGCAGAAGTTGGGCCTGGGAGCCCTCCCACTTCGCAAATTATTGGAGTGCTTGAAAAACGAGATTGATACCGGCGAAATTTCATTTATCACCAAGCCCGAGGTTGCTTAATGACTAATACAATAATGAGCAGAAGTTTTAAGGCGAAAAAGCGCCCCACCATTCGTGATGTTGCCGCCCTTGCTGGAGTATCAAAGTCTTTGGTTTCATTGGTTTATTCATCACCAGAAGTTGTCGGCGAGCATCGCAAGGCGCGAGTGCTTGAGGCTGCTACAAAACTAGGTTTCTCGCCAAACTTCTTAGCTAGATCACTTGCGGCAGATTCCGGAACTTTTGTTGGGATCTTGGTCGCTGACCTGCACAATCCGCTCTTTGCCGAAATTGTTGACCATGTTCGAGCTGAATTAGAGGCACGCGGTCAATATGGCTTTATGACCTCTGCAATGTTGCCGGATGCACAAGGCAATCAAGTATTAGATCGCAGAACCGTAAATGCCTTAATTGATCTGCGCCCTAAGAGCGTTTTGGTAGTTGGATCAATCCCGACTATCCATGAATTATCAGCGCTTCCAGAAAATGTACAGATTGTTGTGGCAAGTGCGATTCCAAAAGGTTTAAATCGTGCTTCTACGGTGAGAGCCGATGACGCCCTTGGAATGCGATTGGTAATTGAACATCTTTTCAACAACGGTCATACTCGTATTGCGCACATAAGCGCAAAAGAGGGCAATGTATCAATTGCTCGCCGTGAGGCATATGTAAATGCGATGACCGAGTTTGGCTTGGCAAAATATATTTCAATCGAAGAATGTGACACCCACTATGAAAGATCTGGTTTCGAAGCCGCTACAAAGTTAATTGAGTCTAAGAGCGCCCCAACCGCAATCACGGCATACAACGATCTATTGGCTATCGGAGTGCAAGAGGCTGTACTTGGCTCAACAAATAAATCGATAGCGGTGGTTGGTTATGACAACACCTTCCTTTCAAATCTGAAACAGATTTCGTTAAGTTCGGTTGATCCGGGAAATATGGCGATTGCCCAGAAGGCAGCGCAACTTTTAACGCAAGAAAACCTATCTACACCAAAACTTGGAACCACACATTTACTTGAACCCAGGTTGATTGTTCGAAACTCCTCAAAAGCAAAGTTAAAGGTGAAATAAATGTCTCGTACCGAAACAGTTCATTCACCATTTGATGGTCGAGTAGTCGGAGAAGTTGCAGTTGCAAGCGTTGCAGATGCCGAGATTGCTATTTCACAGGCAGCCAAAGCATTTGAAAGCTGGCGCAGGACCCCAGCAAATATTCGCGCGACAATATTGATGAAGGCCGCGCAGCTCGCTGATGAAAGATCAGAGGCCATTGCGCAGATTATCTCTGCTGAAAATGGAAAGAGTTTGGTTGAAGCGAGAGGTGAAGCATCAAGATCTGGCGAAATAATTCGCTTAGCTGCCTTCGAAGGTTCGCAGCTGTATGGCCACACACTTCCATTGGATGCGAATAAGGGAACCGGTCTGGAAAAACTCGGCTTCACCTTGCGCCAACCAGTTGGGGTAGTTGTTGCGATTAGTCCTTTCAATTATCCGGCGCTGCTGGTTCTTCATAAGATCGCACCTGCTCTTGCAGTTGGAAATAGCGTTGTTCTAAAGCCTGCGCGTACCACTCCTTTAACGGCTCTCGCGCTTGCTCAATGTTTTTATGATGCTGGTCTTCCAGAAGGCGTACTACAAGTTATTACCGGTTCCGGGGCCACCTTAGGTGATGCCCTTGTTATGGATTCGCGGGTGCGCAAAGTTTCATTCACTGGTTCAACAGCAACCGGTACGCACATTGCCAGTGTTGCAGGAGTAAAGAAATTATCCCTAGAACTTGGTTCGAGTTGTCCAGTAGTTGTTTTAGATGATGCCGACATCGAGTACGCCGCAAATGCAGTTGCTCTCGGGGGATATATCAATGCCGGGCAAGTTTGTATCTCAGTACAACGAGTGATTGTTCATGAGAAGGTTATGGCAGATTTCATAGCTGCCTTAAAGCCGAAGGTAGAGGCGATTGTCGTTGGCGATCCAAGCGCTGAGTCCACAAAAGTTGGCACTCTAATTAGTGAAGCAGAAGCCTTGCGAGTTGAGAGCTCGATTGCCCAAGCGATCAACGATGGCGCGAAATTGATAACCGGTGGCGAGCGGACCGGAACCATAATTTCTCCCGCGATAATCACCGAAGTAAATCCATTAGCGAGCATCGCTCAGGATGAATTATTTGGTCCAGCTGTCGCCATTTCTTCAGCAACAAGTGCAACCGAAGCAATTGCATTAGCAAATAACACCGCTTACGGATTGGGCGCAGGAATCTTTACAAAGAATACTGATTTTGCGATTCAGGCAGCGCGAGAGATTGATGCCGGAATTATTCATATCAACTGGACACCACTTTGGCGAGCCGACCTAATGCCTTATGGCGGACTTAAATCAAGCGGCGTAGGTAAAGAAGGCGTTCGATCAACCGTCGAAGAGATGACTGAAGAAAAAACAATAATTCTCCATGGGCGTCCATGGTGAGATCGGGAGAATAAAATGACACAACCAAACTACGGCAAGACTGAACGCTTAACCGTTGCGCAAGCAGTTATTAGATTTATTGCTGCCCAATATACGTTGAGCGATGGCGTTAAGCGCCGTTTCATTCCGGCAGCTATGGGAATCTTTGGTCACGGAAATGTCGCTGGTTTAGGACAAGCGCTCGATCAATACAACGATATTTTGCCCTTTGTTCAAGGTCGCAATGAACAAGCGCTAGTGCACGCGGCAGTTGGTTTTGCAAAGGCTTCTAATCGCACGCAAACATTTGCCATCACTGCATCGATCGGGCCTGGAGCCATGAATATGGTAACTCCAGCTGCGCTTGCAACAGTTAATCACCTGCCAGTTCTACTTCTTCCTGGTGATTCATATACGACTCGTCGCCAGGGGCCAGTACTTCAGCAACTTGAACACCCACTCGGGCCAGATATTTCAGTTAATGATGCCTTCCGCCCAATTGCAAGATATTTTGATCGGATCACTCGTCCAGAACAACTTCTATATTCATTACCAAATGCTTTTAGAGTTCTAGCAAATCCATCTGAGACCGGCGCTGTAGTAATCGCTCTGCCGCAAGATTTGCAATCCCACGCTTTTGATTTTCCAGCAGCTTTCTTTGAAGAGCGAGTTTGGAAAATCCGTCGAACCATTCCAGATATCGAAGATATTGCTGCAGTTGCAAAATTAATTAAGTCCGCGAAGAAGCCGCTAATTATTTCTGGCGGAGGAGTAATTTATTCAACGGCAACAAAGGAACTCGAGGCATTTGCAAATGCGACGGGAATTCCCGTCTCCGAAACATTTGGTGGTAAGGGTTCGATTCAAAACCCAGGCAAGTGGCATTTGATGGGGCTTGGACTTGAAGGCTCGCCTGAGACTAATAAGTTAGTTGCAGAAGCCGATCTGATCCTCTCCATCGGTACCAGATTGACCGACTTTGCAACTGGTTCCCAATCAATGTTCCAAAATCCAGATGTGAAGTTTGCTTCGATAAATATCACTGAACACGATGCAATAAAGCAAGGCGCGACCGCAATCTTGGGCGATGCCAAACTATCACTTGTTGAATTGGCTAAGGCAGTTGCCGGCTATCAAATTCCGGCAGAGTGGTCGGCAAAGATTGATAATGGAGTTGCGATTTGGAGTAAGCAGTTAGCGCAAGCGATTGATCCAGATGCCATCTTTGATAAGTCAACGCTTCCAGATTCACCTGTTACAAATGCAATTCTTACGCAAGGTCAGTTAATTGGACTCATGAATGAAGCGCATCAATCTGGCGACACAATTATTGCCGCCGCAGGTGGTGCTCCCGGTGATATCCAAAAGGCCTGGGATGCCACCAATGGAAAATTTGCTCACCTGGAATTCGGATTTTCTTGCATGGGTTATGAAATTCCGGCAGGTATGGGCGTTCGCTGGGCGACGCCAGATACTTCAAAGCGCGTAACTGTATTTATTGGCGATGGCACTTTTGTTATGGCCCCAACCGAATTGGTTACCGCTTGCCAAGAAGGACTTCCAATGACCGTCGTTATTTCAGAGAACCATGGTTATCAAGTTATTCGCCGACTTCAGATGTGGCGTTCGGGCCATCACTTTGGAAATGAATTCCGCTATCGCCAAGATGGTCCGACCGTTGCGCAAGCTGCTGAAAAAGGTGGAACCGCACCACGACTTGAAGGTGATTACTTGAAGATTGATCTGATCAAGATGGCTGAAGGTATGGGCGCAAAGGCAATTTATGCAACGACGGCAGATGAAGTTCGCGAGGCTTTTAAAGCAACTCGAAACGATGCCGGACCAGTTGTGATTGTTGTTCCAACGATTCAACATGCAAACTTGCCAGCTTCAAATGTTTGGTGGGATGTGGCGCCTGCTGAAGTTTCAACTCAGCCTTGGGTTGCTGAAGTAAAGAAGGAATACGATGCCGGACTCTCAACCCAGAGATGGCATGCCTAAATGCATTCACCGCTAAGTAACGGCGAATTACGCAAATTACTTCGCTCCGGAGTTCAAACTTACGGAACATTCTTAGGTCTTGGGACTCCCGTGGCTGCCGAAATTGCTGCCGTTGCCGGTTTGGATTGGGTCTTACTTGATTTAGAACATGGTTCTGCAAGCGAATCAGATATTGGCCCAACCGTTGTTGCATCTGGTGCATATGGAATCCCAACCATCGTTCGAGTTGAATCACAAGAACGAATTCGAATCGGTCGTGCTTTAGATGCAGGCGCTGCGGGAATCATGGTGCCCCAAATTAAAAGCGTTGCTGAAGTACAAGAAGTAATCAAATACATAAGTTATCCACCAAATGGAGTTCGTGGTGTTGCCACATACAACCGTTCCGCGCTTTGGGGAAATGATTTAACCGGTCTCTCAGATGGCAGTCAGGCTGCCTGCATCATTCAAATTGAAACTCTAGGTGCCCTTGAGAACGTGTCAGAGATTGCCGCGATCCCCGAGGTTGATGTTCTCTTTGTCGGCCCACTTGATCTTAGTTTTGCACTAGGAGTGCCGCGCGATTTTAAGAGTGAAAAATTTATTGAGGCAACTAAGCAAGTAGTTGAAGCGGCTAATAAACATAAGAAGGTTGCCGGAATTGTGGCCTTGGATGCGGATGCGGCAGAAGAGCTACGTGACCGCGGATTTAAATTTGTGATCATCGGTTCTGATTCAACAATCTTGGCTAATTCCATATCCAAGTATGTAAAGCAATTACGGAAGTAGGGGACATGGCAGATCAGATTTCAAAGCGCCCGGTAGGAGTTGGACTCATCAGCGTTGGTTGGATGGGCAAGGTCCACTCCCGCGCCTATTTAGCCTTGCCGATTGTTTATCCAGAGCTTGGTATCAAACCCCGGCTAGTGATCGCCGCCGATAACGTACAAGAGCGAGCAGATTATGCGCGCGATGTTTTGGGTTATGAGAAAGTCACTTTGGATTACCACGATGTATTAAATGATCCAGAGGTAGATGTGGTCTCCATCTGTGCGCCTAATTTTCTTCACGCCGAGATTGGTATCGCCGCAGCAAAGGCTGGAAAGGCTTTTTGGATTGAGAAGCCGGTTGGCCGTAATGCAGCTGAAACCGAATCAGTTGAGAAAGCTGCCATGGCGGCAGGAGTTGTTACTTCGATCGGATTTAACTATCGAAATGCTCCAGCAGTTGAACATGCCAAGCAATTAATTGAAAGTGGTCAACTAGGTCGAATCACAAATATTCGCGGAACCTTCTTTGCTGATTATTCAGCAGAACCAAATGGCGCACTTTCATGGCGTTTCATTCGTAAATTTGCCGGCAGTGGTGTCTTAGGTGATCTCATGGGTCACTTGGCTGATTTAGTTCAGTATTTAGTGGGACCGATTGCCGAGGTAAGTGGAATTACCAAGACGGTTATTACCGAACGCCCAGTGCTTCAAATGGGAACCGGTACCCACTTCGATGTGATCGAAGGTGGAAAGAAAGAGCCAGTAGAGAATGAAGATTATGGTGGCGCGCTAATTCGTTTTGCAGATAATGCGATAGCCGCAGGTGCGGTGGGAACAATCGAAGCATCACGAGTAGCCGTTGGCCCACGAGCAAGCTACACCTTTGAAATCTATGGAACCGAAGGCTCGGTTAAATGGGATTTTGAAAAGATGAATGAGTTAGAGATCGCGCTCGGTCGCAAAGGTGAGCATGTGGGATATCAACGAGTTATGGCCGGCCCAACTTTTGGCGACTTTGGAAACTTTCAACCAGGACCCGGAACCTCGATGGGTTATGACGATTTGAAAATAGTTGAAGCTCGCAAATTCCTTGAGGCGTATTTTGGTGGCGTTGTCAAGAATTCAAATATCCACGATGCGGTGGCAGCCGCACGGGTGGTTAGCGCAATAGAAGAATCCGCCGAAAGTAAGAAGTGGGTAAGCGTAAAGCCGGCATCTGGCACAACGGCAGCGATCGCAAAATAATTATGACTAATTCAACAGAACAAATTGTCATTGGACTCGGTCCGGTGGCAAGTTCTGTTGTGCAACCAATTTTAGGCGAAGCGATTAGATTCATTCCAAACCCATCCGAATCTGATTTCCAACAAGCTACCGGCGCAATAGTCAGAGCCGCTTATGTTTTTGATAAAGCCATCTTTGCCAAGATGCCAAATTTAAAAGTCATAGCGCGCACCGGCGTTGGCACAGATTTAGTTGATCTAACTGAGGCCGATCAACGAAAGATTCCTGTTCTAATTACTCCAGGAAGCAATACAAATGCGGTAGCCGAAGGCGCTTTTGCTCATATTCTGCATCTAGTTAAGCGTCTTGGCCCCCTTAGTAAATTGGTGGCTGAAGGTAAATTCAATGATCGAACCAAGTACCCGGTTGGCGATTTAGAGGGAGAGGTACTTGGCGTTATTGGATATGGCCGAATCGGCAAACGGGTCTGTGAGATTGCAAAAGCTTTCGGGATGCAGGTGATCGCTTTCGATCCTTTTGCTCAAATCCCAAGCGAGATAAAGGTTGCCAGCCTTGATGAACTTCTTGAAAAAGCAAATGTAATCACATTACATATTCCTCTAACCGAGGAGAGTAAGAATTTAATTGATTCGAAATCAATTGCAAAGATGAAAACTGGTGTTGTCCTTGTTAACTGTAGTCGCGGTGCCTTGATCGATCTCGACGCTGCCTTAACTGCCCTTAATTCTGGAAAAATTGGGGGAGTTGGATTAGATGTATTTGATCCAGAGCCACCGATTCACCATCCAATTTTTGACCATGAAAATGTGGCTTTAACACCACATGTCATGGGGCTAAGTATTAAAGCTACTTTGGCAACATCAGTTGATGCTGCCCAAGGAGTTAGAGATGTACTAGAAGGACGAACACCAAAAGCAATCGCAAATTTAAAATAACGACGAAAGGAAAAAAATGGGAAAGAAACTAAAGATCGCCGGAGCTCCAATTTCTTGGGGTGTTTGCGAGGCACCAAATTGGGGTCATCAAATGGGACCAGCACGAGTATTAAAGGAGATGGCTGATCTTGGCTTAGGCGCTACTGAGTTTGGCCCACTTGGATTCCTGCCAGTCGATGCAGAAAATCGTGCGCGCGTTCTAAAAGAGCATGGCATGGAAGCAATCGGAGGATTCTTTCCAATCGTTTTGCATAAAGCAGACCATGATCCAATGCCAGAGGTATTAAAGGAGCTGGAAAGTTATAAAGCAACTGGTGCTTACGAGTTGGTTCTTGCAGCTAACACTGGCATCGAGGGTTATGATGAGAAGCGCCCTGAATTAGATGATGCCGGATGGCAGGTTATGTTCGATAACCTAAATAAGATTCGCGCGGCTTGCGAAGCTCAAGGAGTAGATGCAGTACTTCACCCACATGTGGGCACCATGGTTGAAACCGAATCAGACATCATGAAAATCATTAATGGTTCAACAATTAAGTTCTGTCTTGATACTGGCCATATGTTTATCGGCGGCTGCGATCCGGTTGCTTTTTCCGCTAAGCATGCCGACCGCGTTGCCCATGTACATATGAAGGATACAAATGCGATTCGCGCCGAGGAAGTTCGAAGCGGAGCGCGTACCTATTACGATGCAATGATCAATGGCCTTTACGCACCACTTGGAAAAGGCGATATCGATATGAAGGCGATCGTAAAGAACCTGGTTGCAGCCGGATACGACGGTTGGTTTGTTTTAGAGCAAGACCTAGCGATCTTTGAGGAGCCAGCAGCAGGTGGTGGCCCAGTTGAGTTTGCTAGAGAGAGTGTTGCATTTCTGCGCGCAATCGAGGCTGAGCTCTAGTTCTTAACCTTTACTACTTGACCCGACTTTGCGGATTCGGTTGCAGCATCAGCGATAATTAGCGCTTTGCAACCATCTTCGTAAGTTGGGTTAAGTTGTTTTCCGGTCTGAATACTCTCGATAAATAGTTGCAATTCTTTACGGTAAGAAGCGGCATATCGTTCTAGGAAGAATGGCATATAAGCATCACGTTGATCGGCCCCATTTGCATTAAATGAAGTAACCATGGTTGAGGTTAGATTGTTTCCAATCAACATTCCTTTTTCGCCAAAAGCTTCAACTCTTTGGTCATAACCATATGAGGCATATCTAGTATTAATGATTGTCACTAATTCACCATTTACTGAGCGCAAGTTTGTGATCGCGGTATCGAAATCGCCCTCGGCCTTTGCATCGGCCACGACCTCATTTGAGGCAAAGGTTGATACCTCGGCAATATCGCCAACGAAGAAGCGAGCAATATCGAAATCATGGATTGCTTGATCGCGGAAGATTCCACCAGAAACTGCAATATAAGCGCGTGGTGGTGGCGCCGGGTCACGGCTAGTTAGGACTAATTGCTGTAGGCGACCAATCTCTCCAGCTTTGTAGCGCGCATGAACGGCGGCAAAGTTTGGATCGAAGCGACGGTTGAAAGCGATTGAGACATTTGTCTTGGCATTCGCAACCTTCTCCTTGATGGTCAAAGCATTATTAATATCGAGATCGACCGGCTTCTCGCACATCACGTGGATTCCAGCATCCACAGCTCGGCTAATTAGGTCGACGTGGGTTGGGGTAGGGGAACCGACGATGATCGCATCGACATCACCAGATTTAAAGATCTCAGATACATCAGTGGTGTGCTTAACACCGTACTGGCCGGCGAGCTTGGCTGCGCTCTCTTCAACCGCATCTGCGATGATGGCAATCTCGGCACCTGGAGTATCGGCGACGCTGCCAGAATGGACAATTCCAATTCGACCGGCACCGATGATGCCAATTCGCAGGTTCTTAGAACTCATGACGGTCTCCTAATTTGAGGTAAATAATCTGGGCAGATCCTACTTACATTTCTTTCGCACTGCTACGGTTCTCCTTGTATCTGCTCACGCTTCTTCGGATGCCCTCTCCAACCTGGAGGTCAAAAAATGGCAAGTTCGCACCAACATCATGAACACAAACTAGCTCCCAATGTTTTAGGACTCTTCGAGTCCGCCGTTATGGGAGTTGCAGGTTCTGCACCTGCTTATTCAATCGCTGCATCAACTGCGCTATTAATTGCCGCTGTTGGTTTAGCTGGCCCAGCCGCACTTCTTTATTGCGGTGTTGCAATGTTTGGAATTGTTTTTGCTTTTAATTATCTAGGTAGAACTGAATCGAATTCTGGTGCAACATACGCATGGGTTCGACGCGGACTTCACCCAGCACTTGGCTACATAGCTGGCTGGTCACTCTTAATGTGTTCTTCAATCTTTATGGTTGCCGCAACACTTCCAGCTGGTTCTTCATTCCTTGGTCTCTTTTCAGACAAGCTTGCTAACAGCAAGGGCTGGGTAACACTCTTCGGAACAGCCTTCTTCTTGATGATGGTTGCCGCAGTTGCTTATGGAGTAACCATCACTGCAAAGGTTCAGGTAATCATGTCAACAGTCGAAGTTGGCCTACTTGCGCTATTTGCAATACTCGCAATCTTCCACGGAGCCGAAGCACATAAGTTCTCTTGGCATTGGTTTGCGCCATCTGCATTCCATAGCTCAAGCGCATTCTTTGCTGGCGCACTTGTTGCAGCCTTCTATTACTGGGGCTGGGATGTAACCGCTA
>CAILSO010000052.1 GCA_903836945.1 uncultured Actinomycetes bacterium | reverse complement strand
GCATGCCTCGCCCACCGCGCGCAGGTAATAATCCATTTAGCGCAGGAAGTGGTGCGATACCTCGCCCACCAATGCCACGACCACAACCAGCACGACCAATTCGCCCAGGTGAACGTCCACCAATGTCTGGTGCGCGCCCAGGTTCAGTACGTCCAGGTTTTGCAGCACGCCCACAACAAGGTGCGCGTCCAGGTTCACCAACTGGTGGACCATCATCACGTCCCGGTTCACCAACAGGTGCACCAGGAAGTAACTCGCCATATCGAACACCATCGGCACCCTCTGGTACCGGTACAGGTGCACCATCATTTGGTGGCAAGGGTGGCGGTCGCCATCAACGCGGAGGCGCTGCAGGTGCCTTTGGTAAGCAAGGTGGAAAATCTCGAAAGGCGCATAAGAGCAAGAAGGCGCTTCGTGAAGAGTTCGACAATATGGCGGCACCATCTCTAGGTGGCGCAGTAATTCCACACGGTGATGGCAAAACAACAATTCGTTTGCGTCGCGGTGCAACCCTTATGGATTTTGCGGAGAAGATTGGCGGCGATCCAGCAGCGCTAGTTTCAGCGCTATTCCACTTAGGTGAAATGGTTACCGCCACGCAATCAGTGGATGAAGATACTTTCACACTTCTAGGCGCAGAGCTTGGTTACCAAATTCAAGTTGTGAGTCCAGAAGATGAAGATCGTGAATTACTAGAAGAGTTTGATATCAACCTCGAGCAAGAACTCTCTGATATCGATGAAGCCGACCTTGTCGTGCGCTCGCCAATCGTTACGGTTATGGGCCACGTCGATCACGGTAAGACCTCGTTGTTGGATGCAATTCGAAAGACTGAAGCCGCTCGTGGCGAAGCTGGTGGAATTACTCAGCACATTGGTGCTTACCAAATCCATCACGTACATGATGGCGTAGAACGCGCGATTACCTTTATTGATACACCTGGTCACGAGGCTTTCACAGCTATGCGTGCTCGTGGTGCGAAGGTAACCGATATCGCAGTTCTAGTAGTTGCTGCCGATGATGGCGTCATGCCACAGACAATTGAAGCCTTGAACCACGCACAAGCCGCAGATGTTCCAATTGTGGTTGCCGTAAACAAGGTAGATAAGGAAGGCGCAAATCCTGACAAGATCCGCCAACAATTAACCGAATACAACTTAATTGCTGAGGAATATGGTGGAACCACCATATTTGTAAATGTTTCAGCTAAGTCGGGTGCTGGAATTGATGACCTTATAGATTCAATTCTTCTAACCGCTGATGCTGCGATTGACCTCCGCGCAATTGCTGATGATGTGGCACGTGGTGTTGCTATCGAAGCAAATCTGGATAAGGGACGTGGCCCAGTTGCAACTGTTCTAGTACAACGCGGAACACTCCATGTTGGAGATGCAATTGTTGCTGGCGGTGCTTTTGGTCGCGTTCGTGCGATGCTTGATGAAAATGGAAATACTGTTGAAGAGGCAGGTCCATCTCGTCCAGTGCAGGTACTTGGATTTACTTCCGTGCCGGGTGCAGGTGACACATTTATTGTTGCCGAAGATGACCGAACCGCACGCCAGATCGCCGAGAAGCGTCAGCTTGCAATGCGTAATGCTTTGCTCGCCAAAGCGCGCAAGAAGGTCTCACTTGAAGACTTCATGGAGCAATCCAAGATCAGCACCCTCAACCTTATTATCAAGGGCGATGTATCTGGTTCGGTAGAAGCTTTGGAAGATGCGCTCATGCAGCTTGATGTTGGAAATGAAGTTGACCTTCGTGTTATTCACCGCGGCGTCGGTGCAATTACCAAGGGCGATGTAACTCTTGCATCTGCATCAACCGCAGTAATTATCGGCTTCAATGTTAAGCCAGAACCACAAACTGCAATCTTTGCTGATGCCGAAGGCGTCGAGATTCGTTTCTACACCGTTATCTACCAAGCAATCGAAGAGATCGAAGCTTCACTCAAGGGCTTGCTCAAGCCAGAGTTTGAAGAAGTTGTTCTTGGAAATGCCGAAGTTCGGGATATCTTCCGCTCCAGCAAATTTGGAAATATTTCTGGTTCATTGGTTCAAGATGGATTTATTCGTCGAAATGCCAAAGCTCGAACACTTCGCAACGGGGTAGTTGTGGGCGAAAACCTCACAATCGAATCACTTCGTCGATTCAAGGATGATGCAACTGAAGTCAAGGAAGGTTACGAGTGCGGTATCGGACTTGGATCCTTTAAAGATATTCAAGTTGGCGACATTGTCCAAACCTACGAGATGCGCGAAAAGAAGCGAGCCTAAGTTATGGCTTCAAATCGAGCGCTCAAGGTTGCCGATCGCATCAAAGAGATTATTGCCGACGCCTTAGAGTCGCGGGTTAAAGATCCGCGACTAGGTTTTGTAACGATTACCGATGTGCGCGTAACTGGTGATCTACAACAAGCATCAGTTTTCTATACCGTATTAGGTGATGAGGCAGCTCGGGCTGGTTCGGCGATAGCACTTAACTCCGCAAGAGGAATGTTGCGATCAGAAGTTGGTCACGCACTTGGTCTTCGAATAACTCCTTCCCTTGAATTTATTCAAGATGGTTTACAGGAGAGCGCGGCGGCAATGAATGAATTGATGTTTGAAGTTGCCCGCAAAGATGCAGAACTTCGCAAAGCTCGCGAAGGTGCAAAACCGGCTGGCGAAGCCGATCCTTACAAACATACTGAAGAGTAAAGCCAAATAATGAGCAATGGCTTCCTGTTAGTTGATAAGGCCGCCGGCATGACTAGCCATGATGTGGTTGCAAAGGCTAGAAAGAAATTAGGAACGAAGAAAGTTGGTCACGCGGGAACGCTGGATCCAATGGCTACCGGCGTCTTAGTACTTGGCGTTGGGGTTGCGACAAAACTCCTGCAATATGTAACCGATGGAAAAAAGCGTTACGAGGCAACCATTCGATTAGGGCAGAGCACTCATACTGATGATCGCGAAGGAGAAATTCTTGCAACTATCGATGCCTCAAATATCAGCGACGATGAAATAACTAATTCACTCGCTACATTTGTCGGAAAGATTTCCCAACGCCCCAGCTCTGTATCAGCCATAAAGGTTGATGGAAAGAGCGCCCACGAGCGAGTACGTGCAGGGGAGACGGTTGAACTTGCCGCAAGAGATGTAGAAATAACTGAAATCAAGATTCACGACATTAAGAGAGTTGAAAACTTTGTAGATATTCAAGTTGAAGTCACCTGTTCGGCTGGAACATATATCCGAGCGATAGCGCGCGACTTAGGGGATTTACTCAAAGTTGGCGGACACCTGACGCAGCTTCGCAGAACTTTAGTTTCGCCATTTGAGATCTCAGAATGCAAAGATTTAGAGAGCGCAGAATTGATTTCAACCATTTCTGGGATCAGCAAGATTCTGCCAACTCGGAATCTGGAATTTGAGGAGTTAAATGAGATCTCCTTTGGTCGGACCATTTCAGCCAATCCAGAAGCAGGTGTAACCGTTGGCATGGATCAGAGTGGTGATTTCTCATGCCTACTTTTGAATCAGGATATCGCTGGAAAAATTCTGGCTAGGCCAATTCTGGTAAGCGTGTAAGAATAAGCAGATGGCAAAATCGGTTTTAATTGGAATCTTCGATGGCGTGCATCTGGGTCATCAGCAATTGATTGAGATCGCCAAGAATCATGGCGAGGTAACTGCTTTAACTTTTTACCCGCACCCAACTTCGATATTTGCACCCGAACGAACTCCAATGCAATTACTTCCCTTGAACGATCGCATTGTATTACTAAAGGCACACGGCGCATCACGAGTTGAGGTAATTGAATTTACGCCGGAGTTTGCCAAGCTTTCACCTGATCAATTTATTGCACAAATTTTGCAAGATCAGTTAAGCGCCGATCATGTAGTAGTTGGTGAGAATTTCACCTTTGGCCACAAGGCCGAGGGCACCGCAAAATATTTGCAAGATGCAAGCCATGGATTTAAAACTACAATTGTTAAGCTTGAAGAAAATCGCGGAACGCCGGTCTCCTCAACCCGAATCCGAAATCTGATCATTGATGGTGATGTGGAAAGAGCCGGAGAATTACTAACTAGACCACATTACTTAGTAGGTCCGGTAGTTCATGGTGAGAAGCGGGGCCGCACAATTGGATATCCGACAGCAAACTTAGGTTTAGATATGCTCGCCTGCATTCCAGCAGATGGTGTTTATGCTGGTTGGTTAACAGTGGGTGCAAATAAGTGGCCGGCTGCAATTTCAATAGGCACTAATCCAACCTTCCCTGGAGTTCGCGGTCGCCAAGTTGAGGCATATGCTTTAGATCAAGTTGGGCTAGATCTATATGATCAAAGCGCAAAATTAGAATTTGGATTTAGATTGCGTGACACCCTGAAGTTTGAATCGCTAGATGAGCTTCTCGTTCAGATGAAAGCTGATTGCCAGCAGGCAGCAAAATTGACTTCATTCTCCGCGTAAATCGGACTGGATTTCTCCTCTCAAAAGAGCGCTGGTAGCCTTAGGCCACAACAAGCGAGCAAGCGAGCCTTCGTGAGTCACACCGAGGCCCTCGTGAAAGTAAAGGGAGTAAGAAAATGGCATTACAGCCAGCAGCAAAGAAAGAGATCATTGCAAAATTCGGAGCTTCCGCTACTGACACAGGAAGTCCTGAAGCACAGGTCGCATTGCTATCAAAGCGAATTGAAGAGTTAACCGAACACCTTAAGGTAAACAAGAACGATCACCACAACCGTCGTGGTCTTCTACTTATGGTTGGTAAGCGTCGCCGTCTATTGCAATACCTTGCAAAGACAGATGTGACTCGTTACAGAGCGATTATCGAAAAGCTCGGTATTCGTCGCTAAATAACCAGCAAGACAACTCTCATCAGTTAATCGGTCCTCGGTAGTGGTTTCCGGTTACGAAAAACCGTGAACTTCGATCGAAGATCCATTTTCTGATGTTTGATTATTAGAAATGGAGCGACCTATGGAAGGTCAAGATGTTAAGACTGCCGTTGCAAAAATTGATAACGGTAAATACGGAAAGCGTGAAATCCGCTTTGAAACCGGGCGCCTAGCCCGTCAAGCTGCAGGAACTGCACTTGTTTATCTAGATGATGATTCAATGTTGCTATCTGCAACAACTGCTTCAAAGCAGCCTAAGGATCAATTCGATTTCTTCCCACTAACAGTGGATGTTGAAGAACGTATGTATGCAGCCGGAAAGATCCCAGGATCCTTCTTCCGTCGCGAAGGTCGTCCATCTGAGGATGCAATCCTCACCTGCCGCCTAATCGATAGACCACTACGTCCAGCATTCGTAAAGGGACTTCGTAATGAAGTTCAAGTTGTCGTAACCGTTATGGCTTTAAATCCAGATCATATGTATGACGTGCTAGCAATTAACGCAGCATCAATGTCAACACAATTAGCTGGTCTGCCATTCTCTGGCCCAATCGGTGGTGTGCGTGTTGCACTTATCGAAGGTCAATGGGTTGCCTTCCCTAACCATTCAGATTTAGAGAATGCAGTATTCGACATGGTCGTTGCTGGTTCGATTACTCCTGATGGCAAAGATATTGCAGTCATCATGGTTGAAGCTGAAGCAACTACAAAGACCATCGATCTAATCAAGGCTGGCGCACAAGCACCAACCGAAGAGATCGTCGGTCAAGGACTTGAAGCAGCTAAGCCATTTATCCGCGCACTATGCGAGGCTCAAAATGAATTGGCAAAGGTTGCTGCAAAGCCAACCGGAGAATTCCCGGTCTACTTGGATTACCAAGATGATGCTTTTGCAGCTGTTGAATCAGCCGCGAAGGATGAACTTGCTAAGGCGCTAACAATTGCTGGAAAGCAAGATCGCGAAACCAAAATTGATGAGATCAGTGCATCAGTTAAGGAATCACTTGCAGCGCAATTCGAAGGTCGCGAAAAGGAAATCTCAGCAGCGTTCCGTTCACTTACCAAGAAGCTAGTTCGCCAACGCGTTCTACGCGACAAGATCCGTATCGATGGTCGCGGCGTTCGCGATATCCGTCCGATTACTTGTGAAGTTGAAGTAATGCCGCGCGTTCACGGTTCTTCAATCTTTGAACGTGGCGAGACTCAAATCCTTGGTGTTACAACTCTTAACATGCTTAAGATGGAACAACAGCTAGATACCTTGAGCCCAGAAAACCACAAGCGTTATATGCACAACTACAACTTCCCACCATATTCAGTTGGTGAGACCGGTCGTGTTGGTTCACCTAAGCGCCGTGAAATCGGCCATGGTGCTCTTGCAGAGCGCGCTTTGGTTCCAGTTCTTCCAACCCGTGAAGAATTCCCATATGCAATTCGCCAAGTTTCAGAAGCTCTTGGCTCAAATGGTTCAACCTCAATGGGTTCTGTTTGTGCTTCAACCATGTCACTTCTAAATGCAGGTGTGCCACTAAAGGCGGCAGTTGCAGGTATTGCTATGGGTCTGATCTCTGATGAAGTAGATGGCAAGACAGAATATGTTGCGCTAACAGATATTCTCGGAGCAGAAGATGCTTTCGGAGATATGGACTTTAAGGTTGCCGGAACAAAAGATTTTGTTACCGCACTTCAATTAGATACCAAGTTAGATGGCATCCCTGCTTCAGTATTAGCCGCAGCTCTTTTGCAGGCTAAGGAAGCCCGCTTATTCATCCTTGATCTAATGAACCAAGCAATTGATGCTCCAGATGAGATGAGCTTGCTTGCTCCTCGAATCATTTCAATTAAGGTTCCAGTCGATCTAATCGGAGCAATCATCGGACCTAAGGGCAAGATGATCAATCAGATTCAAGATGACACTGGCGCAGATATCACCATCGAAGATGATGGAACTATTTACATAGGTGCACTAGAGGGTTCTCAAGCAGAAGCCGCTAAGGCCATGATCAACTCGATCGCAAATCCAGTCGTTCCAAAGGTTGGAGAGCGCTTCAATGGCAGCATTGTTAAGCTCGCAACATTTGGCGCCTTCGTATCGCTTGTCCCTGGTAAAGATGGATTGCTTCACATCTCGCAGATTCGTAAATTGCATGGTGGAAAGCGCATCGAAAACCTTGAAGAAGTTATGAAGGTTGGCGATAAGATCGAAGTTGAAATCGCAGAAATTGATCCAAAGGGTAAGTTCTCATTGGTACCAGTTCTCGCCGATGGAACCGTTCCCGGCAAAGAATCTGCAGAATAATTTCTGGAGAATAATTGAGTAAGACAGTTCTTCCCAGCGGACTTCGAATTGTTACTGAAGAAGTCAGTACCGTTCGATCCGCTGCGGTAGGAATTTGGGCAAATGTTGGCTCTCGCGATGAGAATAAATCTGTCGCGGGAGCTTCTCATTTTCTAGAACACCTATTATTTAAAGGAACTTCCCGCCGAAGCGCGCTAGATATCTCTTCTGCGATTGATGCCGTTGGTGGAGAGATGAATGCCTTTACCGGCCAGGAGTACACCTGCTTTTATGCGCGGGTCATGGACAATGACTTACCACTCGCTATTGATGTCGTAAGTGATTTAATCACTTCATCAAAGGTAGAAGCTAAAGATGTTGATAGCGAACGCACCGTTGTACTAAGTGAAATCGCAGTCCGAGATGAAGATCCAAGTGATTACATCCACGAGTTATATCTAGAGACTTACTATGGCGATACTCCATTGGGACGATCAATCCTTGGAACAATAGATTCCATAAATGGCATGAGCCGAAATGCCGTCTTTAATTATTATAAAAAGAATTATCTACCGGCAGATCTTGTGGTTTCAGTGGCGGGAAATGTTAAGCATAAGAAAGTTGTGAAGATGGTCGAGGAAGCACTTTCTCGCGATAATTTTCTTGATGTTCCTAATTCAAAATCTGATCTACGTCCGACCGATGCCATTAAGACTCCGGGCTTAGGCAAGGTCGGTTTGATCGATCGCAAGACCGAGCAAGGGCATGTGCTTTACGGATTTCCCGGTTTGGCTAGAAATGATGATCGTAGATTTGCACTTAGCGTCTTAGCTTCGGCTATTGGTGGCGGAATGTCCTCACGTTTATTCCAAGAGATCCGTGAGAAGCGCGGACTTGCTTACACGACTTATGCCTACCCACAACAATTTGCCGGAACCGGAACCTTGGCATTTTATGCCGGATCAAAACCGGAAAAAGTCGAAGAAGTAATTAAGTTGATGAGAGAAGTTGCCGAGTCGGTTGTGGAACACGGTCTGACCGATGAAGAAATCTCGCGTGCCAAAGGCGCAGTCGCAGGTTCGTTAATCCTGAGCCAAGAAGATACTGGCTCGAGAATGATTCGTATCGGCAAGAGTGAACTTGTTCAAGGTGAAATTATGAGTTTTGACGAAATCATCAAGCAGGTTCGCGCAGTAACGCCGGATCAGATCTTGAAATTAGCCCGCGACTTGTTCACCAAGCCCGCTACGCTTGCCATAGTGGGACCTTTCCGCAGCACGACAAAATTCGAGAAGGTGATTCGATGAGTATCAAAGTTGCAGTTCTCGGTGCCAAAGGTCGCATGGGATCTGAGGCAGTTAAAGCGATTACTGACGCAAAAGATCTCGAACTCGTCGCACAACTTGACCTAAATGATTCGTTAGATGAATTAATTAAATCTGGCGCCGAGACCATCGTTGATTTCACCCACCCAGATTCGGTTATGGCTAACCTGGAATACGCAATCACGCACGATATAAATGTAGTTGTTGGAACAACCGGCTTCGATGAAGCTAAGTTGAGCCAAATTAAGAGCTGGTTGGCGGCTCATCCAAAGGTTGGTGCATTGATCGCTCCAAACTTCGGGTTAGGCGCAGTGTTGATGATGCAGTTTGCCGCACAAGCAGCCAAATATTTTGAATCAGTTGAAATCATTGAACTTCATCATCCAGCAAAGGCCGATGCGCCATCTGGCACCGCAACTCGCACCGCAGAGTTAATTACCGATGCTCGTAAATCAGTGAAGAAAGAGGCAATGCCTGATGCCACTTCTTCCGGACTTGAAGGTGCTCGTGGCGCAAAGGTTGGCGATGTTCCAGTCCATTCGATTCGACTTCGCGGCTTGGTTGCGCACCAAGAAGTAATTCTTGGTGACTTGGGAGAGACCTTAACTATTCGCCATGACTCAATTGATCGCACAGGATTTATGCCAGGTGTATTGCTTGGTGTTAGAAAAGTTGGATCCAATCCAGGGCTAACTTTTGGCCTAGAACATTTTATGGATTTAAAGTAAACCTAATAAAGGAGTAAAAATGACCGCTTCACAGATCACAATGTATGGCGCTGATTGGTGTGGCGATTGCCGCCGTTCCAAGCGTTTTCTAGATTCTAATAATGTTAGCTACAACTACGTCGACGTTGAAGCAGATTTAAGCGCCGCCGATAAGGTCAAAGAGATCAATGGGGGAGCACAATCAATCCCGGTAATAGTCTTTGAAGATGGAACTCACTTAACCGAGCCATCAGATATTGATCTGAAGGCAAAGCTTGAAGCACTAGCTATTTTGTAATTTAAAGTTCTTTTAAAACTAGTTGATGCGATAGATAATCGCAGAAGTAATTGCAGCGCCCAGAACCACTACGGGGAAGGGCGCTTTTGCAATTAGCAGGGTAATTGCCGCAGCGATTCCGGCGCTCCTGTGGTCGATCACCAGTTTGGTTTTATCGGCAAGAGTATTTACGGCAACAAGTGCGGTTAAGAGCGCTACTGGAATAAAGATATTGATGCGCGTAATTCGTGGGTGGGCGAGCCAAGATTCTGGAACAGATGCGCCAAATAGTTTTACCGCATAGGCGAAAGCGCTAGCGCCACTAACAGCAATCCAATACTTATTCATTCGCGCCAGCCAATTAAGATCGCCAGTAAAGCAGCTGAAATTATTGGAATTCCCGCTGAAACAAAGGGAACCAATAGAAGTGAAAGAGCTATTGCTAAAAGGGCAAGTAAGCGACTCTTTCGATCAACCAATCGTGGCCAGAGTAAGCCTAGGAAGGCTGCTGGTACGGCGGCATCAAGTCCCCAAGCAGATGGATTGCCAATTGCTTTGGCACCGAGAGCACCTAATAGTGTGAACAAATTCCAAAAAACATAAACACCAATACCGGTATACCAAAAACCTTTTCGCATCTCTTCCAAACCATTTTCGGATTGAGAGAGAGCAACACCAGTTGATTCATCAATTGTTATTTGGGCGCCAACTAGTCGTTTTAAACGACTCATTTTTAAAACCGGCGCCATTCGTAATCCGTAGAGAGCATTTCGAGTTCCGAGCAGGGTCGATGTCGCTATTGCATTTAGCGCTGCCCCTCCCGCACCTATTACTCCAATGACTGCAAATTGCGATGCCCCGGAAAATAAAAGCAGTGAAAGCAGGCAAGCTTGTAGGACTGTGAAATGGGCGGCGATCGCCGCTGCGCCGAAGGCGCTCCCGTAAGCCCCAACCGTCAGGGAGACGCTGAGGGAATCACGTTTAACTGACACGCCGATATTCTGCCGTAATCCACGATAGTTCGGGGCTTAAATATAAGGTCGCCTATATGAGTACTGAGACAAACGAAACCAGCCTGCCACCAATTCAATTCCGCGAGGATATGACTGTCGAGTTAGTTAAAGCTAGCGCGAGTGATGCCGATGTAATTTGGGCAGCGCGAGTCTCTACTGCTGGCGAGCAATCACTTGAATCTGTAGATAAATCTTCCGAGCGTGATGCCGGCTTAATTAATTATTTAGCAAGAGAGCGTCACGGCAGTCCCTTCGAACACACCTCAATGACCTTCTTTGTCTCGGCACCAATCTTTGTATTCCGCGAATTTATGCGCCACCGAATTGCTTCCTATAACGAAGAGAGTGGTCGTTATCGCGAATTGCGTCCAGTCTTTTATGTTCCAAGCAAGGAGCGTAATTTAGTGCAAATAGGTAAGACAGGTGCTTACACATTTGTCCCTGGCAGTGATGAGCAATATCAAATCACAGTGAATGCAATTAAAGAGAGCTGCACCGTTGCCTATGAAAATTACAAGAAGATTTTAGATAGTGGTGTGGCTCGAGAAGTTGCAAGAGCGGTTTTGCCAGTCACTCTCTACTCATCGATGTATGTCACTATGAATGCACGAGCTTTGATGAATTTTCTCTCCCTTCGCACAACTCGTGAAGGCTCCCATTTCCCAAGCTATCCACAACGGGAAATTGAGATGGTTGCTGAACAAATGGAGCAACATTTCGCAAAATTAATGCCATTAACCTACGCAGCATTTGAAAAGTCTGGTCGCGTCGCTCCATAAAGCGATAACCTTGCGCCATGACAATCAAGCCGCCATTTGGCCGCCTACTCACCGCGATGGTGACACCATTTTTGGCCGATGGCTCCATCGATTGGGCCGGTGTTGAAACCTTAGCCAGACACCTAGTTGATAATGGCCATGATGGTATTGCTGTCAACGGCACTACTGGTGAAGCTCCTACAACTAAGCCTGATGAGAAAGATGAGATCATTCGAGTTGTTAAGGCAACCGTAGGTTCAAAGATTCAAGTTCTAGCCGGAGCCGGCGATAATGAAACTTCCTTCTCGGTTGACCAAGCCAAACGCGCAGCAAAGGCTGGCGCGGATGGCTTATTAATTGTTACCCCTTATTACAACAAGCCACCTCAAGCCGGCATCTTTGCCCACTTCAATGCAGTTGCTAATGCGACTGATCTACCAGTAATGATTTACGACATTCCTGGACGTACTGGTGTTGAAATCGAATCAGACACAATTGTTAAATTATTTGAACATCCACAAATCGTCGCTCTTAAAGATGCCAAGGGAAATGTGGCCGCTACTTCGTGGGTTATCAAGCGGTGTGGCATTCCAGTTTATTCTGGTGATGACATTTTGAATCTGCCATTCTTATCAATCGGAGCAGTCGGATTTGTTTCAGTCTGTGGCCATACCGTTGGTAAAGATTTAAAGGCGATGCTAGATGCTTGGTTCGCTGGAGATGCAGCTGGCGCTCTTGAAATTCATCAAAAGTTATTGCCGGTCTACACCGGAACCTTCCGCACTCAAGGTGCGATCCTCACGAAAGCTGCCCTAAATATGATGGGCCTACCTGGCGGAATTACTAGATTGCCACTTGTCGATGCCACCGACGCGCAGATTGCGCAATTGCGGGAGGATCTTCGCGCAGGTGGAGTAAATATTAAATAATGAATCATCCTCATCCTGATCTACCTTATCCAGCAAAATTAGCCGCTAAGACTCTTCGTATCGTTGCCCTCGGCGGTCTCAGTGAAATTGGCCGCAACATGACGGTCTTTGAATATGAAGGCAAGCTATTAATTGTTGATTGTGGTGTCTTATTTCCAGAAGAGAGCCAACCTGGAATTGATTTAATCCTTCCGGATTTCACTTATATTCGCGAAAGACTTGATGATGTTGTTGCAGTTGTTTTAACTCACGGCCACGAAGACCACATTGGCGCCGTGCCATATCTTCTTTGTGAACGAAGTGATATCCCAATCGTTGGCTCAAAATTAACTCTGGCATTTACCGAAGCCAAGTTAAAGGAACGTCGTATCACTGCACCTCAAGTTGAAGTGAAAGCAGGGATGCAACAAAAATTTGGCCCCTTTGACCTGGAGTTTGTGGCAGTAAATCACTCAATTCCAGATGCGCTTGCTATTGCTATAAGAACTCCAGCTGGCTTAGTACTGGCAACTGGTGATTTCAAAATGGATCAATTACCACTAGATGGTCGGATAACCGACTTAACTAGCTTTGCTCGTTTAGGTACCGAAGGAGTCGACCTATTCATGGTTGATTCCACAAATGCTGATGTTCCAGGATTCACAACCGCCGAACGCGACATAAGTCCAGTTTTGGATCGAGTAATTCGCCAGACTGAACGGCGAGTAATTGTTGCCTCCTTTGCATCGCATGTTCATCGAGTTCAACAAGTAATTGATGTGGCAGAAAGCCATGGTCGCAAGGTGGTTTTAGTTGGCCGAAGCATGGTCCGCAATATGAAACTTGCCGAAGATCTTGGTTATTTAAAGGTGCCGGCCGGCTTAATCGTGGAAGTTAAAGATTTGAAGAATTATGGCGACAAGGTTGTAATGATCTGCACTGGATCACAGGGCGAACCACTTGCAGCACTTTCTCGAATGGCCAATGGCGATCACGAGATCCAGGTAGGTAAAGGCGATACCGTCATCCTTGCTTCATCTTTAATTCCAGGTAATGAGAATCCAGTTTTTCGAGTGATCAATGAGTTAACTCGTTTCGGTGCAAACGTAGTTCATAAAGGTAATGCAATGGTGCACGTTTCTGGACATGCGTCTGCCGGTGAGCTCTTGTATTGCTACAACATTGTTAAGCCAAAAAATGTAATGCCAATTCACGGTGAATGGCGCCATCTTCGAGCTAATGCCGAACTTGCAATCAAAACTGGCGTCCCACGTACCAAGACTTTAGTTGTAGAAAACGGCATCGTCGTTGACCTAACCGATGGCTATGCCGATATCGCTGGGGCTATTCCAGTTGGTTTTGTATATGTTGATGGCCAAAGTATCGGCGAGATCACTGAAAGTTCACTTAAAGATCGACGAATTCTCGGCGAAGAAGGCTTCATCTCAGTAGTTGTCGTGATCGAATCACAAACTGGAAAAATTGTTGCCGGCCCAGATATTCATGCACGTGGCTTTACCGAAGATGCAGATTTATTTAATGAAGTTAAGGGCATGATTGAGAAGGCAATGGCCCATGCAGTTACAAGTGGAATTAATGGAACTCACCAACTTCAACAAGTTGTAAGAAAAACCGTTGGCAGTTGGGTCGGCGATAAGCACCGTAGAAAGCCGATGATCGTCCCTGTTGTTATAGAGGTATAACGGCGCGCCTGCTCCTTACATCTCAAGGAATTCTTTAAGGTTATCCATCATGGCCGCAAAGAAATCTCGCAAGAGCGCAAGCAAATCCAAGAACTCAATAATTGGGGGGCTCTTTGCTGGGCTTTTGGCAATCTGGCGATTAATTGCGAAGGCTCTTGGAAGTGCTATTCGTTTTGTATTTCGCGGCGCCAAGGATCTTGATCCAGTTCATCAACGAGATGGTTTCGCCTTTCTAATTTTTATTCTGGGATTAATTTCTGCCGCTGGTGTTTGGTTTAACTTACATAACTTCGTGGGCCGCGGAATTTATGCCGGGGTATATGGAGTGGCCGGTCGCCTAGGTTTTATCGCCCCAATTATCTTTATCTATTTTGCTTTTCGGTTATTTCGCACTCCAGAAGAAGGACGGGCAACCGGCCGCATCACAGTCGGCACAATCGTTCTGCTGCTAAGTGTTACTGGCTTACTCCACATATTTAATGGTTCAACAGGTACTGGCGAAAGTGCCATTAGGCATGGCGGAGGCTGGATTGGCTATGGGGTCTCAACGCCGTTGGTCGCGCTTGTTACAAATATATTGGCGATTCCAATTCTCTTGATCTTTTTATTCTTTGGGTTGCTAGTGGTCACTGCGACCCCATTCTCGCAAGTACTTAACAGAATTAAGTCGATTCTCCATTGGGGTACCAATAAAGTTTCCGATGCTCGCGCCGCTCGCGCAGAAGCAGAAGATTTTGAAATCTCGGAAACCCCACCTTTTGAGACGCCATTGGTGCAGGCATTTAACGAACCCGAAGAGGAAGAGTTAGATGAAGAGAGCTTCGATGAAGAATTCACCGTTGAAATTCCGCGCGAACCAAGTGTCACAACTCCAGTAACCGCAAAGAGCGATACCCCAAAGCGCGCCCAACAGATGTTGTTAACTGGCGACAATAAATATGAATTACCTTCTATGGACCTATTGCGCGCCGGTCCGGCATCTAAGGCGAAGTCCAAGGCAAATGACACAGTTGTTGCGGCCCTGACTCAAGTCTTTGAGCAATTTGATGTTGATTGTCGAGTTACCGGATTTATGCGCGGCCCAACTGTTACCAGATACGAAGTTGAACTTGGCGGGGGAGTAAAGGTTGAAGCGATTACCGCTTTAGCTAAGAATATTTCTTATGCCGTGGCTAGCGGTGATGTCAGAATCCTCTCGCCAATTCCCGGAAAGTCTGCGGTTGGAATTGAAATCCCAAATACTGATCGTGAGATCGTTGCCTTGGGCGATGTCTTGCGTTCAAGCATTGCCGGAAATGATCCCCACCCGATGGTCATTGCTTTGGGTAAGGATGTTGAAGGCAATTTTATTTGTGCAAATTTAGCGAAGATGCCACACCTACTAGTTGCGGGTGCTACTGGCGCAGGTAAGTCTTCAATGATTAATTCGCTGGTTGTCTCAATCTTGATGCGCGCTACTCCTGATGATGTTCGTTTGGTGATGATCGATCCAAAGCGCGTAGAACTCACCAGCTATGAAGGAATTCCACATTTAATTGCGCCGATTATCACAAACCCAAAGAAGGCGGCCGATGTACTCGCTTGGGTAGTCCGTGAAATGGATATGAGATACGACGATCTATCAGCATTTGGCTTTAGACATATCGATGATTTCAATAAAGCAGTGCGCGCCGGAAAAGTAACTCTTCCCGCCGGAAGTGATCGACAATTAGAGCCTTATCCATATCTCCTGGTGATTATTGATGAGCTGGCCGACCTCATGATGGTCGCTGCTAAGGAAGTTGAAGAAAGTATTGTTCGTATTACTCAATTGGCCCGCGCGGCCGGTATTCACCTGGTCATTGCAACTCAGCGTCCGAGCGTTGATATTGTTACTGGATTAATTAAGGCAAATGTTCCATCAAGACTCTCATTTGCAACTTCATCACTAGCAGATTCTCGAGTTATTTTAGATACACCAGGCGCCGAAAAATTAGTCGGTCAAGGCGATGGCTTATTCCTGCCTATGGGCGCAAGCAAAGCGATGCGTATTCAAGGTGCATATGTCTCCGAACGCGAGACCGAGGCAATCGTTAATCATGTTAAGGGACAACTGCAGCCGGTTTATCGTCAGGATATTGTCGCGCCACCAAAAGCTGCAACCATAGAAAATGAGATCGGTGATGATTTAGATATTTTGTTGCAAGCAGTTCAATTGGTTGTGCAAACACAATTTGGTTCGACATCAATGTTGCAACGTAAGTTAAGAGTTGGCTTTGCAAAAGCAGGCAGACTTATGGATTTGATGGAGAACCGCGGCATCGTTGGTCCTTCGGAAGGTTCGAAGGCACGGACCGTGTTGATCACGGCCGAACAATTGCCCGATGTCTTGGCTCAACTTGAGGGCGCCGAGTAAGGCAACTTTCCCTAAACTCGTAGATTAAATTCTTGTAATTCAGCGTGGCCCAGACCTTTCGGGGGTCACTGTTAAGGGTTAATTCACCCACTGGATTTGTTCAGGTGGCTCTTTGCGTTTTACCATTAGACCCTCGAATTCCCCATTCGGGCTTTATCGCAAAAGGTCTTTGCGAAAAGAAAGTGAACAGGTAAACCGGAATCAGATGAGTTCAAGTAATTCAACTCTCGGAGCGCAGCTATGTAATGCACGTAAAGCTGTCGGTTATTCCGTCGCGCAAGTAAGCGAGCGAACTCGAATTCGCGAAACCCTTATTTCAGATCTTGAATCAGATAATTTCGAAACCTGTGGCGGCTATGCCTACGCCCGCGGACATATCCGCACGATTGCAAAACTTTTCAATTTAGATTCAGATGCCCTTGTCGCAACTTTCGCAGAAGTTACCGGAGAATTTGATCGACCAATGATCGATCTCTTGACCGAAAATAATGTGACAACTCCAAAGGCCGAGAAGAGCAAGATTTCCTACAAGACTCTGGCTACCGGCGCAGCCGCAGTCCTAGTTTTGCTAGTTGCAATCCCCAGCCTCTCATCACTTTTTACCTCGAATAAATCCGCGGCTCCAGCACCGTCAGCTGGAGCAAGCGCGAATCAAAATACAGTCCCTGCAAATACTGCTGTTGCCACCAAGACCACCGGTGTTTCGGTAGTTGTTACTGGAACCGTTGGAAAGTCATGGGTTGGGATTCAAGATAGTTCTGGCGCACAAATTTTTAGTGGCGCAATCGCCTTAGGTGAATCAAAGACCTTCACCGATTCGACACAATTGCAGGTTGTTATAGGAAATGCCGGCGCCGTTACTCTTAATGTAAATGGCAAAGAACTAGGCGCACCTGGAGCCATTGGCGAAGTGGTTCACCTCTCATTTGATCAGAATGGTTCAACCCAAGGCTAAAACTAGTAGCCTGACCCAGTGAGTACCGAGAGCCGAACAGTTGCATTAGTAACTTTGGGATGTGCTCGAAATGAAGTTGATTCCGAAGAACTCGCAGGACGTTTAGCGGCCGATGGCTGGAAATTGGTAGATGATCCAGCTTTAGCCCAAGTTGCAGTGATAAATACCTGCGGATTTATTGAAAGTGCGAAGAAAGATTCGGTAGATGCGCTTTTAGAAGCTCACTCACTAAAAGGCAATGGAGTAACCCAAGCCGTCGTCGCGGTTGGTTGTATGGCCGAGCGATATGGAAATGAATTGGCAAGCGCCTTGCCAGAAGCAGATGCCATCTTAGGATTCGATGACTACCAAGATATTTCCGCAAGACTTCAAACAATTATTGGTGGCGGTTCAATCGCTGCTCACAAACCAAAAGATCGCCGGGCACTTTTACCGATCGCCCCAGCTGATCGCCAAGCAGGAAGAAGTTCTGCGGCCACCCCTCGAAAGTTATTAGTTAAGGCGCCAATAGCACCTCTTAAGATCGCCTCGGGTTGCGATCGCCGATGTTCATTTTGCGCCATTCCAATGTTTCGCGGTTCTTTTGTCTCGCGCCGACCAAATGAAATCATCGATGAAGCAAAATGGCTTGCCGAACAAGGCGTCTCTGAACTCTTTCTGGTCAGTGAGAATACGACCTCATATGGCAAGGATTTTCGCGACTTGCAGGTCCTTGAAAATATGTTGCCGGAATTAGCTCGGATTGATGGCGTCGAACGAATTCGCCTTTCATATCTACAGCCGGCAGAGATGCGACCTTCACTTATCCAAGCGATTACATCTGTTCCAAAGGTTGTTCCATACTTTGATCTATCTTTTCAACATTCCAGCGGAACGGTTCTACGCCGGATGCGTCGCTTTGGTGATACCGACTCCTTCCTGCACCTATTGGCACAAATTCGGGCCATCTCCCCAGAGGCAGGAATTCGCTCAAATGTAATTGTTGGCTTTCCTGGTGAAACTCAAGAAGAGTTTGATGAGCTCGTGAATTTTCTCTCTCAAGCCAGGTTAGATGCGATTGGCGTCTTCGGTTATTCCGATGAGGATAAGACCGAGGCTTTAACTCTCAGCGACAAGGTTGATCAAGAGATAATAAATTCAAGAGTTGAACAACTTTCAACCCTAGTGGACCAATTCCTTACCGAGCGGGCACAAGAACGTATCGGCGAGCAAGTTCAAGTTTTGATTGAGGATGAAGAACTTCAAGAGGGAAGAGCCGATCATCAAGGTCCAGAGGTTGATGGATCAACCACGTTGATCTCGCGAAATAAATACCGAGTTGGCGAATATGTAAATGCTGTTGTGACGGATGTATCGGGAGTAGATTTAGTGGCAACGCCACTTTAATAAATTATGAAGATCTACAACCTGCCAAATGCTTTAACCCTACTTCGAATCTTAGCTACCCCATTTGCTGCTTACGCTTTATTTAAAAATGGCGGGGATGACAATTCTTGGCGGATTATTGCCTGGACTTGCTTCTTCCTAATTGGCTTAACCGATTTCTTCGATGGCCGTATCGCTAGATCTAGAAAACAGATCACCAGCTTTGGCACCTTTCTAGATCCAGTTGCCGATAAATTGGCAATCGGCACAGCCATGGTCGGGCTCTCGATCCAAGGCAAGTTGTGGTGGTGGGTGACGATCGTTATTTTATTTAGAGAAGTTAGCGTTACTTTGCTCCGGCTCTTTGTAATTAAAGATGGCGTGATCCCTGCGAGTAAGGGTGGCAAGTTAAAAGCGCTGCTTCAGGGCTTTGGTGTTGGGTTCTATATCTTGCCACTACCAAGCTGGCTTTATATTCCCCGAGATCTAATTATGGCGGCAACAATTATTATCACCATCACCACCGGTTATGACTACTTTAAAAAGGTGCTAAAAAGATGAGAAGTAAATCAAGTGCGGAAATTGTTGTTTCGTTATTAAAGAAAAAGGGTAAGACCCTTTGCCTGGCCGAATCCATAACTGGCGGGGGATTAGCTAGTGCAATCACTGATATAGCTGGGTCCTCGGAGATCTTCTTGGGTGGCTTTGTCACCTACTCTGAGAAATCGAAGCTTAAATTCCTAGAGATCCCGAAGCGATTAATTACTAAGCACACAGTGGTCTCTGAAGAAGTTGCCATTGATATGGCTAATTCAATTCGCGAACAATTTGGCGCTGACTATGCGATTTCAACTACTGGCGTGGCAGGTCCGGGAAGTGCCTATGGCCAAAAGGCTGGGACGGTCTGGGTCGCAATTGCCGATCGAAAAAATTGCGTAGCGATCGCACTTAATATTTCTGGCGACCGCGCCACGGTTCGAAATTCAACAATTGAGAGCGCGTTAGCGGCATTTTCGCGTATCCTTAGGGCGTGACCCTACTTCGCACTCATATCGGAAGCACCCTTCGCGGTGAACGTGTGGCCCAAGGCCGCACCCTTCGCGATGTTGCCAAGAGCGCAAGAGTCTCCCTCGGATACCTTTCAGAGGTCGAGCGCGGTCAAAAGGAAGCTTCATCAGAATTATTAAATGCCATTTGTTCGGCGTTGGATCTACAACTTGCAACTGTTATTTTAGAAGTCGCAGTTCAATTGAAGAGTTCAACTTCGCCTGCGCTCTCTGTTGTAGAAGAAGCCGCCTAACTTCACACTTTCTGGTGGGTTACTAGTTATGTCTGCCCAACCTCGTTCTCGTAGCGCGATTCTCTCCGGTGCCAAAATTGTTATTGCAGAAGTTGGTTCATATGAATCAAACATGACTGATATCGCAGATCGGGCTCAAGTATCTCGGGCCACTGTTTATAACCATTTTGCCGATAAAGAAGAGATGATGCACAGCTTGGTTGAGTCAGAAATTAATCGATTGGCAGATTTGGCTAGATCAGCCCCCACGCCTAAAGATGCTCTTTTTACTCTTTCAACCCAGATCTCAAGCGACCCGGCGCTTCGTAAGATGAGCCTTACTGATCCCTTAGATATTGCAAAGTTTGTTTCTAAATCAGAGCACCCACTCTGGAATTTGTCCTCAGATTTAATTTCGCAAATCTTTGGACCAGCAAATACTGGACTTGTGTTGCATTGGCTAATCGGTCAGATCGCATCACCTCTTACGACTTCGGAGTCGGCTCATCAGGCTGATCAAATAGCTCGGGCGCTGGGCTAAAAAATAAGATCATGCGTATTACCGAACTTCGAAATCGAATAAGTGACTACTTCTCAGATCCAGATACTTACTCACGAGATATCGTTCATGCCGAACTTGGTGGAATGAGCGTCAATCAAGCCTTAGAAATTGGCCAAGAGCCTGGCGATATCTGGAAGGCGATCATTGCCCACAACCCAGAGATGCCCGCAAAATATCGTTAGACTTATCTTCAAGTTTGCGGTTGATTAAAAGTTGGAGGTGGAGTTGGCAATAATCCCTGGTGTCGGAAATCGACGTAAATTACTCTTTAAACGTACGATCGCTTTGGCACCGCTGATTGCAATTGTCTACTTCAGTACTTCCGGTGGGGCCTATGGATTAGAGACTGCCGTTTCTTCATCTGGTCCAGGTATGACTTTAATTCTTCTCTGTTTAATTCCTCTACTGCTCCCAGTTCCAATGTCGCTCATGAGCGCCGAACTCGGTTCCGCGCTGCCACTTGAAGGTGGCTACTACGCTTGGGTGAAGATCGCAATGGGAAATTTTGCTGGTTACATGGAGGCAATGTTTAGCTGGCTAGCATCTTGGTTAGATACCGCGCTCTATCCAGTAATTTTTGTTGATTATTTATCAGTTTGGTTTCCGCAAACGGCCCGTGGAAAGCACGTTTTATTCTCTCTTTGGAATGGCGGATTTTCGATTGACCTACATTGGTTTATCGCCATCTGCATGATGATTCCAATCGCTTATATGAATTCCAAGGGCGCAAAAGTTATTGGTAAGTTCTTGATCTTCTCGATGGCGATTGTGATTGTTCCAATAATTTCGCTGATTTTCTTTGCGATCCCGCAGCTATTTGGCAGCCACAGTGCCCATATTTTTACGCCTTTAACTCTTGCGCATCAATCGATCTGGGGATCGGCGAGCGCCGGAATTGGCTTGATGATCTGGAGCTATGTTGGCTATGACCAGGCTTCAACAACTGGTGGCGAGATTCAAAACCCTACAAAGTCCTATCCGCGAGCGCTCCTATTTAACGTTCCCTTTGTAGTGATTGGCTATGTACTTCCAATGATCGCCGGCTTAGCCTCCGGACTTCACGGTTCCCACTTAGGCGATTGGCAAAATGGTGACTTCGCAAATGCTGGGGGAGCCCTTGGCGGTAGCTGGCTTAAGAATGCACTCATATTTGGAGCGCTCTTTGGTCAGATTGGACTCTTCTCATCCTTCCTACTTTGCGTCTCAAGGTTGCCCCTGGTCCTTGCAGCAGATAACTATCTACCAAGTGCTTTGACCAAATTAAATGCAAAGAGTGGGGCGCCGGTTCGGGCAATAATCCTGAACTGCTTTATCTTTTCAATCTTTGTGGCCATGAACTTTCAAACCATTATTGATGCCGATGTTATTTTTACCCTCTTTGGCTTGATGCTTGAATTCGCTGCTCTAATTGTGCTTCGAAAGCGTTTTCCTAAGATGCACCGTCCCTATCGAGTTCCACTTGGCTGGTTTGGCGTTATCGCAATAACAATTCCACCGGCCCTGCTAACTATCTGGATGGTCAATGGCTCTTTTAATGATGAGCCAATAGCTTTCTGGATCGGAATTGGGCTCTCGGCGCTCGCGGCGTGCAGCTACCCACTCATCCTTCGCTTCTATAAGAAGGGCAGACCAAATGCCGAGCTCGATACGACCGGTATCGACTTCGGATCAGGGATTTCAACCGCTTCCATTCTTTAGCAATCTTTAGCAATCTTTAGCAATCTTTAGCAATCTTTAGCAACCCGATTCGGCGTGTCTGGCCACAATGATGGCATTCGAACAGATGTTCGGGTACCCTTAACTCATTCGCCCTAGCCGGCGGATATGCCCAGCCTGAGCGGTTCCACACTTCCGCGAGAGCACTAGCTCCGCCGTCGGTGGTATTCCGTACCTTCAGGACCGTAACTAACGATCGATGAAAGGTCAGAAAAATGGCTAAAGAGCCAACAGATAAACAAACCGAGAAAGCTAGCTCGGATCGCACAAAAGCCCTAGATAGCGCCCTTGCCCAAATCGAGCGTCAGTTCGGTAAAGGATCGGTAATGAAGATGGGCGATCGCGGCCCACAAGTTATGGAAGTAATTCCAACCGGTTCAGTGGCACTGGATATTGCACTTGGAATTGGCGGACTGCCTCGCGGTCGTATCGTAGAAATCTACGGACCGGAATCCTCAGGTAAGACAACAGTTGCGTTACATGCAATTGCAAATGCACAACGCAACGGCGGTATCGCAGCATTTATCGATGCCGAACATGCGCTCGATCCTGAGTATGCACGCAAACTCGGCGTTGATATTGATGCCCTACTTGTTTCACAACCAGATACCGGCGAACAAGCACTTGAGATCATGGATATGTTGGTCCGCTCCGGTGCGCTAGATATCATCGTTGTTGACTCAGTTGCCGCACTTACACCTCGCGCAGAAATTGAAGGCGAGATGGGTGATTCACATATGGGCCTCCAAGCTCGTTTGATGTCGCAAGCACTTCGAAAGATCACCGGTGCGCTGCATCAATCAAATACCACAGCAATTTTCATTAACCAGCTTCGTGACAAGATCGGCGTCTTCTTCGGGACCCCCGAGACAACTACTGGCGGTAAGGCGCTCAAGTTCTACGCCTCAATTCGCCTAGATGTTCGTCGCATCGAAACTCTTAAGGATGGCCAAGATGCGGTTGGAAACCGTACTCGCGTCAAAGTTGTCAAGAACAAGATGGCGCCACCATTTAAGCAAGCAGAGTTCGACATTATCTACGGCACCGGCATCTCTCGTGAGGGTTCACTAATTGACCTTGGCGTTGAAATCGGAATCGTTAATAAGTCTGGTGCTTGGTATACCTACAATGGAGATCAACTAGGCCAGGGTAAAGAGAACTCACGTAACTTCTTGATCGATAATCCAGATCTCGCAAACGATATCGAGACCAAGATCCGCGAACATTATGTTCCGGTAGTGGTCGATGCCGAATTGGTTGCTGCGATTGATGAAGTTGCAGCTGAGGTTGAGTTTTAATAACTCAATTGAAAAATTAGCAAAGAACCAGAAGTAATAGCTGATCCCTATTCTTTCGCCCAGACCGCCGCGCTTTATGCGCTAGCGCCTCGGGCGAAGAGTAGGGCTGAGCTACATGCCCACTTAAAGAAGCGTGGGGTAGAGGATGAAATCGCTTCGGCGGTTTTAGATGAACTTGAACTTCAAGGACTTTTAAATGACCTTGAATTTGCCCAAATCTGGAGTGAATCTCGCCAGCGGCAGAAGAAATTATCCAAGAGAGTTATCGCCCAAGAGCTTCGAGTAAAAGGCGTATCGCAAGACATTATCGATGAAACTATTGAGAAGATCGATGATGAAGATGAATACAAGATTGCCTTCTCCTTGGCCGAACGAAAGTATCGTTCATGCGCGCACCTTGAGCCTGATGTTATTTATCGCCGAATCTCTGGGCTTTTATCGCGAAAAGGTTATAACCATTCAATAACTGGGCGAATCATGCGGGAGTTAATCGCTTCTTAGCGCTAATTTTGTAGATCGCTCTTACTACTACGATTAGTCCATGACCCAGACTGCCCGCTCCTTTGTTGTGGAGACCTATGGCTGTCAGATGAATGCCCATGACACCGAACGTATCTCCGGGCTCTTATTAGATGCGGGTTATGTTCAGGCTTTAGAGGGTAGCGACCCTGATCTCGTTGTTTTCAATACCTGCGCTGTTCGAGAGAATGCAGATAACAAACTTTATGGCAACCTCTCATTCCTAGCGCCACGAAAGAAGAGTGATCCTAACTTCCAAATCGCAGTGGGTGGCTGCATGGCCCAGAAGGATCAAGATTCAATCGTTAAACGAGCGCCATATGTAGATGTGGTCTTTGGTACCCACAATATTGGTTCACTTCCTACCTTGCTCGAGCGTGCACGAATTGAAGAAGAGTCCCAAGTTGAAATCAAAGAAGCCCTCGAACATTTTCCCTCAACCCTGCCAGCTCGTCGCCACTCAGCTTTCAGTGCTTGGGTCTCGGTCTCTGTTGGATGCAATAACACCTGCACTTTTTGCATCGTGCCTTCGCTGCGCGGCGTTGAGAAGGATCGTCCTGCCAAAGATATTTTGGATGAGGTCAAAGCCTTAGTCGATCAAGGCGTCATTGAAATCACCCTTTTAGGTCAGAATGTAAATGCTTATGGCGTTGAATTTGGCGACCGCGGCGCATTCGCAAAATTACTGAAAGAGTGTGGGAAGATTTCTGGACTTGAACGTGTTCGCTTTATGTCTCCCCATCCTCGCGATTTCACAGATGATGTAATTGAGGCGATGGCGCAGACCGCAAATGTCATGCCGCATCTTCACATGCCACTTCAATCTGGATCGGATCGAATCCTTGCCGAGATGCGCCGCTCTTATCGGAGCGAGAAGTATCTTGGAATAATTGATCGGGTTAGAAATGCAATTCCTAAGGCCACAATAACCACCGACATTATTGTTGGTTTTCCAGGTGAAACCGACGCTGATTTTGCGGCAACTATGGAATTAGCTAAAGAAGTTAAATTCTTGGCCGCCTATACCTTTCAATATTCAAAGCGCCCGGGTACTCCTGCGGCAACGATGCCAAATCAAATTTCAGATGCAGTAATGAAGGAGCGCTACGACGCGCTTCATATTTTGCAACAAGAGATATCTCATCAAGTCAACGAAGAGGTTGTTGGAACTACCCAAGAAGTCTTGGTTGCGGACTATGAAGGAAGACATGATGCCGATCAGTCACGAATGACTGGCCGGACAAAAGATTTTAGGTTGACCCACTTCGCAGTTGATCCGCAAAATGCACCACGCCCAGGAGATGCGGTCGATGTTTTGATTTCCAAAGCAGCCCCCAATTTTATTTTGGCAGAGCAAACTCCTTTAAGCATTAGAAGAACTCGGGGCGGCGATGCCACGCAGGCTAGGGCTAACGAAGCTGGCCCACAACCAATCATGGTTGGAATGCCAACCCTTTCGCAGTTAAAGGCTCGCGCTTAGTGGTTGCAAAGTTAATTGTTATCTGCGGGGCAACCGCAACTGGAAAGAGCGATCTGGCTGTTGATGTCGCAAAGGAAATTGGCGGGGAAGTAGTCAATGCCGATTCAATGCAACTCTATAAAGGCATGGATATCGGAACTGCGAAGCTACCGCTCGCAGAGCGTAAAGAGATCGCCCACCATTTGTTGGATTTAGTTGAAGTTAATCAAGATGTAACTGTCTCTTGGTATCAGACTCTAGCGCGACAGACTATCGATGAGATTAATAGCCGCGGTAAAAGTGCAATTGTGGTCGGGGGTACCGGGCTCTACATCAAAGCTATTTTGGATGATCTCAACTTTCCAGATACCGACCCAAAAGTACGAGAAGAGATAACCGCCCGGGCTTTGATAATCGGCAATGATGCCCTGCACCAAGAACTTTCTAAACTCGATCCAGCAGCAGCCCTTGCAATTCCTAAAGAGAATGTTCGGCGAGTGATTAGGGCCTTAGAAGTAATTGAGTTAACGGGTAAGCCTTATACGGCCAATCTGCCAAGGCAAGATTCAACTAAATATCCAGAAGCCATTCAGTTTGGTTTAGTTATGGCTCGCCAAACTTTAGATGAGCGAATTGATCAACGCGTGGCCAAGATGTGGCAATTGGGTTTTGTTGAAGAAGTTGATGATTTGATAAATCGCGGGCTATTGGAGGGCCGAACTGCGCAGGCTGCGATTGGCTATGCCCAGATTGTTCGCATGAAACATGGCGAATATTCCGAAGATTTCGCCCGTGAAGAGAGCGCTCGTGCGACTCGGCAATATGCCAGAAGGCAGGAGACCTGGTTTAGCAAAGATACGAGAATTAATTGGATCAAGCCTGGTTCTAATTCGGAGAGACTTCAAAGGCTGCTCCCCGCTATTCTCACAACATGATCGGCACTTATGGCCACGGCACCCACAACGATTTTGTGGTGACCTATGACCCGGAAAATCAAAATGAGTTAAGTGCTGCGCAAATTGCTCGAATCTGTAATCGAGAAAGTGGAATCGGAGCCGATGGCCAGATTCGAATAACTAAAGTAGATGGCAAGTGGTTTATGGATTATCGAAATGCCGATGGATCACTAGCGGAGATGTGTGGAAATGGCATTCGAGTCATGGCCAGATATTTAGTCGAGCGTGGCCACCAAGGCGCAGGCATATTTCCAATAAATACCAGAGCAGGAATGAAATATTTAGCAGTTCCGGAAGTTGAAGATATATCTGTAAATATGGGCAAGGTTGAAGAGATTTACGGTGAGATTACCGTTAAAGCCAATGGCCATACTTGGACTGGCTACAACATCAATGTTGGGAATCCGCACGCGGTGGTATTCGTCGATGATCTTACGGATGCTGGTGAGTTAAAGGTGGCGCCGGAAGTTGAACCAGCCGATGAATATCCTGATGGCGTAAATGTAGAATTTGTACAAGTGGCACCAAGTGGCGAATTAAACATGCGAGTTCATGAACGCGGAGTAGGAGAGACTCAATCTTGCGGAACCGGAACTTGCGCAGTTGCTTTGGCTGCAACTTTAAATAGCAAAGGAAGCCTCCCTGCAAAATGGATTATTAATCCACCGGGTGGCCGTCTAGTTGTAGATATCGATGGCCACAGCAACGCAACTTTAATTGGCCCCGCAGTCTTACTTGAAGATTATGATTTGAGTAAATATTTGTGAGTAATTCGCGGGATGAATTTGAAAAGATCGATATTGATCAGTTAATCGCTGAATCAACAAGAGTCGCCGCGGAATTTGATGCCGCCGAATCACATACCGAAGATTGGGAAGCAAATCAGGCTGATCTAAAGGATCGCCAAGCCCTTCGACGAGTCGCCGGTCTTTCAACCGAACTCGAGGATATTTCCGATGCGGAATATCGCCAACTTCGATTAGAGAAGGTAGTACTCGTAGGCGTTTGGACTGAGGGAACTGCCCAAGATGCCGAGAACTCATTAAAAGAATTAGCGGCGTTAGCCCAGACCGCCGGCTCGCAAGTCATGGATGGGTTAATCCAAAGACGCGACAAGGCAGACCCGGCAACATTTATCGGCTCTGGAAAAGTATTGGAACTTCGCCAAGCTGTTGTTAATACCGGGGCAGATACCGTCGTCTGTGATGGTGAGCTATCACCAGCCCAACTTCGAAACCTTGAGCAAAAGGCCAAAGTTAAAGTTATTGATCGCACTGCATTGATCTTGGATATCTTTGCCCAGCACGCGAAGAGTCGCGAAGGTAAGGCCCAAGTCGAACTCGCACAGATGACCTATCTGCTTCCCAGACTTCGCGGTTGGGGTGACTCACTTTCAAGACAAGCCGGTGGAATTGGTGGCCGTGGCCCTGGTGAAACCAAGATTGAAACTGATCGACGTCGAATTAATGACAAGATGGCAAAACTTCGTCGCGAGATAAAAGAGATGAAGGTATCGCGCGATACCAAGAGATCAGAAAGACGCAAGAACAACATTCCATCAGTCGCCATCGCCGGATATACCAATGCTGGAAAATCATCGCTGATGAATCAATTAACTGGGGCCGGAGTCCTAGTTGAGAATGCCCTCTTTGCAACGCTAGATCCAACGGTCAGAAAGGTTACAACTGAGGATGGCCGTATTTACACGCTCTCAGACACCGTCGGATTTGTTCGACATTTACCGCACCAATTAATCGAGGCATTTAAATCAACGCTGGAAGAGGTTTCCGGTTCCGATTTAATCGTGCATGTTGTTGACGGATCTCACCCTGATCCCAAGGAGCAGATTCGAGCAGTTCGAGAAGTAATAAATGAAATTGGCGGCGGTGATATTCCTGAGATTATTGCGATCAATAAGGCCGATATCGCACCTCCGGAAATAATCATGCAACTTCTACGTGAAGAGCCAAATAGTTATGCATTTTCTGCTCGCACTGGATTTGGGATCGAAACCCTCATTAAAGCGGTTGAAACTTCGCTACCTCGCCCTAGAGTAGAAATTAGCGCGGTAATTCCCTTTAATCGGGGTGACTTGGTTTCAGCAATTCACGAACGTGGTGAAATTCTCTCGGAAGAATATCTGCCGGAAGGTACGCAAATTCATGCCATGGTCGATGGTGCAATCGCCAAAGCAGTTTCAGATTTGGTGGCAAAGTGACCCAGCCCAAAGTTGAAGATGTTGTTGCAGAACTGCAACGTGGCGCAATTGTGATTGCCCCAGTTGAACATAGTTATGTCCTACTTTGCGATGCCTTCAACCAGAGTTCAGTTCGACGGCTTCATGAGTTGCGTGGCGATCAGCCCGGAATTGCCGCCCAGGTAATTGTGGGAAGCGTTGCGACCCTTACGGGTATCACTCAGGGAAACAGCGAAGCGATGCTTGCTTTAGCAAAGACCTTCTGGCCCGGTCTATTAACTTTGAATCTGCAACCTAACCCAGCTTTAAATTGGGATTTGGGGGATGGCGCAGCACTTGGCGAGATTGCGGTTCGCATACCGAAACAAGAATTTCTTTTGAAGGTATTAAATCTCAGTGGCCCACTTGCGATGGCAAGCGCCAGCCCCGCTGGTTTTGGAGCAGTTCTAGAAATTGATTATGAAAGTGAGATAGTTAAATCGGCAGATCTGGTGATAGATCTTGGAGCGCTACCCGCCGGAGCGTTATCAAGTGTCGTGCGAAATAGCATTATTGGCAAGGTCAGTCCGCTTGAGATCAGCCGTGTTGGCGCCATCACATTCGAGGAAATTGCTGCGCTCGTGCCTGAGATTACCGTGGCTACCGCCTAGGCTTAGGCCATGTCCACTGAATCAAAATCGCAAGAACCCTTTTATGGTCCAGATTTCACCGCTCTGCAGAACCAAGATCCAGATATCGCCGCAGTTCTACTAAGCGAACTAGATCGCCAACGAAACGGCCTGCAATTAATCGCGAGTGAAAACTTCACTTCACCAGCTGTTCTTGCCGCTATGGGTTCAACTCTTTCAAATAAATATGCCGAGGGTTATCCAGGCAAGCGTTATTACGGTGGCTGCGAAGAAGTAGATAAAGTTGAAACAATTGGTATCGAACGCGCTAAAGCTCTATTCGGTGCAGAACATGCGAACTTACAGCCACACTCTGGAGCAAGTGCTAACGTTGCGGTTTATCAAGCATTCACCAAGCCAGGAGATACTGTCCTTGCAATGTCATTGCCACATGGTGGCCACCTAACTCATGGTTCAAAGGTTAATTTCTCTGGTAAATGGTTCAATATTGTTTCTTACGGTGTTCGCCAAGATAATGAATTAATTGATTATGACGAGCTTCGCGATTTAGCAATCGCAAATAAGCCAAAGATGATTTGTAGTGGCGCCACGGCTTACCCAAGTTTGATCGACTTTGAAAAAGTTCGAGCAATCTGTGATGAAGTTGGTGCAATTATGTGGGTGGATGCAGCTCACTTCATTGGTCTGGTTGCCGGAAAGGCGATCCCATCGCCAGTTCCTTACGCGGATGTCGTTTCATTTACGACGCATAAAGTTCTTCGCGGTCCACGCGGTGGCATGATCCTGAGTAAGGCCGAACACGCACCCGCCATTGATAAAGCAGTATTCCCAGGCATGCAAGGTGGCCCAATCATGAGCATCGTGGCGGCGAAGGCTGTTGCGCTCAAAGAAGCGGCAACAGTTGAGTACCAAAACTATGCCAAGAAGGTTATTGAGAATGCCCAAGAACTCGCAGCAGGTTTGACCGATGAGGGAATGCGCGCTGTTTCTGGTGGAACCCAAACTCACTTAGCCTTAATTGATATTCGCGCAACTGGCGTTACTGGCAAGGTGGCCGATGAGCGCTGTGGAAATTCTGGAATTACGCTAAATAAGAATGCAATCCCTTATGACCCAGAAACCCCAGCAGTAACCAGCGGCATCCGCGTTGGTTCGCCTTCAACCACAACGCAAGGAATGGGAAAGCCGGAGATGCGCACTATTGCATCATTGATTGCTCGCGCAATTAAAGATGGTGGCGATGAGTCAAAGGCTGCTGAAATTAAGAGCGAGGTCAAAACACTTTGCGCTAAATTCCCGGTTTACCCGAGATAAATAAATTAATTAATTAAAGATGCGCGAGTATTTATTCACGATTGCACTTTGTGCAACCCTCTGCTTCTTAATTACTCCATTCATTAAAGAGCTGGCTATGGATGCCGGCGCCTTTATGCATCTTCGAAGTCGCGATGTACATAAGTCGGTTACCCCACGCTGGGGTGGCTTAGCTATGTGGCTTTCTATGGCAATAACCTTGCTAATCGTTACCCACCTACCCTTAGTTGGAAAATCATATGGCCGGGAGGCTTCAGGAATTTTTCTGGCGGCAACTTTTATTATGTTGTTGGGGGCGCTAGATGATCGATACGACCTGGATTCAATTACTAAATTCGCCGGCCAAGCGCTAGCTGCTGGAATCTTGTTACTTCATGGCGTTCAGATTTTATGGTTACCGATTAATGGAATTTATATTCTTCCTTCAAATATTGGTCAATTGCTAACCATATTTTTTGTCATAGTTGTTATTAACGCCGTCAACTTTGTCGATGGTTTAGATGGATTGGCAACCGGAATTGTGGCTATCTGCGCCGCATCCTTCTTTGCATACTCCTACCTGCTTGCGGTAGTAAATGGCTTTAATCGCGCTGGGGCGCCATCTCTAATTACCGCAGTACTTATTGGAATGTGCGTTGGCTTTCTGCCACACAATTACCATCCGGCCAGAATCTTCATGGGGGATTCCGGTGCGATGTTTTTGGGCTTATTGCTATCTGCCGCGGCTATCACCTTGACTGGGCAGATCGATGCGAATGCAATCACTAATAAGGGATCGGGCTTTGCTCTGCTTCCCTTGCTTCTACCTTTTACAGTCTTGGCAATACCACTTATAGATTTAGGAATGGCGATAGTCAGGCGATTGCGAGCTGGACGTTCTCCCTTCGCCGCCGATAGTGAACATCTTCACCATCGCTTATTAGATATGGGCAACAGTCACCGAAGGACTACTGCGATCTTGTATGCCTGTACGGCTTTCTTTGCGGTGCCACCAGTTGTTGCTGCCTTCTTACCTCTTTGGACTGCTTTAGTAGCAGCCTCAGTAATTTTAGGATTTGTCGTCTTGTTAGTACGAGAGAGCGTCACCAATACAAGTGAGATTAAGAAGAAAGTGGTTTTGAGTAAATGAGTAATTCCGAAACTAAGCTTTGGCGTGGCGCAATTTTGCCAGCAGCAGTGGTCGCAATCATTGCTATTGCTGTAAGTACCGCTATTAAACATACATCTGGGTTGTGGGGATCTTTAATTGGGTCAATAACCGTTATTTTATTTTTCTCAGTGCATTTACTTGTGGCAAGAATTTCTAAAGATTTAGATCCAATGGCAACTATGGCTTTGGCGATGTTCTCTTACTTTGCCAAAGTGATCTTGATGGGAGCATTTTTACTGATCGTCACAAAGACCACCTCACCGCATACGGTAAATCGCCCGGCATTTGCCGCTAGCGCCCTCTCCATTACGGCGGCTTGGCTCTTTGGTGAGATCCGCGCATTCCTAAAGTTGCGTTTAGTGCTCGATGTGGCGCACACTGAGCCTCGTAAATAAGGCTCGTGTGGTGAGAACAGAGAGGGGGATCTAATGGCAGGAAATGAAGAAGGCGCACTTTGGTCCATCTTTGGATATCTAATCTCAGGCTTAATTATCTGGGGTGGAATTGGCTTTGGCCTGGATAAGTGGCTTCACACACATTTCTTCTTGCTAGGCGGGTTGGTCCTTGGGGCCGGCGCCTCGCTCTACCTGGTCTGGCTGCGCTTCGGGCGCGAATAGCAGGCCGCTTTTAAACTTGTCCAATTTAGGGCGATTTTTATAAAAGGATTGTTATACGGCTAGTTTTGGTTTTTGCCTCAGGACTAATAGGGTTGCGGCGTCTTCCCAAAGATCTTAACTTTTAGGAGAGTCTGTGCTCGGGTTAGCTTTCGCCAAGGGTGGCGGTTTCGTCCCACCTAGCACTGCCGACTTTAATCTCCCACCAGCAATCGGGAATAACCCTTACACAACAAAACCAATCTTTTTAGTTGTTCTATCAGTTGTATTGATATCAGTCTTCTTTATTGCCGCCTCACGCAAAGCTCTAGTAGTCCCAAGCAAGTTTCAATTTGCTGGCGAAAGTATCTATGGCTTTGTTCGCAACAGCATCGGCGAAGAAATCATCGGCCATGAATTTATGCGATTTGTGCCCTTCCTATTTACTTTGTTTACCTTTATTTTGACCAACAATGTCTTTGGAATTATTCCGCTTTTACAATTCCCGGCCATGTCACACGTGAGCTTCCCATATGTCTTAGCAGGATTCTCCTTTGTGATATTCCACTGGGTTGGCATCAAGAAGCAAGGCCTAGGTAAGTACCTAAAGGGAATTGCATTTATGCCTGGCGTCCCAAAGGCCGTTTATATTTTGTTAACACCAATCGAAGTTGCAACATTTTTCTTGGTCCGCCCTTTAACGCTCTCACTGCGGTTATTTGCAAATATGTTTGCCGGCCACTTACTACTCCTCGTTTTCATCATGGGCGGCGATCACTTAATCCGCGGGGTTATTGGTCTAAAGATCATCGCACCGTTCGCCTTCACCTTCGGAATTGGAATGACCTTCTTCGAGTTCATGGTCCAATGCCTTCAGGCCTATATTTTTACTCTTCTTACAGCGCTCTTCATTGCAGGAGCACTGGCGGATGAGCACTAGCAATACTTTTTAACCAACACTTATTGGCTCCCGCCAGTAAGTAACACGAACAGAAAGGCAACCCAATGCACGGCACACTCAACCTGGTCGGTTATGGCCTATCAGCAATCGGACCTGCAATCGCTACAGGAATGATCTTCGCCGCTTACATCAGTGGTGTAGCTCGTCAACCAGAAGCACGCAGCGTCCTACAACCAATCGCATTCCTTGGCTTCGCTCTTGCTGAAGCTTTGGCGCTATTCGGTCTCGTACTAGCTTTCGTTCTCTAATCATGAGCTTGCGTACAACAGCAGCGGAGGCAGCGGCTAACCCGCTAATTCCGCATACTGCAGAGTTAATAGTTGGCTTCATCGCCTTCTCTTTACTCTTCCTTGTCCTGAAGTCTCGCGTTGTGCCGATGTTTGAAAAGGCATTTGCCGCGCGCACTGAAGCGATTCAAGGTGGAATGGAGAAAGCCGAGAAGGCACAACGTGAAGCAGAAGTGGCACTCGAGAAGTACACCCTGCAATTAACCGAGGCGCGCACTGAGGCACAAAAGATTCGTGAAGAGGCAAGAGTTCAAGGCGCTGCGATCATCGAAGATCTTCGCAGTAAGGCTCAAGAGGAAGCAGCCCGCATTACCGCAGCTGCAACCGCATCAATCGAAGCCGAACGTCAACAGGCAATCACCTCACTTCGCAATGAAGTTGGAACCCTCGCAACAGAGCTTGCTTCCAAGATTGTTGGAGAAGCGTTAGATGACCAGGTTCGTCAATCACGTATTGTCGACCGCTTCTTAGATGATTTGGAGAAGAGCAAGTAATGATCATTCTTGGTGGTAGTAGTCGTCAGTCACTAGCGGGACTTCGTCTCTCGCTAGACGAGAAGCTAAAAGGCTTATCGGCTGCCGACTGCTCTGCCATTTCGAAAGATCTATTTGCAGCGCTTCTTGCCATTGATTCTTCAATTGGTCTTCGCAGAGCGCTCACCGATCCAGCGCGCGATGCGGCTTCAAAGTCAGAATTAATTGCTGATCTATTTAAGAAATCAATCGGGGAACCAGCCCTAGCGCTTCTGCGTGCTGCGGTTTCACTTCGCTGGTCAACTCCAGTTGAACTTGCTGACGCGATTGAACAAATCGCAGTTGAAGCTGAAGCTTCGGCCGCAAATATCTCTGATGAGTTGGATCGGGTTCAAAGTGAAGTATTTGCTTTCTCGAAACTGCTAATCGAAAATCCAGATCTGCGCCAGGCGCTGAGTACAACTTCGGACTCAACTGCCCGCAAGCAAGAACTACTTAAATCAATTTTTGGTGGCAAGTTCACCTCGTATTCAAATGAATTATTAGCCCACAGCGTTGAAGGTCGTCGTAGTCGTAGTATTGAAAAGACAATCTCGTCTTACTCGCATGCAGTGACTGCTCGTCGCAACCGAGTAAATGCTCACATTCGAGCATCGATCGTGCTCTCAGATGCGCAAAAGAAGAAGTTAACCGATTCGCTCACTAAGCAGATCGGGCAACCTGTTCACCTAAATATCGAGATCGACCCATCTGTAATTGGTGGAATCGCAATTCGATTCGGTGATGAAGTTATCGACGGAACTATTTCAAAGAGATTGGCCGAGGCGAGCCAAGCGCTCGTTTCATAAGGAATTCAGAAAAAATAAGGTTTCAGCGATCACATAACGTGGCGCTGAATTAGTTGAAGGAGAGAAAGATGGCGGAACTCACGATCCGGCCCGAGGAGATCAGTAGCGCGCTGGCTAAGCACGTTGCTTCTTATAACCCGGGTGCTGCAGCACGCGATGAGATCGGTACCGTAACCCAAGCTGGCGATGGCATCGCCCGTGTTGAAGGACTGCCTTCAACAATGACCAACGAACTTCTTAAGTTCGAAAATGGAACGCTGGGCTTGGCACTAAACCTCGATGTTCGCGAGATCGGTGTGGTTATCCTCGGTGAATACACTGGAATTGAAGAAGGAACTTCCGTAAGTCGTACAGGTGAAATTCTCTCCGTACCTGTCGGCGATGGCTTCCTCGGTCGCGTTGTTGACCCACTTGGACGACCAATTGATGGCAAGGGCGATATCAAAGCTGAAGCACAACGTGCGCTAGAACTTCAGGCACCTTCAGTAGTACAACGCCAACCAGTTAAAGAGCCAATGCAAACTGGTATCAAGGCTATCGATGCAATGACCGCAATTGGTCGCGGACAGCGTCAATTAATTATTGGTGACCGCCAAACTGGTAAGACTGCGATTGCAATCGACACCATCATCAACCAGAAAGAGAACTGGAAGAGTGGCGATCCAAAGAAGCAAGTTAAATGTATTTATGTAGCTATCGGTCAAAAGGGTTCAACTATTGCATCTGTTAAGGGTGCGCTAGAAGAAGCCGGCGCAATGGAGTACACAACAATCGTTGCTTCTCCAGCATCTGACCCAGCAGGTTTCAAGTACTTGGCTCCGTACACCGGTTCTGCAATTGGTCAGCACTGGATGTACAAGGGCGAGCACGTTCTAATTATTTTTGATGACCTCTCAAAGCAGGCAGAGGCTGATCGTTCCGTCTCGCTACTTCTTCGTCGCCCACCAGGTCGCGAAGCCTATCCAGGCGATGTTTTCTACTTACACTCACGTTTGCTAGAACGTTGCGCAAAGCTCTCAGATGAACTCGGTGGCGGTTCAATGACTGGCTTACCAATCATTGAGACAAAGGGAAATGACGTTTCAGCCTTCATTCCGACAAACGTAATTTCGATTACCGATGGTCAGTGCTTCCTTGAGACCGATCTCTTCAACGCCGGTGTTCGTCCAGCCATCAACGTAGGTATTTCGGTATCTCGCGTGGGTGGATCTGCACAGACAAAGGCAATCAAGAAGATTGCTGGTCGTCTTCGCCTTGACCTTGCGCAATATCGCGAACTCGAAGCCTTCGCAGCCTTCGGTTCAGATCTAGATGCTGCTTCAAAGGCGCAACTAGAACGTGGTGCGCGCATGGTTGAACTCCTAAAGCAAGGACAATATTCTCCTTACTCAGTTGAACGCATGGCTGCCTCGATCTGGGCCGGAACAACTGGAAATATGGATTCAATTCCAGTCGCAGATATCCGTCGATTTGAAGGCGAATTCCTCGATTTCATTGGCCGGGAACGTCCAAAGATTTTCGAAGTAATTGCAGCAACCAGAGAATTGTCAGATGACACAGTTGCTTCGTTACAAGAAGCAATTGATACCTTCAAGGGTCAATTCCAAGTTAGCGGTGCTAAGTAACTCATGGGTGCTCAACTACGCGTTTATCGCCGCCGAATGCGTTCGGTCAAGGCGACAAAGAAGATTACGAAAGCAATGGAGTTAATCTCTGCTTCTCGTATTCTCAAGGCGCAACAACGTGTAGCAGCTTCATCTCCATACTCTGATGAGCTCACCAATGCAGTAACTGCAGTTGCAACTTTCTCAAACACAAATCATCCGCTGACTACACCATCCGATTCACCACGTCGTGCTGCAGTACTTGTTATTGCCGCCGATCGTGGAATGGCTGGTGCCTATTCAAATGCCGCGATCAAAGAGGCAGATCTACTTCTGACCGCAATTCGCGAACGTGGCTTGGCAACCGAGGCCTATCTAGTTGGACGTAAAGCGGTTAACTTCTATCGCTTCCGCGGCCGTGCCATCGCTGGATCTTGGACTGGATTTTCGGATAACCCAACCTATGCGCACGCAAAGGAAGTTTCCGAGTCACTTATCAGAGCCTTTGCGGCAAATTCGCAAGAAGAGACACATGGCGTTGACGAACTTCATATTGTCTACACCGAATTTAAATCTATGATCACTCAATTGCCAGTTTCAACACAATTGTTGCCACTTGAAATTGATCAATCTACAAAGCCATCCGGACTCTTGCCGATGTACGAGTTCGAACCAGGTGCTGGCGAAGTTCTAAGTTCGCTATTGCCTCGCTTTGTGGAAGCCCGAGTCTTTAACGCTATGTTGCAATCTGCAGCTTCCGAACATGCAGCTCGCAGACGCGCGATGAAGTCGGCAACAGATAATGCAGATGAATTAATTAAATCTTTAACCAGACTTGCGAATGCAGCCCGCCAGGCTGAAATTACGCAAGAGATCAGTGAAATCGTCGGCGGCGCAGATGCGCTTGCCTCAGCTAGCGCAGGGAGCGAATGATGTCAGCAACTACTCAAACAAAAAGCGGTCGCGTAGCTCGCGTTATTGGTCCGGTGGTGGATATTGAATTCCCATCAGATGCAATGCCCGAGATCTTCAACGCACTCCATGTCGAGGTTACCCTCGGCGGAGAGAAGCGCACGCTTACTCTAGAAGTTGCGCAACATATCGGCGACAACCTAGTTCGTGCGATCTCAATGCAGCCAACCGATGGCATGGTTCGCGGTGCTTCAGTAAGTGATACTGGCGCAGCGATCTCAGTACCTGTTGGTGATGTTACAAAGGGCCACGTGTTTAACACTCTAGGCGAATCACTAGATGTTCCAACTTCTTCACTTGATATTAAGGAACGTTGGCCGATCCACCGTACCGCACCAGCTTTCGATCAACTTGAATCAAAAACTGAGATGTTCGAAACCGGAATTAAAGTTATTGACCTTCTAACACCATATGTACGTGGTGGAAAGATTGGTCTATTCGGCGGCGCCGGTGTAGGTAAGACAGTTTTGATTCAAGAGATGATCTACCGCGTAGCTGAAAACTTCGGTGGTGTATCTGTATTCGCCGGCGTTGGCGAACGTACTCGTGAAGGTAATGACTTGTTCTTGGAAATGACCGAGACTGGCGTTATCAATAAGACCGCCTTGGTCTTTGGTCAGATGGATGAACCACCTGGAACTCGTTTGCGCGTAGCGCTTTCAGCTTTAACAATGGCGGAGTATTTCCGCGATGTTCAAAAGCAAGATGTGCTTCTATTCATCGATAATATTTTCCGTTTCACTCAAGCAGGTTCTGAAGTTTCAACCCTTCTTGGACGTATGCCATCAGCCGTGGGTTACCAACCAACTCTCGCTGATGAAATGGGTCAACTACAGGAGCGAATCACCTCAACTCGTGGTCACTCGATTACATCAATGCAGGCAATTTATGTTCCTGCCGATGACATTACCGACCCAGCTCCTCACACCACAT
>CAILSO010000051.1 GCA_903836945.1 uncultured Actinomycetes bacterium | reverse complement strand
TCTCTTAGGGCATGTTGCAAAGCTCAATATCCAAGCTTCTTTACCGACTAATCAAGAGGCACTTGTTATCTCAATGCTTAATGAAACCTATATTTCTCCAAATTGGTATGCATCTAAAGTGGAACATCACAAAGTTGTGCCTACTTGGGATTACATGTTGGTTCATGCATATGGTCAGTTGGTAATACACAACGATCCAGATTGGATTTTGAATCAAGTAACCCGTCTTACTAATCACTTTGAAGCAAGCCAATCTAAACCTTGGAACGTTGATCAGGCTCCGACAGATTATGTTGATGGGCAGATTAGAGCCATTGTTGGAATTGAACTTAAAATCAACCGCATTGAGGCTTCATTCAAGATGAGTCAAAACAAATCTAAGGCGGATTTGGATGGGGTAATTGCTGGGTTGCAAAAAGCTGACAAAGTATCTATCTCAGAAGCGATTGATGCTTTAAGGCAAGAGGAAAGGAAGTAAACTTTCTAGTTTTCTTTCCGGCTTATAGGGTGACTCTTCTTTAATTTAGCCATTGGGTAAATTACAATTTAGGAATGGCAGAAAAGAAAGTAACTGGCCCGGCATCGTATTTTCCTTCCATCGAAAAGAAGTATGGGAAGCCGATTGAATATTGGATGAAGGAGCTCAAGAAGGTTTCTAAACTTGCTCATATGGAGCAGGTTGCCCACCTTAAAGAGAAATTTGAAATGGGCCATGGGCATGCAAATGCAATTGTTCATGTATTTCGCAAGAAAAATGGTTTGTAATTTTGGAAAATAAAAAGCTATTCAATTTGCCAGTAATCGGGGTTTATCAGGCCTATCTGAATAAGGTAGAACGAAAAGGCGCCTCGGAGGCTGAATTGGTAAAGGTAATTTCTTGGCTCACTGGATTCGACGCCAAAACTCTGAAGGCGCATCTCAAAGCCGAACTTACTTTTCAGGAATTTTTCAAGAAGGCAAAGATAAATCCCAAGGCGAAATTGATTACTGGCTCAATCTGTGGAGTCAAAATCGAGGAGATAGAAGATCCGCTTATGAAGAAGATCCGATATATGGATAAATTGGTGGACGAGTTAGCAAAGGGTCGTCCAATGGAGAAAATTCTTCGCTCTAAATAACTTAGTCTTTTTCAATTGCGCACAAGCACCTATAGTTAGCCGGTGGCAAAATACATTATCTATTTCAATCAACAGTGGGTTGGTGACCATAGTGAAGCATGGTTCGCCTCGCGGGGGCACTTAGCTAAAGCAGTTGTGGCTGAAATGAAAGAGGCTGGAGTTTTAGTTTTTGCCGGCGGTTTGGTTGAAGAAATTGAAGAGGCATTCGGTGCTGATGAAAATGGCAAGATTCTCGCTCCGATCACTGCCGATGGGGAATTCATCGGAGGCTTAACAATCATTGATGTTCCCGGAGATGCTGAAGCGAAGGCTTGGGGCGCTAAAGTTGCGGTTGCCTGTGGGTGGCCCCAGGAGATTCGTAAGTTTAAAGGCTAAGTAATTAAATATAGGAGGAGTTATGTGCAGTCCTGTTAGATGCGAAAAATGCAACAAGGTAACTTGGTCGGGTTGTGGTCAACATATCGAGGAAGCGCTTGCACCATTTTCTGAAGCCGAACGCTGTAAGTGTGACGCTTCAAATTGAAACCAATCGGCTTCGCTGCCGACCATTAACTCTTCAAGAATATTCAATATTTGAATTAGGCCAAGAACCTAAGTGGGTAGATTTACTAAATCCGCATCGCCATTTAGTTGAAGGGCCGAATCCTTTAAGCCATCGAATACCTAGAGTTAAGAAAGATCCAAGTTTTGCCGAAATTGGGTTAGTTCTCGCTATAGAGAAAGAGTCAAAGGAATTAGTTGGCTCGACTGGATTCCACGACTTTCCTAACGAAGCCGGCATGATTGAAATCGGATTTGGAATCGTCCCCGAAAGACAGAACAGGGGATTTGGCCAAGAGTTGCTAATTGGTATGTGGAAAGCAATTTCGGCCAGGAATGATGTGAAAGTACTTAGATACACAGTCGCTCCTGATAACGCACCTTCCTTGCACATAATAAATAAGCTCGGCTTTACTCAAGTGGGGCAACAGATGGACCCGGAAGATGGACTAGAACTAATATTCGAAAAGAGTTCATTAGAATTCCTCAAAGATTTTTCGACCTAATTTTTCTATTATCGATAAACTTTTCTCATGACTTCAGATTGTATTTTCTGCAAGATTGTTGAAGGCAGCATAGATTCTTGGAAGATTTATGAAGATGCAAATTTTGTAAGCTTCTTAGATCGCACTCAAGTCCGTGATGGCCACGCTTTAGTAATTCCGAAAAGCCACTTTGCCGATATCCATGAAACACCAGATCAAATGTTGGGCGATCTTGCTATAACAACGAAGAAGGTAGCAAATTTAGTTAAAGAGACCATGAAGTCAGATGGAATAACTATTTTGCAATGCAATGGCGTTGCAGGTTTACAAAGTGTTTTCCATATCCACTTTCACGTGATTCCAGGCTGGGATAACGATCATATGAACGAGCCCTGGGAAGCTCGATTCCTAGATGCCGAATATATGGAAAAGGTTCACGCAAGATTTAGCAATTAGTTGAGAATCGAGGGTTGGTATTGAGATTTTTAATATCTGTGAGAGAAAATTTCAGTGGTTTTTGGCTTATTGAAGCGAATGATTTAGAAAGCGAGCGCACCCTAGCCTTTAAAGGTTCAAAAGCATGCAATCGAAAGGTCAAGCCGCGACCACTCCTTGGTTAATTTCCCTCAGTATCTTTCATAAAACTCCAAACATCTAGAGCATCTAGATCAATGTGAATTCCATTCTGCTTCAATATTGTTGAAATTTGACCTTTATGTTCTGCGGCATGCATAACTGCCTGCGAAAGGATTAAAGAGCGTCGTGCGGTGATAATTCCTTCAGCGCTGTCTATTTGAAGTACATCGTCTGGAAGTTCTAGATTTTCAAGCAGAACTTGGTCAAGGGAAGCAATGATTGGTAAATAATCGAGAGCTATCTGACCAGAGGTAATTCGAACTAGATCTGAACCCTCAATTCCAGTTAGGCAATATCGATACCACTCGCCACTTCCTGCCAGGTGGATCAAAATACGCCCAACCGGCCATTCGTTTTCCGATGCCCTTAACGCAAAGACGGTTTCTGGTTGTTCGCCAAAAAATTTGAAGAATTTTTGGTTAGACCAAGCGAGGTGCTTTAAGGATGTCTCTAATGAAATCATTTAATTCGAACCAATTCGACTAATATGTTTACATGAAGAAGCCTACAGTCTTATTTGTTTGTGTACACAATACTGGCCGGTCTCAAATGGCAGCCGGTTATATGCGTGCACTCTCCGGTGGAAAGGTCGAGGTCTTATCGGCAGGTTCTGCGCCAAAAGAGAGTATTAATCCTCAGGCGATAGAAGTAATGGCCGAAGAAGGCATTGATATTGCAAACCAGCAACCAAAGATCCTTACACCAGAGGCAGTGATGGAATCTGATGCTGTTGTAACTATGGGATGTGGCGATGCCTGTCCGTTCTATCCCGGTAAACGCTATGAAGATTGGGTTTTGGATGACCCAGCGGGTCAACCAGTAGAAAAGGTTCGGGAAATTCGAGACGAAATTAAATCCCGAGTCGAAAAGTTATTGTTCGAAATTCTGGGGGAGTAAGCGAGTCTCGGCGAGTTACCTCGATAACCTCATCTAGCGCCGTGGTTGCGGCCTTAGATTTGGAGATCTGGGATGAGACTGGCGGAATAACCTTGCGATTTTTTGGTCGAAAGGAACTTGCAGGCGTAAAAGTCGGGACTTTCTTAAAAGCTGAAGGCATGGTTGGTGAAATAGAGGGTCGATTAACAATTATGAATCCGGAGTATGAAATTATCCTTTAGGATAATTTGGTGCCATTTAAGGAATTCACTTCACTTTTAAATTCTCATTCAAAACGAGTCATCCTCGGTATCTGCATGAATGCAATAGGTAATGGAATGACGATGTCGTTACTACTAGTTTATTTCCACAGCATTAGGGGCTTTTCCAATACATTCGGCGGGCTATTGCTTGCAGGCGAGGCGATCGCAGGACTATTGATATCTGGTCCACTAGGTGCAGCCGTGGACAAATTTGGACCAAAGAAAGTTATGTTGCCGGGTTTGGTCTTGGCAGCGAGCTCAGCAGCAACTTTTGCTTTCATTACCCAGAAATGGCAAGCAGTCGTTGTCATGTCGCTCTTCGCTTTTGGCGGGCAGTGCATCTGGCCTTCGCAGATGGTGATTTTGACAAGAGTGACTCCAGAAGGCGACCGTAAAAAGATCTTTGGCTTCCAATTTATGATTCTTAATTTAGGAATTGGTTTTGGCGGCCTACTTTCATCGCTAATTATCCAGGCCGGTTCATTGCGCTCCTATCAAATAATGTATTGGGCTGATGCAGTTACCTACTTGGTTTATCTCGGAATTATTCTGGGCCTAAATACGCCCCATGCGGAGAAATACATCGCCAAAGATAATGAGCCAGAAGATGGTTCCTACAAGGAACTCTTTGCGATAAATGAACTCAGGTTGCTATTAATCGCGGGAATTATTCTCTTAACTTTTGGGTATGGCGGAATTCAAAGTGGAATTCCAATCTTTGCTACGCAGTATCTGCACCTTTCGCCTAAATGGCTTGGAATCATCTTCGGAGTAAATACATTTTCAATAGTCTTGCTACAACCCCTCGTCCTTCGGATTTTAGAGAAATTTAGTAAATACACGGCGCTGATTTCCATCGGCATCATTTGGGCGCTTTCGTGGACATTTGTTGGCGTTTCACCATTTGTTCCACTCTTTGCTGGTGGTCTACTACTTTGCGCAAGTCAACTTGTTTTTGCCTTTGGCGAAATGTTTCATGCCCCAACTAATCCAACCTTGATGCAGGAACTTACCCCCGAACATATTCGGGGTAGGGCAAGTTCTTTGATTAGTTTGCAGTGGGGTATTTCAGGAATCCTTGGACCAGCAATAGCGGGAAGCATGATTGGTAATAGTCTCGATAGGCAATGGGTTCTAGTGATGATCATCGGATCGCTGATTCCAGTACCGCTCTTTATTAAGGTAAGGAAGGAAGCGCTAAACTCGCGTAATGGCCACAAATAAACGTGTTGATCTATTTCTAAAGAAAGAAGAGAAATGGCATGAGGAGTATTCGGTCCTAAGGGCACTTGCTCTTAACACTGGATTGACCGAAGACCTTAAATGGGGCCAACCTTGTTACACGCTGGACGGAAAGAATGTATTTCTGATCCATGCGTTTAAAGAATATTGCGCTGTTCTTTTCATGAAAGGCGCGATCATGAAGGACCCAAAAAAGATTCTGATTCAACAGACGCCCAATGTCCAATCGGCTAGGCAAATCAGGTTCAAAGACTTAAAAGAGATTACAAAATCAAAGGCAATAATTTCTGCATATATGAAGGATGCCATTAAAGTTGAAGAAACAGGCGAAATTGTGCCGGTAAAAAAGGCAGCCGAATTTGTTATTCCAAAAGAAATCTTGGCAAAGTTTAAGAAAGTGCCGGGCCTAACTCCAGCTTTTAAGAAACTTACTCCGGGGCGTCAGCGGGCCTATGTATTGCATTTCTCTTCTGCCAAACAGGAGGCAACGTTGATATCCAGAATCGAGAAATGTGCACCATTGATCCTGAAAGGCAAAGGGCTAAACGACTAAGCCAGTTATTGGGCCAAGATCGCATCGTGGACGTACTGGGAGAGTCCCCGAACTCTTCCATCATAATATTTTTTAAATCGATCATCTGAAATGTATAGAGACGCCAATTGTTTCTGCATATCGACAGAGCAATCATAAAACCACTTAGAAATTGCCGCTCGATGCGCCTGCACAATCTCTTGCACTTCTACAGATTTAAAATCGACGCTATTTCCAAAGGCAGTTGCAAATCTCTCCGTTACGGCTTCTTGATCTACTTTTGCTGCTTGAAAATCTTCAGTTTTATATGTCGATGTTCGTAATTTTGACTCTTGAAATTCAGAGGATTCTCCCCAACGGGCCTCAGCCTCTTTTGCATAAGAATCCATAGTTTAAGTTTAAGGTAGAGTCAGAACATGACCTCAATAAGCCACATGCTTTGGTTTGATGACCAAGCTGAAGATGCAGTTAATTTCTACACCAGTATTTTTTCTGAGAGCAAAATTAACGATATTGCGCGTGGCCCAGATGGCAAGGCTTTTACAATCAATTTCTCGATCCTCGGATGCAATTACATTGCGCTAAATGGTGGCCCGATGTACAAGTTCAGCGAGGCATTTTCAATATTTGTTAATGTCGATGGTCAGGCCGAAGTCGATAAATACTGGGGCGCCCTAATTGCCGAGGGCGGCGAGCCGGGTCGATGTGGTTGGCTTAAAGATAAGTACGGAGTTTCTTGGCAGATCGTTCCAAAACAATTGGGCGAAGCGCTGGGCAACCCAGATCCGGAAAAAGCGGGTAAGGCGATGCAGGCGATGATGCAGATGTCTAAGATCGTTATAGCTGATCTAAATTAATAATTTAATCTGCGTCTGGATTTAAGAGAACTCGATACTGCACTTTTCCAGATTCGGGCGTGTAGGTGTCATACAACTTTCGAGCGGTTTCATTTGTTCTGTCAGTATTCCAATAGAGGCGACTTGAGCCTCCCTTAATGGCAATATCTTTTACGGCGTCAATCAACTTTCGACCAAGTCCTTGACTACGAGATTCTGGCGTAACGAAGAGGTCCTCTAGGTAGCAATAATTCTTAGTTGCCCACGTTGAGTTTTGAAATGAGAAGTGTGTCAATCCTTGCAACTTTCCATCAACTTCAACAACCTTGCAGAAGAGATTGAAATCAGGATCTATTAGTCGATTCCAAGTTAATTCCGTCTGTTGATCGCTTAATTCAGTCTTATAGAAAGTTAAGTAGCCGTTCCAAAGCGGCAGCCATTGAGCCTTATCATCGCTCTTTAAATCACGAATAGTTGTATTCATTTAAATGGTAACTCTGTAGGTAGCGAGCGAGGGATCCGTGGCATATGCAATGCGGACTCCGGCGGCCTTGGTGGTTGCTAGACCAGAAATTATTTGTTCGGTGAGCACTTCGCCAGGTGCAACTACGGCTACGCCAGGAGGATAGGGTGCAATGAGATCGGCACTAATTCGACCAATGGCATTTGCTGCGGAAACTATTTCGGTATTTGAGAAGTAGGCATCGCGCATAGAGATTGCCTGGGTAGGAACTACCGACCAGCTAAGTGAAGTAGCTGACTGGCGAGGTGTTGATTGAAGTTTCTTTAGGATTGGAATGAGGACTTCTTCAAGTTTTGAAAATTCATCTTTTGAGTCGGCCAATGTAGCGAGAAATACAACTGTATCTCGATCAGCCATTTCGACTCGGATATTTGCTTTCTGTAACTCTTTCTCAATATCAACACCTGAGGCGCCTAGTTGCCCAGCGCGCAGAACTATCTTTGTTGGATCAAAACGGTATGGCAGAAAGTCGCTGGCATTTAGGAAGATTGGCAGATCAAAATTACTTTGAACATTTACCTTAAAGTTATTTATATTTATAAGTAATTCACCAATTAATTCTTCGCCACGCATTTCAAGAAGTGCCCGGCAGCCATCGATTGATGCAAGTGGGGCCCCGGCTGGTGAAGTTGTGTGAGTAGTCTCAAAGCTTTGTTCGATTCTGGCCAAATTTAAATACTTTCCAGATGCCAACAAAAGCGCTGATGCGCTGTATCCAGGAAGGGCCTTATGGGTTGAGGTAATTAGGGCATCTGCGCCAAGTTGAAAGGCATGTTTTGGCAGATCTTTGTGGAAACCAAAGTGGCCACCCCATGCTGCATCGAGAATTACTGGAATGCGATGAGCATGCGCCTCATCAATTAATAATGGTAGGTCAGAGATAGTCCCGAGATAGCCAGGTTCAGTAAGAAGAAGTGCAATTGGTTTTTGATTTACAACTTTGCGAAACTCATCGACGCTAATTCCGGTAGGTACGCCAGTAGCGTGCTCAATTTCTGGTGACAGCCAGAGTGGTTCAAGTCCAGCCAAAACTAAAGCGCTAAGGACTGATCGGTGTGCAGTTCTTGAGACTGCGATCTTGTCACCGGGCTTTCCAAGAGCCAAAATGATTGCCTGATTTGCATGAGTGGAACCGCCCGTTGAGAAGCGGGCGAAATCTGCGCCCCACAACTTTGCCGCCAAGGCTTCCGCCTGCTTTAGAACTTGATTGGTTAGTTTAATTTCATCTAAACCACCATAAAGGGGAGTATCGCGATCAACGATTGCGCCTAAGCCAGCATCCAACTTGGCGGCTTGCTGCTTGTGTCCGGGGATGGTGAAAGGAGTTCGGGCGCTCTCGAAGTAGGAGAGGTAGGCGTCAAGCAGTGGCGCATCTTGACGTAACTCACGGCGCGAATTCACAGATCAAGCCTAACTTCAATTCCGATCGAGAGGAAATGGGCTCTAGACTTTATCCATGACCACAACCACCAAATTGTCACAAGAACGTCGTTTGGTTACCGCTATTCCGGGACCAAAATCAACAGAGGCGCTAAAGCGTCGTACTGAAGCGACTTCTGGTGGACTTGGTATGGCGATTCCAGTAATCATTGAACGTGCAAGTGATGCGATCTTGCTTGATATCGATGGCAATCAAATCATTGACCTGGGTTCAGGAATTGGTGTTACCAACGTAGGTAATGCGGCCGAAAGAGTTGTCGATCGAGTTATTGAACAAGTGCAGGCTTTTACACATACCTGTTTCACGGTTGCGCCTTATATGAATTACATCGAAGTTTGCGAAATTTTAAATCGTATAACCCCAGGAACTTTTAAGAAGAAGTCGCTGCTCGTTAACTCCGGAGCAGAAGCTGTTGAAAATGCGGTAAAGGTCGCCAGACATTACACAAAGCGTCCGGCCATTGTTGTCTTTGAGCATTCGTATCATGGTCGCACCAATCTAACGATGGCGTTGACTGCGAAGAACATGCCTTACAAAGAAGGCTTTGGCCCATTTGCTCCAGAAATTTATCGAGTACCAATGCCATATTCACTTCACTGGGTTGGACCAAAAGAAACAATTACGCAAGATGCGCTCGCGATGGTCACCAGCAAGATTGAAAAAGAGATTGGCGCACATAATGTTGCGGCAATTTTGATAGAACCAATTCAAGGCGAAGGAGGCTTTGTAGTTCCACCAAAGGGATTCCTTCCTGGCCTTTCAAAGTACGCTGCAGAAAATGGCATTCTTTTCATCGCTGATGAAGTTCAAACAGGATTTGCCCGAACCGGAAATATGTTTGCCGTTGAAGATGAAAACGTAGTTCCAGATATGGTGATTACCGCAAAAGGAATCGCTGGCGGCTTGCCACTAGCTGGCGTAACCGGAAGAGCGGAAGTTATGGATTCGGTCCATGCCGCCGGCTTGGGTGGAACTTATGGTGGAAACCCAGTTGCTTGCGCCGCTGCGCTTGGCACACTTGAAACTTTAGAGAAAGAAAATTTGGTCCAACGTTCTCGCGATCTTGGAAAGGTCTTAACCGATTCGCTAAATAAGTTGGCGAAGAAGCATCCAGTTATCGCCGAAGTTCGTGGCCGCGGTTTGATGCAGGCAATCGAATTGATCGTGCCGGGCACTAATGAACCAAATACCGCTGCCATGCAGGCTGTTGTTAAGTATTGCCAAAGCAAGGGCGTTTTGGTTTTAACCGCCGGTACATACGTGAACGTGATTCGCTTCCTGCCACCGATTGTTATTACTGAAGAATTACTCCTAGACGCCATGAGCGTTTTGGATGAAGCCTTCGCCTCGCTTTAATTTTTACTTAATTAATTTTTTCACTTAATTTAATGAGGGCTTTAAGAATCTCGGTGTAGCTAGTTGCGCTTGGATCAATAATCTCAAAGTGCCCAACGCTCTTTATTGAAATCAACTCTATATTCGCGCCAGCAGCTTTAGCTGCCTGAACATAATCAATACTTAAATCAATCGGGACTCTAGAATCTTGATCGCCATGAAGAATGATGGTCGGGGCATTTGGTTTCGCGGATATTTTTGGATCTAAATCGGGGTAGTTAGCAGCTGATTGCGGCAACCATTCTTGTGTGGCGCCATCGCCAAGTCCAAGCTCCTCGGTCTTAAGTAGATCGGTTACCGGGGAGATGCATAGGATCGCTTTAATGTTGGCGAAATTATTGGCGGTCAACAGTGCAAACTGCCCACCGGCTGAAAATCCAACAAGAATTACCTCGCGGCTGGCGTAATTGCCGAGAATTGAATTAACGCTTTTCAAAGTTAGATAAGGATCACCCGGCGCTCGTTGGTACTCCGGAGTTTCTACTTCAAAACCTTCCAGGCGAAGAGCGGTAGCAAGGGCAGCTAAGTGTTCTGGTCCATGCTGCGGGCGCCAATAACCGCCATGAAGCATCACTACTAATGGTCTACTTTGCAATGACATCGATATACCAACTCTCGTTAGAGGATGCTGAAACAAGGGAACAAGAGAACTCCTTTTTAAGCATCTTAAATAGTTCAATGGGAGTTTTCGGTGGAGTTCGTTGTGAAATCAAAAATCGGGCTACGTCTCCGCGGGTCTTTTTAGACATGTGAGTAATAACTTTTTTCTTGCCCTTTACTAAGGTGAATACCCGAATAGCAACGGTTTGTTCTGGGTTAGGTTGCCACATCGTTTGATAGGTGGATGATCGGCATTCGACAATTAATTCATCGGATATTTCTTCCAAAGTTGACGCTAAGGCCTTTCGCCAATATTTGGCATTTGGCTTGAATTTATATTGCGCAATGGGATCAGAAATTGCGACAACACCGTAAGCGGCTGAAAAAATCAGAATAGATTTATCCGCCCGCTTCTTTGCGGACGCGCTTAAGGATTGATATCCAAGAGCTTGGTAGAGAACGCCGGAGTAGATATTGAATGCAAAATCGGATCTCTTCTGGTCTATCTCTTTATGCGCATCTAAATTCTGCTGGCGAAGTACTCGCAAATCATTTGCATATGCAAGTTTCTTCAGATCCAAATTTCGAAGTTTCTTGGGTGAATTCTTGCCTTCACTTGGCGGCAAGAGGATCCTCATGAGTAGATATTAGGCCAGTCAATCTTGGGATTAAGGTCACATAAGTCGAATTAGGGAATAACTTCAAAGAAGAGTAAGTTAGTAGTAATTGAAAGTTCAACTAATTAAATCAAAATTTAGGAGCAGTTATGTCATCACTATTACATATTGAAGTTAGCCCGGGTAGCGCAAACCGAACAGGTCGTTAATTTCATCCTGAACCCACCCTTTGGAAGGGGCGGAATATTTTTCTATCGGATTTTGGCCAATGCAGCTATCGCGACTATGCATCCAAATGAGCTAGCCATTCTTGGGCTAAAGCCAAGAAGCAAGGCTTGGCTCAAAGTTGCTCGTTTTGCGCTCAATATTTTCATCGCAATCCTTGGCCCCGAATCACCCAGTCAACAAGTTGCTCGCGAAAGGTTGAGTAAAGTAAATCCATGATTATTGATGTGTGGTCCGATGTAGTTTGCCCTTGGTGTTTTATCGGCAAGCGCAGATTAGAGAAGGCGCTTTCAACTTTCGAACATAAAGATAAAGTCACAATTCGCCATCGCGCTTTTCAATTGCAACCGGATATTGCTGAGACTGTGCCAACTAAAGAGTATTTGGCACAGAAGTATCAGCTTCCTGCCGAGAAAGTTACCGAGATGCAGGCAAATGTCTGCGCGATCGCCGATGGGGAAGGGCTTTGCTACGAGTTAGATGAGACTCTTTCTGGAAACACATTCGATGCCCATCGTCTGCTGTTATGGTCGGCAACAATTGGAAAGCAAGATGATTTATTAGAGGCGATGTACTCCAGTTACTTTGAGAAGTCGCGCCCGTTGTTTTCGCATTCAGATTTAGTTTCAGTTGCCCTGTCAGTAAATATTGATGCTGTTGATAGCGAAGCAATTTTGACTACAGATAAATTTGCCGATGAGGTAATCGCGGATAGAAATTTAGCCGCACAACTTGGCGCATCAGGGGTGCCCTTCTTTGTCTTCGATATGAAGTTCGGAATCTCTGGCGCCCAGCCGCTTGAAACTTTTACTAAGACGCTAGAAGGAGCTTGGGAGCAGCATCTGACAGGGAATAAGGCCGAATAACTCTTTGTTTAAGTAGTTGAAGATTCAACTACTTAAGGAGTAGGATTTAGCCATGACAACAAAGGCACCGGCCCTCTACATCGGCCACGGAGCTCCACCATTACTTGATGATCCAATTTGGAGCGCAGAGTTAAGTAATTGGTCTGCGCAATTTGAAAAACCTAAGGCAATCCTGATTGTTAGCGCGCACTGGGAATCGGCGCCGCTCTCTTTAAGTTCGACAGAGACTGGAACCCCATTAATTTATGACTTCGGTGGTTTCGCGCCGAAGTTTTACAACCTGCAATATCGCGCGCCCGGTGCGCCGGATTTAGCTGCTCGAATAAAAGGTTTAATGAACGAAGCTGTTGCCGAACATCGCAGGGGACTAGATCATGGTGCCTATATTCCATTGATGAAGATGTATCCCCATGCTGATGTTCCGGTACTACAGATGTCGATTCCGACGCATGATCCCGAGAAGTTATTTGAAATTGGCAGAAAGTTAGCGCCATTGCGCGATGAAGGCGTTTTGATTATCGGCAGTGGCTTCTTAACACACGGCCTGCCATTCCTAACCGAATTTAGAATTGAAGCGACGCCACCAAAATGGAGCGTCGAATTTGATCTGTGGGCGAAGGAAGTTTTAGAACGTGGTGCAGTCGATGAGCTAATGAACTATAAGAAATTAGCGCCGGGACTGCCATATGCACACCCAACCGTGGAACATTTCGCGCCAATATTTATAACACTTGGAGCTGCAACGGATGCTGAGGTTGCGCCAACTATGGAAGTTGAAGGTTATTGGATGGGGCTAAGCAAGCGATCTTTTGAGGTTGCTTGAGTAGAAACTTCCAAGGAATTCCTTCTTGAATTCATGGAAATCACCGGCGATCAATCGCTGACGCATCTGATCGACCAAGCGAACAATGAAACGTTCGTTGTGAATCGTTGCAAGTGTTGATGCCAGCATCTCTTTACTACGGAAAAGATGATTTAAGTAGGCCGCGGTGTAGTTCGTACAGGTGTAGCAATCACAATCTTCTTGAATCGGTACAAAAGCACGATTGAATTTGGCATTGGTTAAATTAACCCGGCCAGTCTTAGTAAATACGGCGCTGGTGCGAGCCTGCCTTGATGGGGCAACGCAATCAAAGGTATCAGCGCCATTTTCAACGCCGACAAAGAGATCATCTGGTTCGCCGATTCCAAGTAGGTGACGTGGCTTCTCGCGAGGAAGTTCCTCGGTCATCCAACTAACGATCGTTCCCAAATTTTCTTTATCTAGTGCGCCACCTAAACCAAAGCCATCAAAGCTGATGCCATCTTCATTCAATTCCGATAAATCTTTGGCGCCTTTGCGACGTAAGTCTTCGTACTGAGCTCCTTGCAGGACCCCCCAAAGTGCTTGGTAAGGCTTGGCACTTCGTTCGCGAGTTAATCTTCCGTGCTCGACCAAACACCTCTTGGCCCAAAGGCGAGTGCGCTCTAGGGATTTAACTTGATACTTTCGAGTGTTATGCAAAGTGGTGCATTCATCAAAGGCAAAAATTATGTCGGCGCCTAATTGGTGCTGAACTTGCATTGAAATTTCTGGTGTAAATCGGTGCATCGAACCATCTAGATGCGATTTAAAAGTAACGCCATCATCATCGACATGGGCCAATCGCTCTTTATGGTCGGCAATTACTTCATCAGACCGAAAGGTCTGTTCATCCATTGCGATAACTTTCTTAAAGCCAACGCCAAGGGAGAGAACTTGAAAGCCACCGCTATCGGTATAAGTGGGGCCAGGCCAATTCATGAACTTTCCAACACCGCCAGCCTCATCGACAATCTCCGGTCCGGGTTGTAAGTAGAGGTGATATGCATTGGCAAGTAAGGCTTGGGCGCCCAACTCTTTCATCGCTTCTGGCAGAACTGATTTAACGGTTGCTTTGGTTCCGACTGGAATAAAGGCAGGGGTTTGAATTTCACCATGTGGCGTGTGAATCACCCCAGCGCGGCCCTGCGAATTGGTTAATTCGGCTTGGACCTTGAAACCAAACTCGCTCATATGACTATTATCTACCTTATGACGGCTATCGCTGAACCAAGAAAAGAATTGGCGCAACGCAGTCCACGCCAAATCGCCTGGATGCGATTGAAGCGCAATAAGGTCTCAATGGTTGCAGCAGGGGTCGCGCTATTTTTCGTATTGATCGCTTTCTTAGCCCCCTTAGTTACAAAGATTTTTAATGTAGATAACACGACTGTTTACCCAAATGTCTTGGGCGATGGCGGAGTCCCAAAGGGATTTGGTGGCGGAATTAGTTGGCACCACCCATTTGGCCTAGAACCCGGAGTCGGCCGCGATTTATTTGGCTTACTAATTTATGGCTCACGAATCTCATTCTCGATTGCAATTTTGACCAGTATCGCTTTTGTGGCAATCGGATTATTCCTCGGAATTTCAGCTGCCTTTATCGGAGGGCTATTGGATAACACTTTGGGACGTCTGGCCGATTTCTTACTCGCATTCCCAACAACATTTATGTATGTAGCTTTGGCTTATCCACTTTCACTTCGAGTAGAAGCGATGGGACTTGCGCATCACAATGGCGCCAGAATTATTGTGATGGTTAGCGTGCTAGTTGTATTTAGTTGGCCTGGTTTCTTCCGTGTGGTGCGCTCGCAGGTTTTATCAATCCGCGAAAAAGAATTTATCTTGGCCGCAAGGACTCAAGGCGCCTCAAATATGCGAATCATCTTTAAAGAAATTTTGCCAAATCTTTGGCCACTTGCCATTGTCTATCTCTCAATCTCTCTGCCCGGTTATTTGGCGGCAGAGGCGGTCTTCTCATTCCTGGGAGTCGGCGTGCAGGCACCTGGATCTACTTGGGGCTTGGTCTTAAATGACGCCACCAACTTCTGGCAACGCGATCCGGCCTACCTAGCTATTCCAGCCGGAATGGTGATCATCGTCGTCCTTGCCCTTAATCTTTTCGGCGATGGTTTGCGTGATGCCTTGGACTCAAAGAGCGATCGCTAACCCGGCCTTTTAACCTCCCTTTTGTCTTAATTTTTGGTGAATTTCTGGTTAAACTCGACAGTAAGTTAAGTGGCAATTGGCTCTCCCTGCGGTGGCCTTGCCTCCAAATGTTTGAAACCTTGGAAGGGGAATAAATGGCCATTCGCCAACTTCGTTCCAGCAAAGTTCGACTAATCGCTTCACTCTCTGCAGTAGCACTTGTTGCAACCGGAATGGTTGCTACAACAGCATCTTCAGCAAGCGCAGCAAGTCACACTGGCGGAACACTTATCTATGTAACAAATGCCGATTCATTTGCACATGCAGATCCAACTCGTGTTTACACCGGTGAAGATATTGCATTCCTAAACACCTATCTATTTCGTACGCTACTTAGCTACAACCCAACAGTTGGACAAGCTGGCTTCCAATTAAAGCCAGACCTGGCAACTGATACTGGTCGCGTATCTGATGGTGGAAAGACTTGGGCCTTCACTCTGAAGTCTGGCATCAAGTGGCAAGATGGCTCAGCACTTACTTGCGAAGACGAGAAGTACGGTGTCTCACGTGCCTTCGCTACAGATGTCCTAACCGATGGACCTACATATGCGATTCAATATTTAAATATTCCAAAAGATGCTGATGGTTCATCTTCATACAAGGGTCCTTACAAGAAGACCGGTCAAGCACTTTTCGACAAGGCTGTTGTATGTAGTGGAAACACAATTACCTTCCACTTGAATGCGCCAATCGGTGACTTCAACTACTTCGCAACCTACCCAGCAATGTCACCTGTAAAGGCAAAGGCTGATACCGGCGATAAGTACGACATGAACCCAATGGCCCTTGGACCATACAAGATCCAGACTTACAAGTCTGGCGCCGAAATGATTCTTGTCCGCAATCCAAACTGGAGCGCGGCAACAGATTCAGTTCGTACCGCATATCCAGATCAGGTCACCATGCGCTTTAGCATCTCTGAAGATGTGCGCGATCAGATCTTCCTAAAGGATTCAACGCCAAACGCGGTTAACTATGACCAAGTTATGCAACCTGCTAACCAAGCAGCATTCTTTAACAGCTCAGCGTCAGCTGGCCGTGGAATGAACGTAACTGGTCCATACACTCGTTACTACGCAACAAACGTAACTCCAGGGCACATGGATTGCTTGGATGTCCGTAAGGCCGTCTTCTTTGCAATCAACAACAAGGCGCTAATCGACCTTGCTGGTGGCGTTCGTTTCTACGGAAAATTGGGCGATAGCGTTATCAATCCACTTGCTGGAATTGACTATGCGCCAACACATGGTGGAATCCACGATTCAAACTTCAACATCGCTGGAAATGCAACATATGCAAAGACTGTTTTGGCAGATGCAATGACAACCTGCCCAGATACTTATGCACGTGTAACAGATCCTAAGAAGGGTATTGCTTGGGACGTTGCTAATACTGCAACCGGCCAAAAGGCGGCAACCTTAATTAAGTCAGCACTGAACGCAGCTGGAATTCAAGTTAACTTCAACTTCATTCCTTCAGCTCAGTACTACCCAACAGTTCAAAACCCAGCAAAGCAAGGCGATATCTCAACCGCTGGTTGGGGAGCTGACTGGGCAAATGCATCAACCGTTATTCCACCACTATTTATTAAAGAAGGTGGCTTCAACGAGAACCAGAACTGGAACTGGACAGGTAAGACAACTGCCGATCCAGGAATTGGCTACGATGCATGGCACTCACGTGTTGTTGCAAATATGGGACAGACAGATCGCGCAAAGCAATCTGCTGAGTGGAAAGCACTTGCTCAGATTGTGACTGATGAATACTGGGCGATCCGTCCATTGTTCTCAATCGAGCAGGAGTACTGGGGCTCAAAGGTCGGCGGCGCAAGCTTCTGGCTACCTCAGGGTGCGCTCTTGTTCCCAGCTCTATATGTAAAGTAATTATTTAAAAATAATTCTTTACCGCAATACCTGAAAAACAATTAGTTCTAGGGCGGCTCGAAAGGGTCGCCCTATTACTACGAGAAAGGAAGCGATGTTTAAGTATGTAAGTCGGAGATTGGCATATGCCATCTTCTTATTGTTCTTACTAAGCATCGTTGTTTATTTAATCTTTGGCTTGTTGCCAATTGATCCAGCTCGAATTTCCTGTGGGGTTCACTGTTCTCCCGCAACAGTCCTGGGCAATCGCCATAGACTTGGCCTAGATGTTCCGTTGTACGAACAATGGTGGCGCTTTATCTGCGGTATTTTTGCCGGTCGCACCTATGGTGATGGCGCAGCGCAATTTACCTGTCCAGCACCTTCTCTTGGCTATTCATTTCCACATAACGAGTGTGTAACCAATGTAATTGCTGGCGCTTTTCCCTTCACCCTTAGCTTGGCGATCGGAGCATTCATACTCTGGATGACGATCGGAGTTAGTTTTGGAATCATCGCAGCACGTTTTCGCGGCACCTTCATCGACAAGGCGGCAACTGCCTTCGTTTTGATTGGCTCCTCACTTCCAACATTTATCGTCGGCTTATTGGTTTATATCGCAGCCTTCTTGATGCATTGGATTGACCCGATTTCACAAGGCCTCTGGGTATCACCATTTTCTGATCCATTTGGATTTTTTAAGAACTTCATATTCCCGTGGATAACCTTGGCCCTTGCCTTTGCCGCGATCTATACCCGTTTAACTCGTGGAAATGTCATTGAAACCTCGAGCGAAGATTTCATTCGTACCGCGCGCGCTAAAGGCGTTTCCGAGCGACGGATCCTAATCAAACATAATTTGCGAACCTCACTTGCCCCATTAGTCACAAACGCTGGTTTAGATTTCGGCGGCTTACTCGGTGGCGCAATCATCACCGAATCAATCTTCCAGTTGCCGGGCCTTGGCATGATCTCGCTCAAAGCAGTTCTACATGATTATGACTTGCCGCTAATTATGGGAACAACGTTAGTTGCCGCGACTTTTATCATCCTCTTTAACCTAATTGTTGACTTGGCATATGCCTACCTAGATCCAAGAGTTCGGATTGCGTGAGTAATTTATGAGCTCCTTTTTAGAAGTTAAAAATCTCTCTGTCGCATTCCCGACTGAGGATGGAATTGTTCAAGCAACTAACGAGGTAACTTTTAGCGTTGATCTAGGCCAAACCTTGGCAATCGTTGGCGAATCGGGCTCTGGAAAGTCTGTATCGAATTTGGCGATCATGGGACTACACAATCCAAAGAGCACAAGGATCTCTGGGCAGGCCATTTTCAATCTAGAAAGCGGCCCAATAGATGTTTTAACAGCCCCAACCGAGACCGTTCGCAAAATGCGCGGATCCACCATGTCGATGATCTTTCAAGATCCAATGTCATCCTTGCATCCATTTTTTACAATCGGCAATCAAATTGCGGAGTCTTGGCTTTTGCACAACGAGGGCGGTAAGAAAGAAGCCAGAGCCAGAGCGATCGAGATGCTTGATCTAGTTGGCATCCCTTCAGCTGACCGTCGCGTAGATGATTACCCACACCAATTTTCCGGCGGTATGCGCCAGCGCGCAATGATCGCCATGGCACTCGTAAATAATCCAAAATTACTTATAGCCGACGAGCCAACCACCGCTCTTGATGTGACGATCCAAGCCCAGATCATCGAACTCATTAAGCAAGTTCAAAAGGAATTCAATATGGCGGTTATTTTGATTACGCACGACCTGGGGGTTGTGGCCGAAGTAGCTGATCACATCAATGTCATGTATGCCGGTCGACTAGTTGAAACCGGCCCAGTTGATGATGTTTTCTACAATTCTGACCATCCTTACACACGTGGATTGCTAAATTCGATTCCGCGAGTAGATAGCTTCCACGGCGGCAGACTTTCAACGATTCCCGGCCAGCCACCTTCACTAATTCATCTACCAAATGGTTGCTCCTTCCAGCCACGGTGTTCGTATGCAAAACATGTATTTGGAAATAAGTGCGAAATTTCGATGCCGGAGTTAAGTCAAAAAGCGGCAAACCATTTAGCACGTTGTCATCTAAGTGAGGCCGAGATTATTAGCGCTACTAAGGCAGGTGCTTAATATGGCTACGCCAATTTTGAAAGTATCCGGATTAAAGAAATATTTCTTATCTAGCGGTGGATTTACTGGACGCAATAAGCAGGTAATCAAGGCAGTTGATGGCGTTGATTTTGAAATTTACCCAGGTGAGACCGTTGGCTTAGTAGGGGAATCTGGCTGCGGAAAGACCACGGTTGGCCGCACAATTTTGAAGTTATATGACCCTACCGAGGGAAGTATTTTCTTTGAAGGTCAAGATATTGCCCACGCATCAAAAGTTGAGATCTTTTCAATCAGATCCAAGATGCAGATGATCTTCCAAGATCCATATGCTTCGTTAAATCCGCGTCATACCGTTGGTGAAATTATTGGTGCGCCATTCCAAATTCACACTAAATTAAGTAAGGATGAGATTAAGAACGAAGTTCAATCCTTGCTAACAAAAGTGGGGCTAAATCCAGAACATATCAATCGCTTCCCACATGAATTTTCCGGGGGACAACGCCAGCGAATTGGAATTGCCCGCGCGCTTGCCTTGCGTCCCAAATTAATAGTTGCCGACGAACCCGTCTCGGCGCTAGATGTATCTATCCAGGCCCAGGTGGTAAATCTTCTAGATGACCTCCAAGATGAGTATGGCCTGGCTTACCTGTTTGTTGCTCATGATTTATCTGTGGTCCAACATATTTCAGACCGGGTAATTGTGATGTACCTCGGCAAGGTAATGGAGATCGCCAAGACCGAATCACTATTCAAAGAGCCTCGCCACCCTTACACAAAGGCCTTGTTGTCAGCAGTTCCAATTCCAGATCCAAAGCTAGAACGTTCACGAGAGCGAATTACTTTGGTTGGCGATTTACCAACTCCAGCAAATCCGCCAAGTGGATGTGTCTTTAATACCCGTTGTTGGAAGGCAAAAGATATTTGCCGTACAACGGCGCCAGAATTGCTAACTGTTGGTTCATCAACAGTTGCCTGCCATTTCCCTGAATAGGCCTTAAAACCCCCTTAAAAGGCGAATTTGCGCTATTTAATGGCCAATATTTAGTTTTCGTAGACGAAATTTGGTTACCAGATGCGAACTCGCTCATTTTCCGGCAGATAAAGCGCATCTGACTCTTTCACATTGAATGCTCGGTAGAACTCATCAAGATTTCGCACCACTTGGTTGCAACGAAATTCATCAGGGGAGTGGGGATCGGTTGCTACCCGGCGGCGGACTTCTTCTGGGCGCATCTTCTGGCGCCAGCATTGAGCCCATCCCATAAATAAGCGCTGCTCGCCAGTTAAGCCATCGATAACCGGGGCAACCTTTCCTTTGAGTGAGAGTTCGTATGCCTTAATCGCGATCGTCAGGCCACCAAGGTCACCAATATTTTCACCAATGGTTAGCGCACCATTGACATGAACCTCGGGCGCTTCCAAGGGATGTAGCTCTTCATATTGGGCGATCAACTTGTTGGCACGTTTTTCAAATTCGCTGCGATCAGAGTCGGTCCACCAATTTTTTAAATTTCCATCGCCATCATATTTAGAGCCTTGATCATCAAAGCCATGGCCGATCTCATGTCCGATAACCGCACCGATTCCGCCATAGTTGGCGGCATCATCTGCGGCGAGATCGAAGAATGGTGGTTGCAAGATTGCGGCCGGAAAGACAATCTCGTTCATACCTGGGTTGTAATAAGCATTAACTGTTTGTGGCGTCATCAGCCATTCACTGCGATCAACCGGGGCGCCGATTTTCGCAAATTCATACTCTTGATTGAATTTTGTGATTCGCTCTAAATTTCCCATCAAGTCATCGGCCACGATTTCCAATTTTGAATAATCGCGCCACTTCTCCGGATAACCGATTTTTGGCGTGAATTTCGCTAGTTTTTCAAAGGCCTTGGCCTTGGTCTCGGGTGTCATCCAATCAAGGGCCGCAATATCTACGCGATAGGCCTCAATTAAATTTGCTACTAATTCCACCATTCGAACTTTCGCCTCAGGTGGGAAATGCCGGTCGACATAAACTTGCCCAACTGCCTCGCCGAGTGAACCTTCTACCAAGCCAACACCGCGCTTCCATCGCGCTTTTAATTCTGGAGTGCCCGAGAGAGTGGTTCCATAGAATGCAAAATTCTCACTAACAAAATCCGAGCTTAGGTAGGAAGCGGCTCCTGATAGGAGATGCCAGGCCAACCAAGAACTCCAAGCAGCAGCATCGAAATTCATTAACAATTCGCCAACACCGGTGAAGAAAGATGGCTGCCGGACAACGCAACTTTCCAGGACTTTCTTTGGGGTACCGGATGCACTTATCCAAAGATCCCAATCAAAGCCAGGTGCGCAGGTAAGCAACTCGGAATAACTCATTTTGTTATAGGTCAAAGTGGCATCACGATCGCGCACCGCATCCCAATGGCAGGCGGCAATTTGGGTTTCTAAATCGAGAATTCGCCTTGCATGCTCTGGTGCGTTTTCAATCTTCGCCAAGTTAAACATCTTTTCAATATGCAAAAGTAGGGCGCTTCTAATTTCCGCGAATTCTTCTTCCCGGTAATAAGCCTCATCCGGCAAACTCAAACCAGATTGGCCGATGTAGGCGATATTGGTATTGGAGTCCATATTGTCGGTGGTTATGTATTGATAAAAGAGCCCGCCAAGTCCACGGGCCTCAAATTCACCGAGCGCTTGGAAAAAATCTCGACTATGGGTGATTGAAAGGGCGCGGGTAAAATCTTTAGAAATTGGGGCGATTCCGAGTAGATCAATTCGAGCCTCGTCCATAAAAGACCGATATAGATCACCGATCTTGGCTGATATTGAGCCGGGTGCGCTGTTGCTAGCTGCAGCTTCCTCGATAATTTCTCGAACTTGTGCTTCGGCTTGTTGATAGAGGGCATAAAAGGCGCCATCGGAGGAGCGGTCATTTGGAATGATGGCCTGATCTATCCAACTTCCATTGACGTGGCGATACAGGTCATCTTGTGGCCGGACCGAAGATTTCAAATGGCTCAGATTTATGCCGCTCTTTGAGTTACTCATGGGACGAGCCTATAACCTCGGCAACTAATTCAACTTTCAACCAAATGAGTTCTGATCTATATTTGGATTATGTCCGCTAACTCCACTAGTTCAGATAGAACCGGCAAGACCCCCAAGTGGTTATCTCCCAGAGAGATGAAGGCTTGGCGTTCTTACATCATCGCTTCTAGGCGGCTATTAGATGCTTTGGATGCTGACCTGGCCGGCCACGATTTAACAATGGCTGACTATGAAGTCCTAGCCCAATTGAGCGATGCGCCAGATCGCAGAATGCGCATGAGCGAATTAGCGAAGATTGCAATGGTCTCCAAGAGCAGACTCTCTCACCGAATGAAGGTTATGGAGAAGGCTGGCTGGGTAAGACGTGAGGAATGCGAATCCGATAAGCGCGGCTATTTCGCGGTCATGACCGAGAAGGGTTGGAAGGCAATTGTTAAGGCCGCCCCGGATCATGTCGATAGCGTTCGAAATAGATTTGTGGATCATTTAACGGTGAAGGATCAAGAAGAGCTTGCAAAGATTTTTGACCGCGTTCAGTCAAACCTTCGTGATCAATATATCGCGGAAGATAAGTAACTTTTTAATTCCTCTAGATCTTTAAAGCGTTTAATGTTTCAGGGAATATTGCAATGAAAAAGCCCGCTACTTTCGTAGCGGGCTTTTTCTAAAAGTAGCGCTAATTACTTAGCAGCTGCCTTCTTGCGACGACGCTTCTTTGGAGCAGCCTTTGGAGCTGCTGACTTTGAAGCTGCCTTCTTACGACGCTTTGGAGCTGCCTTCTTAGCAGCTGCCTTCTTACGACGCTTTGGAGCTGCCTTCTTAGCAGCTGCCTTCTTACGACGCTTTGGAGCTGCC
>CAILSO010000050.1 GCA_903836945.1 uncultured Actinomycetes bacterium | reverse complement strand
TATAAACCGCAAAGGTTAGATCTCGCTTTAACTCTTTCTCCAGGGCCTCTTTAATCCGTGGCAGATCGCGTTCAACTAATTGACGTTGTAGAGCAAGGGTTGCCGTTGCGACCAATACTTTCTTTCCATGCACCAATGCCGGTACTAAATAGGCAAGTGACTTTCCAGTTCCAGTTCCGGCTTGGACTAAAAGATGGTGGCGATCGGCAAGTGCATTTGCTACCGCTTCGGCCATCTCTATCTGACCTTCTCGCGGCTGGCCGCCAATGGCAGCAACCGCCGCATCTAACGCGCGTCGAACTTGCGCAGAATTTGCAGCGGCCACTTTAAATACTTACTTTATTAAGTACGGCTAGCGGATTAATTAGTAACAGTTAGCTTTACTACACCAACCATTGCGCCATATTTTTGGACCACAATGTATGAAGTTCCAACTGAAAGTGGTTTTACTCCAGGGTGGGTCGTGTAAGTACCTTGTGATCCACCTGGGAAAAATTCGGCCACTTTACGGTTTGAAATATTTGTTGTAATTCCTGTTTCATCTGGAAGATTAAAGACAAGTGCACTCTTCATTGAAATTGTTGCGGAGCGCACGGTTGATGGATCAATAATTACTGGTGGCAGAGCGAAAGATGAACCAGGGCTCGCCTTCGCGGTTGGCTTAGCACTCGCCTTGGCCGTTGGCTTAGGCGTCGCTTTGGTTGTGGCGGCCACGGCTGTTGAAAATGATGTGGCGGTTAGGGCAATCAGCACGATAGATACTTTTGCGGATTTGTTTCTCATAAGAGCACTCTACTAAAACCACCTCTGCTTCTCTTTATGAACAGCTTAATGTTGTGCACATTTTGTCCAGCTCGTAAACCTTCCAAACCCACGCATATATAGGTTCTGCTGGCGACTCATTAACGAACATCTCGGGACAGAACTTCCCCAGAGATTTCCTGATTATTTGTCAGGAATAGTTAAGGAGGTGTGAAATTGAAACTTAATGAGTTAGGGGCCTTGATGGTCACCTGCACAGATCTGGTACTTCGCTTACTGGAACTGCGTAGGACTCGTCACGATACTGACGAGCCCGACAGTTAATGGACAGTTTTACTTTTCGTACTTGCGTCGGGCTAGCGACCCGGCGCATTTCATATTCTAAACAAAATTATTTACTAAACAACTCTTTTCAACAACTACTTTGTGCAAAAAGAAATAAGGGCCGCAACGTTAATTGCGACCCTCAGTAACTTTATTTAACGGATCATGAACATCCGGAGGTGTTTCCGCAACCTTCGCAGACGAAACATGAACCGGCCATACGCATCTTCACACCACAAGTCATGCAAAGTGGTGCATCTGATTTAACGCCGCTCATCTTTTCAAATAACTCCATTGATGAACCAACGCCTTGTGCTGCAGGTGCATCTGCTGGCTTTGCTTCGATCTTTACTGAAGCTGGCTTACTTACAACCGCAGGCGCCACCACAGGCGCAGCTACTTTTGGGAGTGCAGCCACTGTCTCATCTGGTGTGTATTCACCGGAATCAAGTGCGCGAGCGCGCTCTGATGCTGTGTACAAACCAAGTGCGCTACGTGAATCAAATGGTAGGTAATCAAGTGCTAGACGACGGAAGATGTAATCCATGATGGATTGCGCCATGCGTACATCTGCATCATCTGTCATACCTGCTGGTTCGAAGCGAAGGTTTGTGAACTTCTCAACGAAGGTCTCTAGTGGAACTCCGTATTGCAATCCGATTGATACTGCAATCGAGAAGGCATCCATTACACCGGCAAGAGTTGAACCTTGCTTGCCAAGCTTTAGGAATACTTCACCAAGTGCGCCATCGGCATATGCACCGGCAGTCATGTAACCCTCTGCGCCACCGACCATAAATGATGTTGTCATTGATGGACGTGACTTAGGTAGACGCTTGCGAGTTGCTTTTGGATGAGCATCATCTGAAACAGCTTCTTCTTTCGCACCCTTTGAATCAGAGAGTGGTTGACCGACCTTGCAGTTATCGCGATAAACAGCGAGCGCCTTTAGGCCAAGCTTCCAACCTTGGTAGTAAACCTCTTCGATCTCTTCAACAGTTGCATCTGAAGGAAGGTTAACTGTCTTTGAGATCGCTCCTGAAAGGAATGGTTGGCAAGCAGCCATCATCTTCACGTGACCCATTGCTGAGATTGAACGAATACCCATTGCGCAGTCGAAGATGTCGTAGTGCTCTGGCTTTAGGCCAGGAGCATCGATGATATTTCCGTTTTCGGCAATGTAAGCAACGATCGCTTCATTTGTCTCTTCGGTGTAACCAAGCTTGCGAAGAGCTTGTGGAATTGTTTGGTTAACGATCTGCATTGAACCGCCACCGACAAGCTTCTTAAACTTAACGAGAGCTAGATCTGGTTCGATACCTGTTGTATCGCAATCCATCATTAGACCGATAGTTCCGGTTGGGGCAAGAACTGATGCTTGCGCATTGCGCCAGCCATTTTTGGCACCAATTTCGATTCCCTTTGCCCACTCCTTATTTGCAACCTGCCATACATCGGCATCGAGTGAAGTAACGCTCTTGGCTGATGTTGAAGCATTTGCGTGCATCTTCATAACGCGAGTATGTGCTTCGGCGTTACGTGCATAACCGTTGTAGGCACCAACGATTCCTGCAAGTTCAGCTGAGCGACGGTATGAAGTACCAGTCATAAGAGAGGTAATCGCGCCAGCTAGTTGGCGACCGCCATCTGAATCGTAGGCAAGACCTGATGCCATAAGTAGCGCACCGAGGTTTGCAAAACCAATTCCTAGTTGACGGTAGTTGCGAGTTGTCTCTCCGATTGGCTCGGTTGGGAAATCTGCGAAACAGATTGAGATATCCATTGCAGTGATGATTAATTCAACTGCTTGAACAAACTTCTTGGCATCGAATGAACCATTTGATTCAAGGAACTTTAGAAGGTTTAGTGAAGCCAAGTTACATGATGAGTTATCTAGTGACATGTACTCAGAGCAAGGATTGGAAGCATTGATGCGACCGGTCTCTGGGTTGGTGTGCCAGGCATTGATGGTGTCGTCATATTGAATTCCTGGGTCAGCACATGCCCATGCAGCTTCAGCCATCTTGCGGAAGAGTTGGCGAGCTTCAACGGTTTCGATAACTTCACCTGAAGCGCGAGCAACTAGACCGAAGTCAGCGCCTTGCTCGTATGCGCGCATGAACTTATCTGAAACGCGAACTGAGTTATTTGCATTCTGATATTGAACAGAGATGATGTCTTTTCCACCAAGGTCCATATCAAAACCAGCATCACGTAGGGCGCGGATTTTGTCTTCTTCGCGAACCTTTGTCTCGATGAATTCTTCGATATCTGGATGATCAACATCTAGAACAACCATCTTTGCCGCGCGACGAGTTGCGCCACCTGACTTGATGGTTCCGGCTGATGCATCTGCACCGCGCATAAATGAAACTGGACCTGATGCGGTTCCACCAGACTTTAGAAGTTCCTTTGATGAACGGATACGTGAAAGATTAAGTCCAGCACCTGATCCGCCCTTGAAGATCATTCCTTCTTCGCGGTACCAGTTAAGGATTGAATCCATGGTGTCATCTACTGAAAGGATGAAGCAAGCAGAAACTTGTTGTGGTGCGTTGGTGCCAACGTTGAACCAAACAGGTGAGTTAAATGAGAAGACCTGGTGCAATAGCATCCAAGTTAATTCGTGCTCGAAAATTTCGGCATCCGCGTCGGTTGCGAAGTATCCAAATTCTTTTCCAGCCTTTGTGTAAGTAAGTACAACGCGATCGATTACTTGCTTAAGTGACCATTCGCGGTTGTCATGTCCAACAGCTCCGCGGAAGTACTTAGTTGTAACGATGGTTGATGCATTGACTGACCAGAAGTCTGGGTATTCGACACCCTTTTGCTCGAAGATAACTTCGCCGCTCTTCCAGTTTGTTTGTACAACATCGCGACGTTCCCACGTCACTTCGTCATATGGGTGCTTTCCAGCAGTTGTGTAAATGCGTTCGATAGTTAAGCCTTTACCAAGAGTTTTCTTGGAGTTCGAACCTGCTGGCTTATTGACGATGGACATGCGTTATTTCCTTCTTCCGACTAGTTGTTAATTGAAACTGAATTTGTTGCTGGTTGTGTTACTTGTTTTGTTACTGGGGTTACTGGCTTTGAAGGAGCAGCGCGGAGAAGTGCGATCTCACCTTCGAAATCTTCAAGAGAGGCAAAGTTACGGTATACCGAGGCAAAACGTAGGTAAGCCACCTCATCTAATTCTCGGAGTGGCGCGAGGATCGCCATTCCAACTTCTTGAGCCTCAACTTCTGCTTGACCGTCAGAGCGAAGAGTCTCTTCAACTCGTTGGGCAAGTAGAGCAAGGTCGTCATCATTTACTGGGCGGCCTTGGCAAGCCTTGCGCACGCCTTCGATGACCTTCTCGCGGCTAAATGGCTCGGTCGCACCTGATCGTTTGATGATCAGAAGGACTGAGGTCTCAGAGGTAGTAAAGCGACGGCCGCACTCGGTGCATTCGCGCCGGCGGCGAATGAGGGTGCCTTCTTCTACCGGACGTGAGTCAACGACTCTTGAGTCATCGTGTCGGCAAAATGGGCAGATCATCGCGGTTTACTCCTGTTTTTCTCGGTTTTTAGGCTGAGAGACTATTTAGCTGAGGGAAGTAGCAATATAGTCGAAAACCACAACTTATGGAACTTTATTTGCGGCCAACCCCTATATGTAGTGCTAAAACTACACCCCAACTTGAGGGTTTAAAGGAAGCTGTGCGGCGTGTCGAGCCAGATTTAGGAAGTTAGGCCCGTGGCCACGCTCTGGGTCTCCAAAATAGCCCATTCATCATCCGAAAATAGGCGGGAGCGGATTAAAAACCGCTTACCTTCGGGGCTCTCTATGGAAAATCCCCCACCCCGGCCATCTACTACATCCACCGTCAGATGGGTATGTTTCCAATATTCAAATTGTGAGGATGACATCCAAAACTTAATTGGCTGCTCAATGCCTGGAACTTTTAACTCTTCAAGCATGACATCTGCGGCGCCAGTTCTAAATTCACCATCTGGATAACACATTGGAGAAGACCCGTCACAACATCCGCCTGATTGATGAAACATCAGGGGTCCATGAATTGCCGTTAGCTTGCGAAGTAACTCTTGCGCAGCTGGTGCTAATTCAACTCGTGACGGGTTTCCCATTTACTTATTTTATCTCACTAAACCAATAGCGGCTTAGAAGAATCCCAACTTGTTTGGTGAATACGAAACAAGCAAGTTCTTTGTTTGTTGGTAGTGATCGAGCATCATCTTGTGATTTTCACGTCCGATACCGGATGCTTTATAACCACCAAATGCAGCGCCTGCAGGATATGCGTGATAACAGTTAGTCCAAACACGACCAGCTTTAATTTCACGACCAGCACGATAAGCAGTGTTCATATCGCGAGTCCATACTCCAGCGCCTAGACCATAGAGCGTGTCATTTGCGATCTCCATTGCATTATCGAAACCATCAAACTTTGTTACTGATACAACTGGTCCGAAGATTTCTTCTTGGAAGATTCTCATCGAGTTCTTTCCTTCGAAGATAGTTGGTGTTACGTAATAACCACCAGATAGTTCGCCGCCGAGATCAGCGCGCTCGCCACCAGTAATTACCTTTGCACCTTCCTTCTTTCCAATTTCAATGTAGGAAAGGATCTTCTCAAGTTGATCGTTGCTGGCTTGCGCACCGATCATTGTTGCGAGATCAAGTGGGTGACCTTGCTTGACTGCCTTGGTGCGAGCCGTGACATCGGTCAAGAATTTGTCATAGATCTTGGTATCAATTAGGCCGCGAGATGGGCAGGTACATACTTCGCCTTGGTTCAAAGCAAAGAGGGTAAAGCCTTCTAGGGACTTGTCATAGAACGCATCATTTTCTGCAGCCACATCTGCGAAGAAGATGTTTGGGCTCTTTCCGCCAAGTTCTAGGGTTACTGGAATAATGTTTTCTGAGGCATATTGCATAATCAATCGACCGGTTGTTGTTTCACCAGTGAAAGCAATCTTTGCAATGCGTGGTGAAGAAGCCAATGGCTTTCCAGCTTCGACGCCAAATCCGTTGACAATATTTACAACTCCAGCCGGAAGAAGATCTGCAATTATTTCCATCAAAAACAAAATGGATGCAGGTGTTTGTTCAGCCGGTTTTAAAACAACACAATTTCCGGCGGCGAGAGCAGGTGCCAATTTCCAAACGGCCATCAAGATTGGAAAGTTCCACGGAATAATTTGTCCGACAACACCTAGGGGCTCATGAAAGTGATAAGCGACGGTGTCATCATCTAATTCACCAAGTGAACCTTCTTGAGCGCGAATTGCACCAGCGAAATATCGGAAGTGATCAATAGCAAGTGGGATGTCGGCATTGATGGTTTCACGAATTGGCTTTCCGTTATCCCATGTTTCAGCAACGGCAATCGCTTCAAGGTTTTCTTCCATGCGATCTGCAATTTTATTTAGAATTATGGCGCGAGAAGTAGCAGATGTCTTACCCCAAGCTTTGGCGGCGGCATGTGCGGCATCTAAGGCCTTATCAATATCCTTGGCATTTCCTCTTGCTACTTCGCAAAATACTTTTCCGGTCACTGGCGTGACGTTTTCAAAATATTGTCCTGAATCAGGTTTTACATAAGCTCCATTTATCCAATGGTCGTAGCGAGCTTTAAAAACCGCCTTGCTTCCCGGCAACCCGGGTGCAACATAATCAGTCATTACCTTTTTCCCCTTAGTCGGCCTCGCCGTCGAGGACCGTTCCCTGGGAAATTACTCTTAAATCTCTTCGAATATAAGGGGGGTGGTGAGGGCTAGCCTTATTTAACTGGAACCCAAAGGCGGCTACCGGCCGCTACATCTGGGCTTGAAAGGTGGTTGATGGCGACTATTTGATCTACGACGGAGTTTAGATCAGAGCCGCCAACCATCCTGGCGATCGACCAGATGGTCTCGCCAGCTGTAACAACAACTTGGGTTTGATTGAAATGAGGATCAATATTTTTCGGTGAGTTATTTGAATTAGTAACAACACCGTTTTCAGATGCATTACCAACTGCGCTAAAACCAGCGCCAATCACTACTAATAGCGATGCCACTGCGAAAGTGCGAGCTAACTTACGTGATTGATTCTTACTCATTTGCTACTCCTTACAACGCTGTTCGAGGGGATTCGAACACCTGTTCTAAAGAGAAATATAGACCAAGCCACCGACACCTGCAAGTTTTTTTAGAACATTTGTTCGCTTTTTTCGAAAATCTCGGCTACCCTTTTCCTATGACAACAAAGAAGGCATCCCCGGCTAAATCTTCAGATAAAGGCAAGATCTCCGAACTCCCAGATGGCCCTGCTGGCGAAAATGGCCTAACCGCCCGTCAAGCCAAGATCCTCCAGGTCATCAAGGATTCCGTCGAGACTAACGGCTACCCACCTTCAATGCGCGAGATCGGCGAGCTCGCCGGACTTGCCTCCCCTGCCTCTGTTAAATACCAGCTCGAGATCCTGGCTGAAAAGGGCCTGATCAAGCGAGCCCAGACCAAGGGCCGCGCCCTGGAAGTCACCTCGCCAGAAGATGCCATTACCCCAGAAAAGACCAGATCGGTTCCTCTGGTCGGCCAGATTGCAGCCGGTATTCCAATAACGGCAGATCAAAATATAGATGAGATTCATACCCTCCCAGAATCTTTGGTCGGCAAGGGCAATGTCTACATGCTCAAGGTCAAGGGCGATTCAATGATCGATGCCGGAATCTTTGATGGCGATTTTGTCGTGATCCGCGAGCAAAAGACGGCCGAAAAGGGCGAGATTGTTGCCGCCATGATCGATGGCGAAGCGACCGTTAAAACCTTCTCAAGGAAGGATGGCCATTACTGGCTACTTCCAGCAAATGATAACTTCGCCCCAATCCCAGCAGACGGCGCCGAGATCCTAGGCAAGGTCACCGCAGTACTTCGCTCTATTCGGTAAATATTTCATACGCCATAATTAGGGCGTGAGTTTAGGTAGAACCCTTCGCATAACGCTCTCAGCGTTGTTGGGTAATTACTAAAGCCGATTTCTCAACGGTATAAACCATTCGATCTCGACTATTTATCCTGCGTGACCAAGTCGGCTTCAATTGATGACGAAGCCTCTCGGGCTTTCCAATTCCATAGTCAGGATCTTTAAAAGCAGCTTCGATCATTCGATTAATCTTTTCAAATGTGACAGGATCGTTCTGCTGCCAATATGAATAATCAGCTTTCGCAGTTGGAGTAAGCCTCACTTCCGTGAGGTGAAAACCCTTCGGCACTACTTAGAAACTTTTTTAGTAGTAACTGACTTGGCAGGTTTGCGCCTTGCGGACGCTGAAATTTTCTTCTTAGCCTTAACAGGTTTACGTGATGCGGTAAATGGAAACTCAATGACCTCAGAATTTCCAGATCTGGCATCGGCAAGTGATTCCATCATCACCTTGTAATTAGTTGGATTCGACATTAAGTAAAGAGTCTCCATCAGACTCTCGTACTCACTCTCCGAGATCAGCACGGCATTGCCAGCCTTTGATGTGATCCGAATGGGGGTCGAGTCATCATTTACCTGTTGGATCAAAGGAAATAATTTTGCCCGCGCTTCTGATGCAGTAATTGTCATGACTTCAACATAACACACTTGTACCGAATCTGGTACAACTACTTTAAGTAGATCTGATGCGGAATAATAAGAAGTATGCAACGCCGTAACCTCTCCGTAGCGTTGAGCACCCTGCTCATTGCAGTTGGGTTCTCGGCCATTTCGGATTCATCGGCACGTGCGGCTGTTGTTTCTTCAGGCTTGGTTATCCAACTTGATGCGGGCAATACATCTTCTTACCCTGGAAGTGGAAGTACATGGACAGATCTATCAGGTAATGGTTTAAATGCCACTTTGAGTGGGCTGAGTTCAAACTTGCCATCATATTCAAGTAGTAATGGCGGCGTTCTAAATTTTGATAATACAAATTATCAAATAGCCACCATTGGAAATATTTCAACGAGCTTTGCTTCGGGTTTTAGTGCAACCTTCTATGCAAATTTTGGTTCAACTGTTAATAACTGGGAGAGAATTCTTGACATTGGAAACGGAGATGCTGCAAGTAATATTTTAATTGCAAGAAGTGGATCGTCGGATGATTTTTGGTTTGAAACCTATGCCAACCCAAGCAGTGCTGGTTTACATAACGGTGCGAGTCAAGGTTATTGCAAAGTGACAAATGGTCTAACAGGTGGTGGCTTTCACCACTGGACCATTACATTCGCTAGCGGAACTTGTGCGATATATAAAGATGGTATCTCCCAAACTGTCGTAAACACTTTCGCCGCGAATACAAATATTCCGGTAGCTACGCGAACCACAAACTACATTGGCCGAAGTAACTGGGCAGCAGATTCATATTTTGAAGGAAGCGTTGGCGATATCGCCATTTACAATCGAGCGCTAACATCTTCAGAGATATATCAAAACTACTCAAACCAAATTCCACCTTGCACTGCGACACCAACTTATTCAGGTAACAACGGATATGTAACCTTTCAAACCCCAGGAACTTGCGGGTGGACCGTTCCTTACGGTGCAAATACATATAACTATTTGATTGTTGGTGGCGGTGGCGGTGGAGGCGGCGGATATAACGGATCTTGGAATGGTGGCGGTGGCGGTGGCGGTGCGGGTGAAGTATTTACTGGCTCATCCACTTTCACATCCGGAGATGTTCACGCAATAACTATCGGAGCTGGAGGAAGCGGCGGGGCAGGTTCAACTTCACCAGCAAGTGGTGGAACTGGTGAAACGACAACCGTGCTAACCCTTTCAAAAAATGCGCGGCCGGGACTAGGTGGCGCTCCCGGGACTAACAGTGCAAATTGTTCAACTATGTCAGGAGCCGGTGGCGCATCCGGAAATGGGAATGCTGGTGGAACTCCAAACTGCGATGGGGCGGGATCAGGCGCCGGCTCAAGTGCAGTAGGTGGACCGGGATATGACATTGGATCAAATGGTGGTTGTAGTTCTCCTGGCGGAGCAGGAACTAACAGTTCTATCACTGGAACAAATACAACTTATGCCGCCGGCGGCGGTGGAGGTGGCGGCGCATCTTCAGCAAACACAAATGGGAACCTAGCAAACTGCCCAAACGGTGGAACCGGAAGTAACGGCGGCGCAAACGTTGCCGGAGCCTATGCCGGAGGTAATGGCGCAAAGACTTTCTACACCGGCTGCACCGCCTCAGTAACTTGTAATTGGTCTTCAAATGCCGCCGCAACCGCAGGCGTCACCTATGGAAGTGGTGGCGGCGGAGGTGCCTACAACGGAACGTCAGCTACAAATGGAGTTGCAACGGGCTCTACATCAACAGCGGGAGGCGCTGGAGTTGGTGGCGTCGTTATTTTTAGTTGGACTATTTCAAATGGCGCAGTCTCATCAATAACTTTCTCGGGTTCTATAAAGAAACTTGCACCTGTTGTAATCACGGCAAATGTATCTAATACTGGGAAAGTAAATTTTTTCGCAAACGGCCGACCAATCCCAAGATGCCAAGGAATATCCACGACTGGAAGCTCGCCCAACATAACCGCAGTTTGCAATTGGAAACCAATCACGCATGGGTCCCAGTACGTTTCGGCAACCGTTTATTCTGCGACTGGCGCCTTCACTACGGGATCCAACTACTCGGCAACAGCATCATCTAAACGCACAACCGCCCGCTAAATCCCCGGCTTAATAATCGTAATTCCCTTACGCGACGCCGCAGAAGTATCAAAAGAAGCCAACACTGCAGCTCCCTCTTCCAACCCAACCTCACGAGTCACCAAGACCGACGGATCAAGTGCACCTGATGCAACAAGTGCCAACATCTCTGGATAATCCACCGCCGCCATTCCATGCGATCCCAGCAAATCCAACTCCCACGCAATCACTCGCGCCATCGGTATCGCACTGAGTCCATCCTCCGTAAGCAACAACCCCAATTGCAGATGCCGTCCCCTACGTCGCAATGACATTACCGACGCCCCTGCAGTCACCTCACTTCCCAATGCATCCACCGCCACATGCGCCCCGCCAAGTGATTGCATATACGACACTGGATCAACCTCGCGTGAATTAATACCAATAGCTCCCAATCCAACAGCCATCGATAACGCTTCCTCATTAACATCAACCGCATAAACAACTGCGCCAAGTGCCCGAGCAATCATCACCGCACTCAAGCCCACACCACCACAGCCATAAACAACAACCATTTCACCAGACTTAACCAAAGCCCGCTTAACCAAACCGCGATATGCCGTAGCAAAGCGACAACCAAGTGCCGCAGCTGTTGAAAAAGAAACACTCTCGGGAATCAAAACCAAATTAAAGTCAGCGTTATCAATTGCAACATATTCCGCAAACGAACCAAACCCAGTAAACCCCGGTTGCGTCTGCACCGGACAAACTTGCGCATCTCCCCTTAAACAAAACTCGCACTTCCCACAGCCACAAACAAAGGGAACCGTTACCCGATCCCCCACTTTAAATTTTGTAATTAACCCACCAACCGCACTAATAACCCCAGCCAACTCATGACCCGGAACATGGGGCAACACAATCCCATCATCATGACCCATCCAGCCATGCCAATCACTCCGGCAAACTCCAGTGGCCTCCACCTTTATAACCACCCCAGCCTCACTAGCAACCGGCATAGGAATATCAACTACCGATAGCGGACCCTTGAATTGGGTGAAGTGGATGGAGTTCATGAAATGAGTTTATTTCACAGGGAAAGCTTTTTTGAGAAAATCAAATATTTTATTTATTTGTATTCCTTCGATAACGGGCAACTTCAAAATAGATGCTTCGATTCCCTTGCTATTAATCAATACTCCATCAATTTCAGTGGGTTTGAAGAAAATTGGCCATTCTGCGTTATAAAAAGCGAGCACTCCTTGAACGTGAGCCTCAATATTCCCTTTTAGAAGTGCACTCGACACAATACCCACTTGCTTTTTGACGCCTTCAACCAACTTAGTTTGCTTCCTGTTTCCAACATAAAGTGTTTCCACCAAAGGACTCAAAATTCCACCCTGTTGATCGATCCGGACCAGCCCCTCATAATTTTTCGCATCTATGACAAATACACCTCTATCGGTGATCAGAATGTGATCAATATTTGCTTTAGAGTCCGGTATTTGGCGATCATGCAGAACCATAAACCCGTATTCACTACACATTTTCGCCAGAACTTTTCCAATATACCTCTCGCCTATCGCACCCTTCTTCCAAGCTTTCGCATCTTGGCCCTCGCCCATTAAGAAACTGGCAACTCTCCCAAATTTGGCTCCAAGTAGGTTTTCTCTTGTTTGTCTGGTCTTCTCAGACTTTCTTTCATATTGCAATTGCGCTGATTTTCCGGCTATGCCTGATTCGTCAAAATCTCCAATACTGGCGGTGCTTCCACAATCAAGGCACCGAATTACTCCTTTGGATCGACTCCAATATATTTCGCTTCCAGTAGGTGAAAGTTGTCCGCAAACCTCGCAGCTACTTGTTCGTTTTGCCTTTATTAATTTCCAATCAGCCACGCATTTAGATTAACGAGTTTTTAAAATATTAGGTCGATCGGCAGTCTAGATTTGGCTTCTAGAGGTACTGGCTAATCTGGAATTTAGCCTTTAGATCCTCAACATTACTTCTCCAATGCGGGAGCGAAGATCGCCAGAAAGAGATAGATCATTGGTGGGCTCCAAACTCCGTGAGGTAAGAAGGTCAATTAAAGCCTTGTCAGTGGGGTGGGGCAAGTTTGGGGTATGAGGCGGATTCGGGCTATGTTCTTTTTGGCAGTGGTGACGACTTTGGCGCTTGCTGTCATCTATGGGACGAATTGGATTGTTCCAAAGAGGTTTGAGTG
>CAILSO010000049.1 GCA_903836945.1 uncultured Actinomycetes bacterium | reverse complement strand
TTACCTGGTCCGCCATCTATATCTCCATCGCACTTGTAACTCTTTTCGTTATAGCAAAGCAGTTGGATGGATTAATGCTAACTGATGAAGAGGCTTATTCGTTGGGCGTAAATCCAAAGCGGTTGCGAGTAATTGCCGTTATTGCAGCAACGCTTGCGACTGCCACCGCCGTCGCAGCTAGTGGCCTAATTGGATTTGTTGGAATCGTGGTACCCCATTTGGTTCGTGGAGCTACACATAGAGTCACAAATCGTTCCTTGCCAACAATCGCACTAGTCGGTGCGGGTTTCTTAGTTCTAGCAGATCTTGGGGCGCGGACCTTGCTCTCCCCTGCCGAGCTTCCAATCGGAGTTATCACCGCTTTTGTCGGAGCACCATTTTTCTTATTTGTTTTACGCAGAAAGCGATTGGTAAATTAATGAAACAGGAAAATAACCAAATAATTATTGACTCCCTGAAAGTGCGCATCGGATCAAAAGAGATCTTGCGCGATTTAAATATCTCAATACCTCACGGCGAATGGAGCTGTTTGGTTGGACCTAACGGTGCAGGAAAAACCTCGCTCCTTCGAGTGATTCTCGGTGCGGCAGAGTATTCCGGCTCAGTCACTGATAACGGGGTGGAAGTATTTAACAATCACCAGAGAAATGTTGCCTTTGTTCCTCAACAGCCACATATCCCTTCAGGCATGAGCGTTGCTGAATATGTTTTGCTCGGCCGGGCCAAGCGAGATGGCTGGGGTACTGAATCAAAATATTCCAAATCTTTGGTTGCAAATATGTTAAAGCTCACTGGGCTCTTTGGTGCCCAAAACCAATTGGTTTCAAATCTATCTGGTGGTGAAATGCAACGGGCCTTGATTGCTCGGGCACTTGTGCAGGAGCCAGAATTGATTTTGCTAGATGAACCAACAAGCGCACTTGACCTGCACCATCAAATTGCCATTTTAAATAGCATTGAAAACCTTAAATCAACCGGGGTAACCATCATCTCCACCATGCACGACATAACTTTGGCCGCGATGTATGCCGACAATCTTGTTGTTATGAAGGATGGCCGGATTTCATTGTCGGGTGGCGCAAAAGATGTGGTTCACTCAACAGAACTTAAAGATGCCTTCGAAAATCGCATCAATGTCTTTACCTTGGAATCTGGTCGAGAGGTCATTCTTCCTAGTAAAGAAATTTAATTCGGAACTACTACTTAACCTTCGATTCGACAAAGGGAAGTTTCACAATTTCTGCCTCGCTGCTTCGCCCGCGTACATCAATTAGAACTTTTGTACCGACTTTAAATTCTGGTTTAAGTAGCGCTAAACCAATGCCAACTCGAAGCGTCGGTGAGAAAGTTCCGCTAGTTAGTTCGCCAATTACCTCGCCGCTCTCGCTCTTCACAGCCATTCCGCCTCGTGGAATTCCTCGGTCCAAACTCTTGAGCGCCCGCAATACTGTTTTCGCGCCTTCTGCCTTCTGCCTCTCAAGTGAAGATTTGCCTCTGAATTTTGCTTTGGAAAGTGCAACCGCCCAATTTGCGCTGGCCTGAATTGGTGAGATCTCAATTGAAAGTTCGTGGCCATGCAACGGATAGCCCATCTCAGTACGCAGCGTATCCCGCGCACCCAGTCCGCAAACTCGGCCATCTACTTTGCTTATAGCTTCAACCAAAATCTCCCATAGGTCCTGGGCGCAATTCCATGATGGAAGCAATTCGTAGCCAAATTCTCCGGTGTAACCGGTGCGGCAAATAATTACATCACCAAGATTCTCGTGCCCCGGAATCTGGGTTTTAGTAAATTCCATGTATTCCAGATCTAGTTTTAAACCTAAGTTGTTCATCACTTCTTGCGTCAATGGTCCTTGAATTGCTAGCACTGCAAAATTTTGGTGAATATTCTTTACCTCAACACCCGCAGGCGCCGCTTCTTTCAGGTCTTGGAATACGTGCGCGCAATTTGCCGCATTAGGGATTAGGAATAGATCTTCTTCAGAGAACTCATAGACGATCAGATCATCGATTACGCCGCCGGAGTCATTGCAAAATAAGTTGTACTGCGCACTTCCTGCTGAAATTTTGGCGAGATCATTAGTGACCATCTCGTTAACAAAGTTCTTAGCCCCCGCGCCGATAACTGAAATTTTGCCCAAGTGCGAGACATCAAAAATTCCTACGCGCTCCCGAACTGCCGCATGCTCGGCCAATGTGCCACCCGACAAGCCGCTAACTCCAGCGGGGTATTCAATTGGCATATCCCAGCCACCAAAATCGGCCAGCTTTGCTCCCTGTTTGGCATGCCAGTCATAGAGTGGAGATTTCATAGGTAATAACCTATCTAGAAAAAGCGTTAAAGTTGGCGCAGACATAGCCTGGAGGAATTTTGAATTCGATTAAGTTAACCAAAGAGCCGGCCGCGCAATTCCTAGTAGTTGGATTAGCGAAGAAGAATGGCAAGCTAACTATTGAATCGTCCATTGATAGCCTCAAGGTTCTAGATCAAAAAACTCTACTCACCGGCCTAGACAATCTTGGCGCTACTGGTGCGATGGATGAAGTAGTTAAAGTTCCTGCTGGGAAGAGTGATTTGATTGTTTTTACTGGGCTTGGTGACTCTGGAAAGTATGAATTAGAAACCCTGCGCCGAGCAGCTGGCGCAGCTTCGCGCAATCTAAGTGGCGTTGCTAAAGCTACCTTCGCCTTGCCGGCCCATAGCTCTGCAGAAATCACCGCTGTAGCTGAAGGTGCTGCCCTTGGCGCTTATGCCTTCGATGAATTTCGTGGAAGTACAAAGGCCGATCGTAAATTGCCTCTCAAAGAAATTTCGATTTATTCCAAATCAACTAGCACGGAACTAAAGCAACTTATTAAACGAGCTGAGATTTTGGCAAAGAACACTTTCTTGATTCGAGATTTAATAAATACTCCCCCAAGCCACTTAACTCCGAACTCCTTTGCACTTCGCATGAAGAAGATTGCAACAGGCTTAAAATTGAAAGTTGAGATCCTCGATGAAAAAGCGCTAAAAAGTAAAGGCTATGGTGGAATTACTGGTGTGGGTCAGGGCTCCATCAATCCCCCAAGACTTTTACGCGTTAGTTATCGTCCAACAAAGGCTAAGAAGTTGTTTGCTCTCGTTGGAAAGGGAATTACTTTCGACACCGGCGGCCTTGCGCTAAAGCCGGCAAATGGAATGGAGGCGATGAAGAGCGATATGGGCGGCGCTGCCGCTGTGATCGCTGCTGCCTTCACCATCGCAGAACTCAAACTGCCAATCGCTATTGATGCTTGGGCGCCTTTGGCTGAAAATATGGTTAGCGATACCGCACAACGTCCAAGCGATATTGTCACAATTTATGGTGGTAAGACCGTTGAAGTTTTAAATCCAGATGCTGAAGGAAGACTTGTATTGGCAGATGCCCTCGTTCGAGCAGAAGAAGTCGGCGAAGAAGCGGGATATCTAGATGGAATCATCGATGTCGCAACCTTGACTGGTGCGCAGGTTGTTGCACTCGGTACGCGGACAGCCGCCGTAATGGGTAACGATCAAAAATTTATTGACCAATTTTTAAATGCAGCAAATCTCAGTGGTGAACAATTTTGGCCGATGCCACTGCCTGAAGAGCTACGCGCCTCCTTGGATTCACCTGTGGCAGATTTAGCAAACATTGGTGATCGCATGGGCGGCATGTTGGTCGCCGGATTGTTCCTCAAGGAATTTATAAATCCCGAGACCCCGTGGCTGCACCTAGATATTGCCGGTCCGGCCTATAACGAAGGTGTTGCTCATGGCTATACCCCGGTGGGAGGAACTGGCATTTCGCTTCGTTCGATTCTCGCGCTGATCGAGTCGTTGGCATCACAGTCGGGCAAGTAACCTCCGATTCGTCCTACGGGAAAATCGTGGCAGGATTAGGCGGTCAGGTAGATGGATATTGGGCAGATGAATATTGGGCAGATGAATATTGAGAGTTTAAGGGGCTAAGCGTTGGCGCAATTCGATGTAGTGATTCTCGGTGGCGGTTCTGGCGGCTATGCCTGTGCCTTACGTTCTTCGCAACTTGGCAAGAGCGTTGTGTTAATTGAAGCCGACAAAGTAGGTGGCACCTGCCTTCATCGAGGTTGTATTCCTACCAAGGCGCTATTGCACGCAGGTGAAATTGCAGATAGCACCCGTCATGCCGCAGATTTTGGCGTAAACGCACAATTTAATTCAATCGATATGGGCGGCGTTAACTCATACAAAGATGGCGTAGTTGCAAAACTTTATAAGGGGTTGCAAGGTCTAATTAAATCTCGAAACATCACCTATGTTGAGGGCCATGGAAAATTGGTTTCACCAAATACCGTTGAAGTAAATGGAACTCAATACACCGGAACCAATGTTGTGCTTGCAACTGGCTCATACCCACGCACTCTTCCTGGTTTAGATATTGATGGCGTTCAAATTATTACTAGCGAACATGCGCTCGCGATGGATCGCGTTCCAACCAGTGCAATAGTTCTTGGCGGCGGCGTAATCGGATGCGAATTCGCCTCAGTCTGGAAATCTTTTGGTTCTGAAGTAACAATCATTGAAGGCCTGCCACATTTAATTGCTCTTGAGGATGAATCCTCATCAAAGCAACTCGAACGCGCCTACCGAAAGCGTGGCATTAACTTTGAACTTGGCGTCAGATTTGCCTCCGCCGTTAAAGATCCAAGTGGCGTCACTGTCACTCTGGAAGATGGCAAAACATTTAAGGCTGAAGTACTACTTGTTGCCGTTGGTCGTGGACCGGTCTCGGCAAACCTAGGTTATGAACAACAAGGAATTAATATGGATCGCGGCTACATCTTGGTTGATGAGAAATGCCGAACCAATGTTCCAGGTATCTGGGCGGTTGGTGATCTCATCCCAACACTTCAACTAGCTCACGTTGGATTTGGCGAAGGCATATTGGTTGCAGAAGAGATTGCGGGCCTAAATCCTCGTCCAATTAATTACGATGGCGTTCCTCGCGTTACTTATTCAGATCCGGAAGTTGCCTCGGTTGGTCTTACAACCGCAAAGGCTAAGGAACTTGGCCACGATGTTGTTGAATTAAATTATGACCTCGCTGGAAATGGTAAGGCGCAGATCCTTAAGACCGCTGGATCAGTAAAAATTGTCGCAGCTAAAAATGGCCCAGTCTTGGGCATTCACATGGTTGGAGCTCGCGTTGGCGAACTTTTGGCCGAAGCTCAATTAATCTTTAACTGGGAAGCAGAAGCCTCTGATGTGGCTTCACTAATTCATGCTCACCCAACTCTTTCTGAAGCAGTTGGCGAAGCGCATCTTGCACTTGCTGGTAAACCACTACACGCACACGGGTAACGGGAGAAACTGACATGACATTTTCTGTAACGATGCCAGCACTTGGCGAATCAGTAACCGAAGGAACAGTCACGCGTTGGCTTAAGAATGAGGGCGATGTTGTAGCAGTCGATGAACCGCTACTAGAAGTATCGACCGACAAAGTCGATACTGAAATTCCATCACCCGCTGCTGGTGTGCTTCAAAAAATTGTTGTTGCCGTCGATCAAACCGTTGCCGTTGGCGCTGAGTTAGCAGTAATTGCTGATTCCGGTTCTGCCCCAGCAACACCACCAGCGCCTGCCGCTGTCGTAGAAACTCCAAAGCCAGTAGTTGCACAACCTGAAGTAGCACCAGTCGCACCTGC
>CAILSO010000048.1 GCA_903836945.1 uncultured Actinomycetes bacterium | reverse complement strand
CATGGCAGATCTCGAGAATCGAATCGCAGAACCTTGGTTTGATCCAGAAGGATTTTTCATAGCAATCGAAAACAAAAAAATCATCGGATTTTGTTGGACAAAGATTCACCATGACTTTGTAAACCAAGATCCAATCGGTGAACTCTATGTAATTGGCGTTGACCCAGATTCCCATGCAAAAGGTATTGGAAAGTCCGTTGCAACAACCGCTCTTGGCTACCTAAAACAAAAAGGCTTAAACCAAGCAATGCTTTATGTTGATGGCGATAATTCCAAGGCTCTAAATCTTTATGAATCCCTCGGCTTTAATTAACTCCTTGCAACCGTTCGCTTTGTCACGGTCACATTTATTGATGGAGTGCGATTTGATTCCGCAGTTGTTCCCGGCACCGACAAAGAAGCGCTCAGGGACTGCTGGCCTTGAATAATTGGTTTCCACGAACAGGCAATTGGAGAACTTCCCGACAAGTATCTACAGGGGGTTATTCTTCTAGAGTTGTAATAAAAAGTAGCCAGGAAAGGTACGCCGGTATATCCAACAGCCGTTATAGAACTCGTGGCCGACTTCTTACTAGGTGAAGTTACGGTCAAACTCACAGAGCGAACCATCGTATTTACCATGTTTGATCTAACGGTTGCTGTGTCCAAGGCAGCGGAATACACAGCAACATTGGCAATCGATCCTGAGAAAAAACCCGAACTATCACGGATGTCAGCGCCTATTGCATAATTCTTCTTTACAGATGCAGAAGAATAATTAACAGTTGAAACCGCAGCCGTAATTGAATTGCAAGCAGAACCATTTAACCAATATGTACCAGTAGTACCAGAGCGAATAAATCCAATATAAGCCCAAGCACTATTTGTTAAAGTACAGTTAGAAGGGGTTCCATTAAATCCATAAGTAGATCCATTAAAGTCCCAAAAATTTAGCTGGTTGCTCGAGTTAACTTCAAACAAACCTTCATGATCAATCGCGGTTATAGTCCGGTTAATATCAAAAATCTCTTGTAGGCCACCAATTGATGCCGGAACCTTGATCCAGGCAAAGATGCTCATCGAAGTTCCAGGAAGGCTAGAAGGCGAAGTTAACGTCGCAGAATCTGATGTTCCATTAAAGGTTAAATAGCCGCCAAGACTTGAGTTGAAAGTTTGGCCAGGTGACACCGCCATCTTATTTGTTCCGACAGGCGAAATGTCGTTCCAAGTGGGGCTTCCACTTCCTCCAAAGCTACTCGGATCTGTTGCATCAACATAAAAGACCAAGTTGGCTGTTGAAATCCCAGCTATGGCCTTTGCCGGTGTAGATACGACAAAACAAAGCACAACAGCTAGCAAGGTGACTACTAGGTTGCGCTTCACAAAGAAAGTTTACTGGCTGACCAACTCCGCGCACATCGCCCTAAATGCCGCAGTATGCGAATCAATATCAGCCTGTGTGGTCTCCGGTGACACCAGAGCCATATTGTGGAATGGGGTTATTAAGAATCCATCATTGAGCATACGTAAATGTATGTATTGCTCTAACTCAAAGTCCCCGGCATCTGCCGCTTCTTTCCCTGTTCTCGGTGCACCCTTCTGGAACAAATACTCACCGCGAGCGCCAAGTCTCGAACAATGCCATGGCAGATCAAATTCTTTAATTGCTGCATCCACACCATCGCACCAAGCATTACCCAACTTAACCATGCGCTCGAATGCTTCATCGGTAAGCACTTTAGAAAGTGTGGCTCGCATCGCAGCTAGCGACAAAGCATTGCCAGCCAATGTCGAACCAATACCCCCCGTATCAATAATCTCTCTATCGACCTTTGCTGCAATTCGATCAGCAACTTCCTTGGTCATTCCAAAAGTTCCGGTAGGAATTCCACCCGCAATAGCTTTACCGATCGTCAACATATCTGGCTTCAATCCATGTAGGGCAGTCATTCCTCCAGGGCCTACAGAGATGGTAT
>CAILSO010000047.1 GCA_903836945.1 uncultured Actinomycetes bacterium | reverse complement strand
TGGCCCAACCCTTGCCTCCACCTGCAATTATCTTGAAGCGGCACCTAACGGTTGGAATGGTGGATCAGATCCACAGAACCGTTGGGCGCAACAAACGCCGATCAAATATGACACTGCAACGGTTGGTTCTAGTGGAGGAGACACGGCAACTTCGCTTGCAATAGGTTGGGGATATAGAAATACCCGAGCAATAGTTGCTCAAGGAAATACAGATCCTTCAACTTCTGTTTCTCCCATTGCAGATTTATATACCGTTACATTGTCAGGAGTTGTCTATGCTGATTGGTACTTGCCATCTAAGAATGAGCTAAATCAAATGTGCAAGTGGGCCAGAAACCAAGCGTGGGTAAGTGATGCCACTCAATGTAACAACACTGGAGCTCTCAATTCTGGTCCAGGCGCAAGCGGATTCAATGCTGGCTACTACTGGTCTTCCTCTGAGTACGTCGCAAGCATGGCATTTGCCCAAGGCTTCGGCGATGGAACTCAACCGTCTTCATATAAGTACAACTATTCGTACATTCGACCAGTGCGCGCTTTTTAACTAATGGTGGGGCGGGTCGGGCTCGAACCGACGACGACCGGATTATGAGTCCGGGGCTCTAACCAACTGAGCTACCGCCCCAAATAGCGAAATTCGCTATCGAGGAAGCGAGATTATCATCAAGTTATGATGGCCTAATGACCGCCCCGATAATTCAATTTTTAGGCGCGGCAGATACCGTCACCGGAAGCCGCTTTCTTGTCTCAGATGGCAACTATAAAGTCATGATCGATTGTGGAATGTTTCAAGGCGAAGCCGAGATCAATGAGCGCAATAGCGAAAAATTTCCAATTGATGAAGCGAGCATCGATGTAATTCTTCTAAGCCATGCTCACCTAGATCATTCTGGATATATCCCAGCACTTGTTAAAAATGGTTTTAAGGGCAAAATCTTCTGCACTGAATACACCGCGAAGATTGCCGAAGTAATACTTATTGATTCGGCGCATTTGCAAATGACCAAGGCAAAATATGAAGAGAATAAGATCAAGCGCGAGGCAGATCCAGAAGTCATTTACAACGCGCAAGATGTCGAAAAATCTCTAACCCATTTCAATGTAATTAAAGTTCGCGAACGAATTGAAGTTCTGCCCAATATTTTTGCCACCTTCTATCTCTCTGGCCACATTCTTGGGTCGACCTACATCGTCCTGGAAATAGCTGGCAAATCACTTTTATTTACCGGTGACCTTGGTCGCGGAAATCATCCCTTCTTGGCTGGCCCTGATAAACCTCCGACCACTCACTTAGATGCCGTAATCACCGAATCAACTTATGGCGATCGAACCCATGATTCTCCCATCTCAGATTTTGGCGTTGAAATCCTTGCAGCCATAAAGCGCGGGGGTTCCATCCTGATTCCGGCTTTTGCTGTTGATCGAACCGAAGAGATTCTCTTTGAGCTTCGAAAATTGGTAGATGCCAAAGTAATTCCAAGTTTGCCAATTTATATTGATTCACCGATGGCAGATAAAGTCATCAGGCATTACCGCGAGGCGATCACTAACGCGACTTTAGATATTCGCCCAGAGATAGCGGAAGAATTTAAGGTGATAGATCCATTTGATCCGGGTCACCTTCGTGCAATGACCTCGACCGAAGAATCCAAACTTTTAAATGACATTACTGAACAATCAGTCATTGTTTCAGCAAGTGGCATGGCTACCGGTGGGCGGATTGTCTATCACTTGGAAAATATGCTTCCTGATCCAAAAAACACAGTGATCCTGGTTGGCTTTCAAGCGCGAGGAAGTCGTGGCCTGCAATTACAACAAGGTGCCGAAAAGGTAAGAATCCATCAGAGTTGGGTTAACGTCCAAGCCCATATCGCAAACGTTGAAAGTTTCTCAGTCCACGCAGATAGCAATGAAATCATTTCTTGGCTTAAGAATTTAGCTAGGCCAAATGAAGTATTTATTGTTCATGGTGAACTAGAGGGACAAGAAGCGCTTCAAAAGAGAATTCAAACTGAGTTGGGCTGGAAGGCAATTATTCCAATGCTTGCAAAAGAGTACCCAATTGCGTAAAAGGTTATAGATTTACTAATTTGCTCGGGAAATCGAGTACTTAATTATAGAAGGACCTTGATTTAATTGCTCTGTGAGCGATTTAACCTTTGCCGGGGTTAGGTCAGGGATAGCAAAATTGATGTGTAGGTCATCGGTGCGCACAATATTAATCTCAGCTTGTCGACTCCCAAGGACTTGGTCCCACTTATCAACTTCAGATTTAACGTCGATTTCACCATCGAATTGAAAGAAGTTCTTGCCACTTATCAGAAGACGTATTATTTGGCCTTTTTTATACTTTGAAACTACAAAATTGTAGACATCACGAATGAATCGAGATTCATATTGTTCTGAGGCGAACAAGAAACTTCTTATTTGTTGAATTTCAAGATTGATTGCGGATTTGAGATCGGACTCACTCTTGGAACCGGTCGCAACATAATCGCGTAACTCTTCGAGAGATTCAAGTACCCGAAAGTACTCAGATTCCAAAGATTTATCGATATAAAGAAGACTTTTCTTATCCTCAAAAACCTTCGAGATACTTCTTAAGTCGTCTTTAACAATTCTCCTTTTGAACATAATCAAAGCTATTGCAAAAGTGGCGATGATTGGAATAGCTGGCAGGGAGCCCAGAAAAATATCTTGGCAGGCGGTAGGAAGCTGTTTTGGGAGGACGATGGATTCTATGGTTAAAGCCGTTAATGGAGACCATCTCAGTATCTTGCTTTTAACTGTGAAAGCCACGATGAAACAATTTGCGAGAATGGTGTTGTATAGCCAAGGGAAATAGCGTGAATCCTGGCAACTATTTATGGAATATGTAAGTATTGGGAAAAGTGATATCGAGTTAATCGTTAAAATAGCTAACAGAGTCTTTGAGTCCCTAAATTTGAATGAAATTAGATTGGCAAGAATTGCGTTTAGAGCCAAAAGTAGTAGAACGGGCTTTTTCAAATTCAGGAGAAAATATCCAGGCACATATAGCAACCCAAAGAGGTAAGTGGTTCGTGCGAAGCCCAAGGCAAAATCATCAATTCCTCTAATTCTCAGATCAAAAATAGTCTTCATTGAATTGACTTCAAGGTCAATAAAACTTCCCGTTATTTCGTGTTGAATGTGACTGTCATTATCTAGAAGTTTTACATTTAAATTCCCGTTAACAATGTCAATAAGGCGCTGTAATGATTGAGATTTTTTAGAGTTCACTAACGACTGTTGAATTTCGAATTTAGTCAATCCAGCCGGCGAATTTTCTTCAACTTTCAAAATGAAGGAATTTCCTCGATTGATCTTTAGATTTATCGTAGCCTGATCTGCCTGAGTGTGCTTATCTAGATTGAGCAATAATTCCCGAACAATTTCCAAAAAATTGTCCTGGAGCTGAGGGTTTTCAAATTTACCTGAAATAGAGATTCGCTTAATCGATATCCGACTATTCACTCTTGATTGCAGAACTAGATTGAGAGCACTTTTAAGAGGAACTGAGCTATTGGTCTTAAGGTTTTTGAGGTCCGAGATCTCGCGATCCAAGTCTTTTAGAAGGGCCGTTGAATTCTTACGCAGAAGAGGATTATTTCGATAGTGGATCAAGGTGTTGAGCGTAGTTGAATGAAGTTTTAAATTGCGAAAATCACTTCGATTGATCTTAGAAATTCGCTGTAGTTTTTGAATTATTTTTAAGGTTTCATCTTGAATTTCATTATCTAGATTTTGAAGGGAAAGTAAATATTTACGCCTAATAGCTATTCCAGCCAGTCCAATTCCGAGAGTCCAGGAGAGCGAGAAATAGGTACCAAGTAGTTTCATATCTGGAAGATCGGAGATGCTCGCCAAGTTTTGGAAAATGGCCCATTCCTGGAAAAGTGTGAAAGCCACCATTGAAATCAATCCATAGATCCAGGGATCAAAGGCAGAGAAATAAATATTTGCCGTGATCGTAATTAAACCAAGTGACATCCAAGGTCTACTCGCATGATCGCCGATGAACACGGGTGCGGCAATCAGGTATACGTAGACTGGATAGAGAAATACTTCCAAATCTAAGTATTTGCGAAGAGCAAGAGCAAAAAGATAGGTAGAGATCAAACCTAAGATGTAAATAACTTGCCAAGAATGGATATGCGGTTCAGCGAAACTTGCCTGAAATATTTGTAAAACTACGAGGGCAGTAACCGCGACTGAAGATACGCTAACGAATTCGGCTTGAACCAATTCGTTTTGTAGTCCATCCTTCTGGGTTTGCATCCCGAGAATCCTAATCTAAATTAAATAGACCTTTGATAGGACCTTAGGTTTACCTCTACTCGAAAATGGGTATTTGCCGATCTGCTCGCAGGGTCGCTATCGAGTAGATCTAGAGTAAGCGTTCCAGCTCGAAATTCCTCATGCGTCCTTATCGCTAGTTTAAATTTCATAGATTGCTTTGGGGTCAGGGATTCGGTCCGATGAGACCTATTCGCACTTCCAAATAGGTCTCCGGGATCGATAATCTGAATTCCTACCGGAGCACTCATGGATAGGAAGAGCGACTGTACGGTTTTTTCGCCCTCATTTCTTAGGGTAACAAAGAGCGCACTTTCCCTACTGCGAGGGAGGCCCTCTTCAACATTAACCGCAAGTGACACAATTGAACTATTTACTGGACCAACATTGATACCTTGACTATTGCCAACCATCCAAAAGGTTTCTCTCTGAGACCTTTTCCTTATAAACGAAATCAAATCGAGCTGCTTCTAATCTCATCTGGCATAGATTCAAGGACAAATTTATAGGCATCTAAATCATCCAAAATTACCCCACATCCTTCAACAACCGCTTTGAGCGGATCCTCGACATGATTACATTGAAGGCCGGTTTGTTCTTTTAGAAGATCTGGCAGTCCCTTTAGCAGTGAGCCGCCACCAGTTAAGTGAATACCCTCATTCAAAATATCTGCGGCAAGGTCAGGAGGAACTGAATCTAGTAAACGTCGTAATTCTCCAACGATTAATGAAACCGGTTCCTTGATCGCTCCATGCACTTCTGCTGCGGTGATATCACTCTGAACGGGTAGACCTGTTTTCATATCAACAGCATTGATTTTTCCTGTTGCTCTTGAAATCAACTTTGCTTGGCCATGAGCGTGCAGAAATTCCTCGGCAGTCTTATCACCAACATTTATGCGTCGTTCATTCTTCAAATAGTTTGTAAAGGCAGCAGTCAAAGCTTCAGCCCCAACTCGGAGAGATCTTGATTGAACAACGCGACCAAGTGAGAGCATTGCTAAGTCTGTAGTGCCGGCACCGATATCAATTACTAAACAACCCTTTGGCAATCCAAAATCAAGCCCAGATCCAATTGCTGCTGCCACTGGTTCTTGTACAGCCCAAATTTTTGAAATCTTCGTTGAATCAAGAGCATCTTGGAAAGTTTTAAATTCTGCGCCAGAGATTCGAGATGGCACACCAATTACAACGCGAAGAGGCGACCAACGGTTGTAGCGAACTACTTGACGGATCGCCAACTGGAGATACATTCGAGCCGCAGCAAAATCAGAGACAACGCCCGTGCTCAGCGGCCTGACAACGCGAATGCTTGGTGGAGTTCGTCCAACCATTTCTGCCGCAATGTTCCCAAAACTAATTACTGCATTGGTATTTTCATCGAAGGCTATTGCTGTTGCCTCGTTAAATACCAGACCCTTACCTTTGACATGAATCAAGGTATTTGCAGTCCCTAGATCGATCGCAATGTCTGACATATCGCCCCTTCGTGTAGGGGCTAGGTTGCCAAAGGGGAGAGGTCATTTGTAGGTCAGGGCTGTCCCATAAAGGGGGATCACCCATTTATTCGTTAACCGTGTTTGAGTTTTAGTTCACCATTCTTGCCGGTCGTCTTGGTCATCGTCAGGGTAATTCGCTTTGTATTGATAACTGCCACTTCAGCAGACGTTACGTTCAGATTGCCAATTGTTGTTCCACCGTTGCAATCAGAGGTGAAGTGAGGAACGTATGGAACCCATCGAACCAAGATATTTTTATTCGAAGTGATTCGAAGTCCAGTCTTTAGTGAAACCTGAAGTTTGGAAATGTCTACCGTGGCATTTGTTGCCGAATCCCAGAAGCTATATGGAATTGAGCTTGTTTGCGTAGACAAGTCAATGCCATGATTTAAATTCTTAGTGCTTGTAAATTTTAAAGTTTGGGTTGCGATAGGAGTTCCAAGCGAAGATGACTTAGTTGTCCCATTGTTCTCGTAAAAACAAAATTGGGCGTTTGCCGCGCCCGTTATTGATCCAGGACTCGGTAGGAGAAAATTAGTTGCTCGGGGATCGAGCGGAATAGAACTTGGCCAGTGAATTACTGCGCGTTTTGGAATAATAATTACCGGAGAAGTTAGGTTTGTCATCACACCTCCGCCATCAGAAGGTGCAGTCAACCCCGCAACAGTAGAAGAATCTTGCGTAAATTGATAGCAAAATCCTCTCGCAAGTGAGTTGCTTGTTGGCGAACTCAAATTTCCAATACTCAAGCTAGATGAGTTCTGATAGTCATTAGGAATTGCAGTAAACCCAGATACTGCTGCAAAAGTTCCACAACTTCCCGCGGTGTCATCAAGAGTCGCAAACGAGATTCCAACAGTTGTGGTGTCGGTCAATGACCCTGTAACTGCTTGCGCATATCTAGTTATTTGTACCGTATTTTCATTTGACGCAACGGAAATTGCATATTCAATGATTACAACGCCGGCTGACCCATTAGCGCCATTAATTGTTGAGTAACCCCCTCCGCCGGCGCCACCGCCACCATTATCGGGAGTTGTGTTTGCTGTTGCTGCACCCGAACCATCACCACCATTTCCACCTGATCCACCACCAGATGGACGAATAAAATCTCCACCAACGCTATTAAAAGATGCACAAGCTCCACTGTCTGAAGTTGTATTGGTATCACCGGGCGGCTGTGTTCTCCGACAATATGTTGCACCGGCACCTCCACCTCCGTAATAACCTTCTAGTGGAGTATTCGCGAATTCATGATCTGCAGTACCACCGAATGAGGATGAAAAATTAGTCGTGGTTGCGTTTCCACCGGCTCCGCCAGATGCACCACCGCCACCACTACTAATTACAGAAGCGCTACCACCGCGATTTCCGGTACCGGTTGAGTTCGTACCATTTGTTGTTGGCGCGCTAGTTTCGACAGAATAATAGTAAGAGTTTGATAAATGCCCATTTCCGCCAGTGTTCCCCGGGACTGCAGGAGCCGCGCGACATCTACCGCCACCGCCACCGCCACCAAAAGCATTTACTTTTGTTCTAGAAGATGTAATGGTTGACGTTTCACCCGAATTACCATTGTTTCCTGCTCCACCACCCGGATCATTACAACCAGATAAATTTATGTAACTAGTTCCTCCAGTGCCACCATGCCCCACGGTTACGGTAAAGGTTTCACCATGGTTAACTCCAACGGTTGAAGTTAGTACGGTACCACCACCACCACCACCACCACCGTCATATCCACCACCGCCGCCGCCACCAACTACTAAGTAAGTAATTGTGTCAACGTTATTTGGAACAGTGAAGCTGCAACTTGCATTTGTACTGGTTTGATTTGGCGCAGTGAATTTTGCGATTGCGAAATTACCTGATGGACCAGCCCAAACAGTTTGTGTGTATTTCCCGGTTGTACAAGATGCGGAGTATCCAACAAACGCACCGTTGATCGTCCAGTTTAATCCTTGGCGTGATGCATCTGGAGTTGCAAATTTCAAAACAACTATTCCGGAACCGCCGTTTCCACCAAGCCGGCTATTTGAATCTCCTCCATTTCCTCCCTTTCCAGTATTAGCAGAAGCATCAGCGCCTCCCGAGCCAGTTCCACCTACACCGTAGGTGCGTGAGAAGAATGGGTCAGCGAATCCCGCTCCTGCGGAGTTATATGCATTTTGACAGCCAGGATTGCCGCCAGGCTGACCCGAACCATACTGACGGCCGCTTGAATCGTATGCATAGCAAAAACCATTTTGTCCATGGTTAACTCCAGTCAAGTCCGCACTTCCCCAGGAAGTTGTGAGAGTTAATCCGCTTGCAGTTCCAACTCCACCATAACCTCCATGGTTTGCACCTAAGCCTGAAGTGGAAGTTAATCCGCAATAAGGGTTGACATACCTACAAGCACCACCACCACCACCACCGCTAGCGGAAATAGTTCTAGTATCAATTACAACCGTAGAAGAAAAACCTGGAAGTCCATCATAGGAAATTGGTGTTCCAGTTAACCAAGTTGGATTGCTTCCAGCAGAACCTCCTGTGCCAAGGTGAACGTAAAGAAACGCGCCAGGAGTCACAGTTATGTTCGATGCGTAGGCACCTCCACCTCCACCTCCACCGGCTCCGGAATCTTGGCCACCTCCACCACCCCCACCAACTGCAAAAACTGAAATTTGTGTGACTCCCGCAGGGACCGTCAAGTTACACAAAGATGTGGATGTAATTGTGTCGTAAGTAAATCCGTTTGAATTTGCCGAAGCAACAGAGCAAGAAGAGTTTGCTGCTGGGTATTGAAGAATTACTAATCCAGATCCGCCATTTCCTGGATTTAAATAAGAAGCACCACCACCACCGCCACCGCCGCCGCCGCCTGTATTTGCAGCTGCGTTAGCACTTGATGTGTTAAGACTTCCTCCATCGCCCGAGTTCGCACATCCAGCCTTAAGGGCATTTGATGAGTTGTTTCCAAAAACTCCTGCACTATTTTTATTTCTAATTGTTGTTGCAGAAGAAGTATTTGCCCCACCTCCACCTCCACACCCATACTGAATTCCAAAGAATGTAACTCCAATTCCCCCCACGCCGGAATTGTTTCCTGAGTTTTGGCTGTAGTAGCCATTCTGTCCACCACCGCCAGCACCACCACCACCACCACCGACGTTGTAGGTTGAACTAGAGTAACCGCCACTTCCTCCCAAATTTCCGTACCTAGTTGGGTCGTTTATTACATTAAAAGTGTTCTGCCCAGCAGCTCCAACTGATGCATTGGTTGAGACTCCTCCACCGCCACCACTTGCACCTGACAATCCTGCGGAAGCAGAACCAGTGCCACCCGCACCTCCACCTCCTCCACCTGACGCCGTAAGTGAATCAAAGGTCGTATCACTTCCGTTTGTTCCACTAGATGATCCATTTGATGGGGCAGTACCACCCGATCCAACTGTTAGGTTTATTTGAGAGCCTGGCGAAACTGAATAAGAAGTTCTATATAAAACACCACCGCCTCCACCACCGCCTCCACCATAACTTCCGCCAGACCCACCACCTCCCACCAACAACACGTCCATAAATGAAACTCCATCAGGAATTGTGTATGTGCAAGTTCCAGTCGCTGTAAAGCTATCTGTTGTTAAACCATTTGTAGTAGTGGAACTCGGGGCACATACATCAGCGCGCGCAACTGGCGCAGAAGTTATTGCCGAAAGTGAAGATAGAAGTAAAACGAAAAATAGTGACCAGGAAACTTTTTGGAGCTTTGCTCGAACAAGTTCTTTCATCACGCGTAGAGAATGCCAACTAGATTTGAATTCGACCATCCGGAAGCCATTGTTTGGTGACCTCTATTTGGACTACATGCAATTTAATCGCAAAGTCGCATGGTAAAAATCCAAGCCGTATATTGGGCCAAGAATTTCAAGGAGCGAAATGTCAGATATCGAGAAGAAGCCAGAGTCGAAGCCAGAAAAGGCGATCGATGGGTTTGCTGCTTCCGTCGAACTGCCTGAAGGTCATCAATTGATACTTGGTGAATTACCACCTGGAACCGTTGTTGAGGTTGCTACTTGGCAAGGTGTTGGGCGCCCAGATGATTCTGCCAATAGGTTCTTACTTACAGCTGATGGTCCTGGTTTAAAAAAGCGTCGTATTCGTGAATCTCAAGCGATTGAAAATTCAGAACCTCTTATTGCTTCACAAGAACTAAGTCAGATAATGGCTCCGGAGAAAGTCACGACAGCTCACCACGATTCTTATCTAGGAGTCGGGAGTCTTTCGACAGAACGAGATACATCGTCGATAAATGAAAGTTCAAAGGAATCTAGCCGCATTAAAAACTTTGGCAAAGGTCTATTTACGGTTTTTGCCGTCTTTTCTATCTTTAGCGTTGTTTTAAATGTTTTGGGAGTTTCGGTGACGGTACCAACTGATGGAGCTCAGACCTCCTTTGGAAAAGTCAGCGATTCACTGGTCTTCTACAAGCGTTCAACTGCTGTTGAGAATAAAGTTGCATTGGTCTCATCTTCAAAGGTAGATGGAGTTCGGAAAGTTGTACTTGGAGCTTCGACTAGTTTTGGCGCTCAATCTGTGGGACTCTCCACAACCCAGGGAATGGTTTTAGTGAACCCAAATACGATAGTTGGGAAGAGTTTCTTAGTACTGCCTTACCTTGGAAAGATCCTAAAACCTTTATTCAACTAGTCCCTCATCGCGAAGTGTGCGATACATATCGGTTTTAGTTCTAATAGGTTTACCAGCAACGCGGTATTTCATCTTTGCGCGCTCGATATATTGCTTAACAGTGCTCGGTGCAACGCCCATACGTCTGGCGACTGCATCTAGTTTCAAGCCAGAGGCATACAAAACCAGAGCTTTTCGCTCCTGGTTGGAAAGTTCATCTGAGGTCTTTTTATCAAATGCGATTGCCTGACTCATTACAGGCGAGATCCATTCGCTGCCTTGTGCAACTGCTTTAATGGCTTTCTTTAGCTCTTCGGTTGCAGAATCTTTTGAGACAAAACCTTTGGCGCCCATTGAGAAAGCAGTCTTAACTGATTCGAAATTACTTAATGCTGAGATAACCAGCACCGGTATTTTGATGGATGTAAACAGGCTAACGATCTCACTTGGTGATCGTCCATCGCCAAGGTGAAGGTCAACGATTGCGATTGAAACTTTCTTCTTTTCGCAGGCAGCTTTAGCTTCGTTTACATCGGCACCCTCGTATTGCAGAGTCGCGGTAGGAAAGGAGGTTTTGATGAAGGTCTTTAGACCCTCTCGGTAAAGGGGATGATCTTCAACTAGAACGATCCCTAATTTCTCATCCACGAAATCAAGGCTAGGTAACGGTCGACTTCGAATAGGGGTCAGAGTTGTAGCCATAATGGGGGACACACTATTAAGTGGCTTCGCAAGAGGCAAGGCCGATCTCTTGGAATGCTTCTCACATGCTTGCAGGTGCGCTCTTTATCTTTACCTCACTGGTTTATTTACCAGGGGGATTATTTAAAGGGCTCTTTGATCGGAATGCTGCCCCAGAATTTATTGCCTTATCTGTAAGTGCTGCAGCGCTTTGCGCGCGAATGGTTTTCTCTAAGCGCAAGATTTCACTTTCGCTCGGAGCTCTTGTAAGTGGAAGCGCACTTTTACTTTTTGCCATCATCTCTTGGGCCTTCAGCGGAAATCTAATAACTGGCCTGACAGGTGACACGGGACGTTATACGGGGCTAGTTTCACTTTTCGCTCTTGTAATAATCGCTATTTATTTTTCCAGGTTTTCAAAAGAAGAGTTTGATAAGACGTTAAAGGTCATGTTGGTAGGCGTCGTGCTTCTAGATCTACTTGGTCTGCTTCAGGATCTAAAGGTGATCACGCTTCCAACCGGTGGGGGAGTTGGTAGCACCTTAGGAAATCTTGATTTCCTTTCAGCTTGGCTCGGCACGACATTCCTTTTATTTGTGCTGATCGATCTAAATCCAAAGCTTAAAAGGTATGGATTAATTGTGCTGGGGTTGGTTTCCATTTTCCTGATGATTCGCATTGGGGCCAAGCAAGGCTTACTCGACTTTATTTTGATCGCCATTGCCCTTGGCGGATATAAATTACGAAAAAGAATCCCAAAGCCCGCACTTAGCCGAAATATTTGGGCCTCCTTCTTTACCTTTGCCACTTTGCTTTGGTGTGAAATTATTTATTTAGTACCAATTGCCAGACTTCCAATTCCGGGAGTTGCCGGCGATGTAAATGTAACCATTCGCTCTGATTTCTGGTTCAGCGGCGGTGCAATGTTCTTCCATAATCTTTGGTTTGGTGTAGGGCCAGATAACTATGGCTATTACTATGAAAAGTATCGTTCACTCTCTTCAGTCAAAAAGACTGAATCAGTGATTTCAAATGATGCCCATTCAGCAATGGTGCAATCGATGGCCACGCTTGGAATCTTTGCGGTCATCGCTTTTATCGTTTTGATAGTAGTTCTAATAAAGTCATTGGTCGTCCTCTGCGGTGAAGAGCAGGAATCAAAGCGGAGATATCTGGTATTTAGCTTATTTTTCTTTGTTTACTTCACTAACTCGTTGATTAGCCCCATAACCTTGCCGAACAAGTTCGTCTTCTGGGCGCTTGCAGGTTACGTGATTGGCCGAGCAAGTACATATTCAATTCCAAAGGAATTTACGCTTCCTATCAAGGCACTATCTGGCGCCATGGTTTTAGCCGTTGTATTCGTGGGAGCACAGTTCACATCTGCTAATGTCAAATTTGCTCTGGCCTCAGACAAAGTCAAAGAATCCAAGGCGATCAAGTATCAATACTCACCTTGGCTACCGTGCAATATCTATTTCGGCGCGCAAATGGCACTTGCCTTAAATGGTGGCGCCTCTTCATTGC
>CAILSO010000046.1 GCA_903836945.1 uncultured Actinomycetes bacterium | reverse complement strand
CGGGTGTAGCTCAATGGTAGAGCCCCAGCCTTCCAAGCTGGCCATGCCGGTTCGATCCCGGTCACCCGCTCCATATTTATCAGGCCACTGAGCCCACTATCGTTGCGCTGTAACTTCCAGTCATGATTAATCCCGGAGATGGCACGTTTTCAGCACACAAAACTACTGCAGTTAATTGATGCGAACTTGCGACAGCTGATCCATCAATTATGACTTGTGCAGAAATTCCATTTTCTGAATCGTATGTAGTTCCTCGTTTGGCCAATCCATCAACAACAACGTAATTTGTTGGAGGCGGTGATCCTAAAGCGCCGTCGGTAGTCGAGAATTTAAGCGTTTTGAAAGCGCCGTCATCCGTTGCTCCATGAATAAAAATTTGAACGACATAACTTTTTCCAGCCGCGAAATTGCCGAAAGTTAAACTTGCGGTTCCATTTGCTACTCCTGTGATTGCAGGAAAAACCAAAGTTCCGCTAACAATTTGAGACGGTCCGGCTGCGCCGGTTGCTCCAGCACTTCCATTTGTTCCTGCAGTACCGGTGTCACCTTTCGGTCCTGTTGCTCCGGTTGCTCCTGTTGCTCCTGTTGGACCAGGAGTTCCCCCACCACTTCCGGAAGGACCTGTTGGTCCAGTTGGACCTGCGGGACCAGTGGGACCTGTTGCACCTGGTGCGCCAGATGATCCGGCCGGACCTGCCGGACCGGTATCGCCTTTCGGTCCAACTGTTGAAGCGCCAGTTGCGGCAACACCTTTTGCACCATCTTTACCATCAAGACCAGATGGACCTGCGGGACCAACAGGTCCGCGAAGTGAAGTTGGTATCGGCCAATGACCATTTATTTTTGGCCCGTACAAATTTAAAGAAACTTTGTCGATGTAGAAATCTCCATCGATACCCAATGTCGCAGGTGGCACACCTTTTCCATTGAGAATGGTGTTTGAAACATTGGCGGTTATTCGGCCAGTTTTATTAATTATGCTTTTAGTTGCAGCGTAGGTAGTTCCTTGCGTTGTTGTGATTATTACAAGTGAAATAGTTAGAACTTTAATAATTAGAGCTTTTAAAGACTTTGGTGATTTCGTACCCATCTTGTTTACCACCCCATCAGGGGTAAGGGGCCACATTATTGTGGCCATGCTTGGCAAGCCTTCGCTTTCTTAGGCTGAAAAGATATGAAATTACTCCTAGTAATTTCACCATGTTGGAGAGGACAATTGCCTCCGCGAAGGCAGCCCCCGCTTGAAGGGGTAAAAACTCTCACCTTACGCTCAGGTTAAATGGTTACTCTCCTAAGCATTGGGGCGTTATATAGCCCTCAGCTAGATGTGAGGACATCTAGGAAATAACCGAGTGAAGCTGGCGAAAGTCAGATTCTAAAAGGGAGATAAATGTTTAATAAGAAAATATCTGCAGTTCTAATTGCAACTGCAATGACACTTGGAACCGTTTCAGCAGCATCTGCTGATGCCGGTCACCTACCAGGTGTTCCACCACAAGTTTCAACAGTACTTTCTTCTCTTGTAACAAAGGGAACAATCACTCAAGCGCAGGCAGATGCAATCACTGCAGCACTTACTGCCGCTGCCCCAACTCCACTTGCTTCAGGTGCACCATCAATTGGTGGCATGAAGGGCGATAAGGATGGACGCGGCGGATTTATGGGTGGCTTCGGAATGAATACAGCTGCTCGTCAGGCAATCATTACTTCAACTCTTGGAATCACAGCAGCTGATCTACAAACAGCTCGTCAAGCAGGAAAGTCACTAGCAACTATTGCTGGTACCAAGACTGCCGCTTTGATTACCGCACTTGTAAATTACGACAGCACTCAAATTGATGCTGCTGTTACGGCTGGCAAACTAACTTCAGCACAGGCAACCACAATGAAGGCAAACCTAACTACTTTGGTTACCAAGGAAGTTAATAACACTGGACATGGCCCTGATGGCGGTCACGGAATGATGGGCGGAGCTCCAAAGATTCCTGCTCCTACATCAACCGCGACAACCAGTGCTTACAAGAAGCCAACAGTTAAGAAGGCTTAACACCTACTCCTAGAGGTGTGTAAGGCGGTAAGGCCTTTGGTTCTCTGACTTAATAAGTCGGAATCGACCAAGGGCCTTACTTTTTTTATTATTTTCAATAAGATTTACAAATGAGAATCCATATCGGAAGTGATCACGCAGGTTTAGATTTCAAAGGCAAGATCGTCGCGCACCTTCAAGGACAAGGTCATGAAGTAGTCGACCACGGTCCACATACCTTTGATCCACTAGATGATTACCCGGTCTTTTGTATTCCTGCCGCTGAAGCAGTCGCCAAAGATCCAGAATCACTTGGCATAGTTCTAGGTGGTTCGGGCAATGGCGAACAAATCGCCGCTAATAAAGTAAAGGGAATTCGCTCTGCCTTAGTCTGGAGCAAAGAGACCGCTGTATTGGCCCGCGAACATAACAATGCGAATGTCATTTCAATCGGTGGCCGGATGCACACTGAAGAATTCTGCTTGGAGTTAGTTGACACCTTTATTGCCACGCCATTTCCAGGAGATGAAAGACATCTGCGCCGAATTAACTTACTTTCTAAGTATGAAGAGACTGGAAAGATCTAGTTCTTTTTAAAGTATTTAAGATCGGCAACTTTGTGGCCTTTGCCGATTCCCTTTCCCTCAAATCTTGTAAGTGGGCGAAAGTCAGGTTTGGGAATTTCACCGCCGGTAAATTTAGGTGATCTAGCAAAAGTATCTTTAATCCAATCTGCATAAGGCACCCAATCGGTTGCAATATGTATATATCCACCAGGCTTGAGGTTGCGCCAAATGATCTCTAAGAAATCATCCTGGATGATTCTTCGCTTCCAATGCTTCTTCTTGGGCCAGGGATCTGGAAAATATAAATGTATTGCATCTAAACATTCATCTGGCATGTGCTCGGTCATAATCAATCTGGCATCTTCATTTATTAATCGTAAGTTCTTAAGTTGTATTTCATTGATGCGAGCAAGTAATGATCCAATTCCAGGGAGATGAACTTCAACGGCTAGAAAACCGATATCAGGTGAGATCCGCGCAATCTCTGCCGTCGCCTCCCCCATTCCAGTTCCGATCTCCATGATTAAAGTTTCATAGTTTGGCAAAAGTTGGCTCGGAACTATTTGGCCAACTACCGGTACCCCAAAATCACCCCAATAAAGATCGGTTGCATTTTGCTGAGCCTGCGTGATTCGAGTACCTCGTAGGCGAAAGGAGCGATTAGCTGGTCGGTCGGAAGGTTGCTCGCTCATATGCGCATCTTACGTAAGGCTGGATAGAGTTGGCTCATGCCTGGATTAAATATCTCAAGAGATGAAGCCCGCTCACGTAGCGCACTACTTTCTGTCGCAAGTTATGAAGTAAGCATCGATGTCTGCCAAGGAGCAGAGTTCTTCTTGGTCAAAAGCGCGGTTAAGTTTTCGTGCAACAAGCCGGGCTCGGAGACCTTCATAGATGCAGTTGGTAAGCGGATTATTTCCGCGACTCTAAATGGTGCCGCAGTTGATACTTCAAATTACGATGGTGAGAGTTTATTTCTAAAGAATTTAGCTGCCGAAAATGAACTCGTAATCGAGATCGAAGGAATTTATTCAAAGACTGGCGAAGGACTTCAATATTCCATCGACCCAGCCGATAACGAGGTTTACCTTTATTCTCAAGGTGAAACTGCCTACATTCGAAAGATGTATCCGTGCTTTGATCAACCGGATTTGAAGGCTACTTTTCAATTGACCGTTACCGCCCCAACTTATTGGGAGGTAATCTCCAACTCGCCAGTCAAGGTTAAAAATGAGATTGGTGATGCAAAGAGCGTCTGGGAATTCCTCCCAACTCCAAGAATTTCTACCTACATCACCGCGCTAATTGCCGGCCCTTATTATCACGTTCACGATGAGTACCAAGGTGAGAAGACAGTCCCACTTGGAATCTACTGCCGTAAATCATTGTCGGATTCCCTTGATCCAGAAAATATCTTTGAAGTTACCAAGCAAGGATTTTCTTACTTCGAAAAAGTATTTGGACTGGCCTATCCATTTGAGAAATATGATCAGATTGCCGTTGTTGACTTTAACTGGGGCGCGATGGAGAACTCTGGCGCTGTAACCTTCCTAGAAAATCTTCTGGTATTTCGCAGCAAGGTAACTGAGCGAATGTACGAACAGCGTGCCAACACAATTTTGCACGAAATGGCACACATGTGGTTTGGCAACATGGTCACGATGCAATGGTGGGATGACCTTTGGTTAAATGAATCATTTGCTGAATGGTCCTCACATTTGGCTTGCGCAGAAGGAACTCGCTTTACCGATGCTTGGGTTGGCTTTAATTCTGGTCGCAAGAATTGGGCCTATCGCCAAGATCAACTCTCCTCTACCCACCCAATTGCCTCAGATATGATCGATATCGAGACCGTTAATGCGAATTTCGATGGAATCACATATGCAAAGGGCGCCTCAGTCCTTCAGCAACTAGTTGCACACGTCGGTCGAGATAATTTCATCAACGGACTCAAGAAGTACTTTGCAAAACATGCCTTTAAAAATACAACTCTTAACGATTTGCTGGTTGAACTTGAAGCAACCAGTGGTCGCGATCTAAAACCATGGGTATCGACCTGGCTAGAGACCGCGGGTGTAAATGTATTGCGTCCAAAGTTGGAAATCTCCGGTGATACTTATAAGTCAATCGAGATTACGCAAGAAGCGCCATTGGTTCCAAACGGTTCGAAGGAACTTCGCCCACACCGCTTAGCGGTCGGCATCTATGATGTTATAAATAATGAAGTTGTACTTCGTAAGAGCGCAGAACTAGATGTGACTGGTGCTACAACAAATGTGGCAGAACTAGCTGGCGAGAAGGTTGGCGATTTACTACTTATTAATGATCGCGATCTTTCATATGCAAAGATCCGATTGGATGATCGTTCAATTGCAACGCTGAAATCACATCTCGGTGATATCAAGGGCAGCCTGACCCGCGCTCTTTGCTGGGCAATCTCCTGGGATATGTTGCGCGATGCTGAACTTAGCGCTTCAGACTTTATCGATATTGCAATTGCCGGTTTGCCAAGTGAAACCAACATTACAGTTGTGACAACTATCGAGACCCAATTGGCAACTGCCGTAGAACTTTATTCAGCGCCGGCTAAACGCGATGCGCATCGCGAGAAGGTAGCTAGCGCGCTTGAGAAAATGTTGGATAGCGCTACCCCGGGTAGTGATCACCAACTTCAATTCGCTCGAGCATTTACCTCTCTTGCCGCAACTCCATCTCAAGTAAATCGAATTAAGGATCTTCTTGATGGCAAATTAGCTGGGCTAAAGATTGATGCCGACCTTCGTTGGACTTTTGTAAACGCATTAGTTGATCGCGGTATCTTTACTCGCAGCGAACTTGATGCGGAATTAAATCGCGACAATACAATCAACGGCCAAATGGGTCATGCGCATGGTGTTGCAGCGCTTCGCAACCCAGAAGCTAAGGCTGCGGCTTGGAACGCGATTACCAAAGAGGATCTGACGAGTTCGATTCGGGAATCTACCTTGCGCGGATTTATGCGCGCTTCACAGCGTGATCTACTCGCTCCCTATGTTGATAAGTACTTCGAATTGCTTCTAGATATGTGGGGCAAGAAGTCTTACGACATTTCCAGTTCTTACGTAGAACTTTGCTATCCGATTTACAGCACCAACCAAGAGACTCTCGCAAAGACAGTGAATTGGTTAGCTGCTAATACCGATGCAGCAAGTGGTCTGATTCGTTTGGTATCTGAATCAAGAGATGCGCTAGCTCGGGCTCTGAAAGCACAAGCTATAGACGCCTAAGTATTTAGCGGTTAGTTGAATTCTTTTTGGTTGAGAGGAGTGCAACAACGCCTGCGATAACGAGGAATAGCGCTACTGGAGCTCCTACAAAATAAAGAATTGCGGTTAACGGCTTTAGTGCGCTGCCTGGGTTTGCACCTGGCTCTTGATTAACTTGGTGGAATCCAGAAACAAATGAGTGTACTAATGACATGTTGGAATTCTATTGGAAATTTGATTAAGCGCTTGCCACAGCGATTTGGCCGGTATCCCCGCCGAATGGTTGCAAGTATGAGATCCATCTCGGATTTGGCTTACCTGTACCTAGAATGCGCCAAGCAGCACCGGCAGGTTCGCGCGGCAGGGTTCTAAGTTTCCAACCAATTTCTTTTAACGTCCGATCAGCCTTTGAGTGATTGCACTTATGGCAAGCTGAAACAACATTCTCCCAAGTATGACTACCACCACGGCTTCGCGGAATTACATGGTCGATCGAAGTTGCTGGTGCCTGGCAATAAACACAGCGGCCGCCATCGCGGGCAAACAAAGCACGGCGAGAAAGTGGAATCGCGTGGCGATAAGGGATCTTTACAAATCTAGTTAATTTAATGACGGCTGGCAGAGTGATTTCACCACCGGAGTAATGCAACACGGTTTCTGACTCTTCGATAATCGAGGCACGTTGATTTAAGACGAGGATCAACGCTCGCCTATCTGAGACGACACCTAGTGGCTCGTAGGTGGCGTTCAGGACCAATGTTTGTGACACTGAACTTGCTCCCTTGGATCCAACGCGTGGCTCGCGTTGTTGGGTAAATACTGCACTAACTTCCTAAAAAAATCTCGCATTTATGGTTAATGGAAGGTTTATTCTGCGTCTATGACCTTCAGCGAACGCCTTCATAATTTCTATTCCTGGTTTGCCGGAGCCCCGCTACATATCCTGGTGATTCTGGCCGTTGCGCTAATAATGCAGAAGTTGGGTGGTCGCGGAATTAGCCGCGCCATGAACCGAGTGGCGGAAGCCGATTTTGTTCCGGGGCCAAAGCGTGGCCTAGAACGACAACGCGAACGTGCCAAAACTGCCGGCTCGGTATTGAAATCAACACTTAACGGAACGATCTGGTTGATTGCACTGACCATGGTCCTAAGTGAATTTGGATTAAATCTCGGACCGATCGTTGCCTCAGCCGGTGTCCTCGGTGTTGCACTCGGACTTGGCGCCCAAACTTTAGTGCGCGACTTATTATCTGGAATTTTTATGTTGGTTGAAGATCAGTATGGAGTTGGTGACGAAGTAGAACTGATGGAAGTTAAGGGAGTTGTCGAATCTGTCGGACTTCGAATTACTACCGTTAGATCTGTAGATGGAACTCTCTGGTATTTACGTAATGGTGAGATCTTAAAGCTTGGAAATAAATCGCAACCAAAGCGCTAAGCACTCGGCTGATTTATCATTGAATGAGCTGCGTATTGAAAGTAAGTCCAGAGCTCTTCCTTTAAATCTTCGGCGATCTCTAAATCAATGACTGCCGCATGCATGCATTGCAGCCAGGCATCGTGTTCCACTTGCCCGATTTGAAATGGCGCATGACGCATTCGAAGTCTTGGATGGCCGCGAGTATCGGAATATGTAGTTGGACCGCCCCAATATTGTTCTAGAAATAAGCGAAGTCGCTCTTCCGCCCCAGCCATATCCTCTTCTGGATACATTGGCGCTAGAACAGCGCTTGATTTAACTTGCAGATAAAAGAGCTTAACAAGGGTTTCAAAAGTTGGGGCGCCACCCATTCGTTCGTAGAAACTAGGCTCGGACATTTTCCTTCTTACCAATCTGAAGGACAAAGTAAGAGGTAATTACGCAAAGAATTCCAGTTATGTAAAAGGAGAGTGCGTAATTTCCAAAATGCGTATGCGCCAAGGCCGCAGCATAAACTGCGATCGAACCACCTATTTGATGGGCCGCAAAGACCCAGCCATAAATGACTGTGCCACGTTCGGGTCCAAGGACAGTGCGACAAAGAACCACGGTTGGCGGAACTGTTGCGACCCAATCAAGACCATAGAAGATTACAAATACGAGGGTCGAGGCGTGAATGGTTGAGAAGAGAATTGATGGCAATAAAAATAGTGAAAGACCGCGGAAGAAGTAATAGCAAAAGAGCAACTTCTTTGGATCAATCCGGTCAGTTAAGTAGCCAGAGAAAATTGTTCCGATTACATCGAAGACTCCGATTAGCGCTAGAAGGCTTGCCGCAGTTGTTTCCGGTAGGCCATGATCATGAGCTGCCGGGATGAAGTGAGTTCCGATCAAGCCACTTGTTGAAAGACCACAGACAAAGAATGAGCCAACCAGCAACCAGAAATCGCGGTGCTTAGTTCCTTCGAATAATGAATTTATCGCTTCCTTTGCCGCATTGCGTTTTATGTGGGCCGGTTCATTCCAATCATCGGAAGCGCCATATGGCTTGATGCCGATTGCCGATGGTCGTTCTTTTAGGAATATAAAAATCAATGGCACCATTACAAATGCCGCAACTGCCACAGTTATGGAGACCGATTTCCAACCATGATGCGTTGCTATTCGGGCAAAAGTTGGAAGAAAAATTAATTGTCCGGTTGCGGTAGCTGCGGTTAGCGCCCCGACCACAATTCCTTTTCGCTTAATGAACCAGCGATTAGCAACAGAGGCGGCAAAGACAAGAGCCATCGAACCAGTTCCGATGCCTACAACAACTCCCCAAAGCGCAACTAAGTGCCATGGCTTGGTCATCCAAATTGTTGCAAGTGCGCCAGTTCCGACTGTTGTTAACGCGGTCATGACCACCTTGCGAATACCAAAGCGTTCCATGAGCGCAGCAGCAAAGGGTGCGGTTAACCCAAAAAGAAGTACATTTATGGAGATCGCAAGTGAGATCGAATCACGAGACCAACCAAATGCCTGCTCTAATGGAATTATCAGAACTGAAGGCGCAGAGCGATAGCCCGCGGTCGCGATTAAAGTTAAGAATGTTATGCCGAAGGCAAACCATGCCGGATGTAGTGTGCGAACTCTATTCTTCAAAGTACTCCATCAAAATCGCTCGCTCTTCTTCAGTTAGCCGACGAGATTTCTTAGTTTCTAGATCTACCGCCACCTGAACGGTTTTTAACCGAGCATGGATACCTTCACTTGATGAAATCTCATATTCAAGATCAAAGGCCGCTCCCCCGATTTTTGAAACCCAAATTGAAATCTGATAATCATGATTAGTCTTTGTGATTGGAATCTTGTAATCAACCTCTGCACGAGCCACAACCATGTCATCAAAGACTGGCTTTAAGCCCTTTTCAATCCGTTCTTTCCAAAATAGATCTACTCGAGCTTCTTGAACAAAGACTAGGTACTTCGCGTTATTGACATGGCCAAAGGCATCAAGGTCATCCCACCTGATGAACTGCTTTCCGTGCCAACGCATTAACGAGTTAGTTTCCGATAAGTAACACGGTGCGGACGTGCGGCATCTGCGCCAAGTCGGGCAATCTTGTTCTCTTCGTAGGCTTCGAAGTTTCCTTCAAACCAGAACCATTGTGAATCACCTTCGTAGGCCAAGATATGAGTTGCGGTTCTATCCAAGAACCAGCGATCGTGAGAGATAACTACCGCGCAGCCAGGAAATTCCAGAAGTGCATTTTCAAGTGAACCCAAGGTCTCAACATCGAGGTCATTTGTTGGTTCATCCAGGAGCAATAAATTTCCACCCATTTTTAGCGTCAGGGCTAGATTTAAACGATTGCGCTCGCCACCAGAGAGAACTCCGGCCGGCTTTTGTTGATCTGGACCTTTAAATCCAAAAGCTGAAACATAGGCACGAGAAGGCATCTCCACATTACCTACCTTTATGAAATCAAGGCCATCTGAAACAACTTCCCAGAGAGATTTCTTGGGATCGATTCCACCACGAGATTGATCGACATAAGAAATCTTTACCGTCTCACCAATCTTTACAGATCCAGAATCAGGTTGTTCCATGCCGAGAATCGTTTTAAATAGCGTGGTCTTACCAGCACCGTTTGGTCCGATAACTCCAACAATTCCATTTCGTGGCAAGGTGAAGGAGAGATCATCTATTAGCAATCGATCCCCGAAGCCTTTCTTCAAGTGATCAACTTCAACTACCACATTTCCGAGGCGAGGTCCCATTGGAATTTGAATCTCTTCGAAATCTAGCTTGCGAGTCTTCTCAGCCTCGGCTGCCATCTCTTCATATCGAGCAAGACGCGCCTTTGACTTAACTTGGCGACCCTTAGCATTCATGCGAACCCATTCGAGTTCTTCAGCTAAACGCTTTGCTCGCTTGGCATCTTTCTGGCCTTCAATCTTTAAACGTGTCGACTTGGTATCTAGGTAGGTCGAGTAGTTGCCCTCGTATGGGAAAGCGCGACCGCGATCGAGTTCCAAAATCCATTCTGCGACGTTGTCTAGGAAGTACCTATCGTGGGTGATCGCAACAACCGTGCCCGGATACTTACTCAAGTGTTGTTCCAGCCAGAGAACTGATTCGGCATCCAAGTGGTTGGTAGGTTCGTCGAGAAGAAGTAAATCTGGTTGTTGAAGTAACAATTTACAAAGCGCAACACGACGACGCTCGCCACCAGAAAGGACCTTCACATCGGCATCACCTGGTGGGCAGCGAAGTGCATCCATAGCTTGCTCTAACTGTGAATCTAGATCCCAGGCATTGCGATGATCAAGTTGTTCTTGAAGTGTTCCCATCTCTGCCAATAATTTGTCGTAGTCGGCATCAGGGTTAGCCATCTCTTCTGAAATCTGATTGAAGCGAGCTAGCAGTCCCATGGTTTCGGCAACGCCTTCTTGCACATTCTCTAAAACATTCTTCTCTTCATTAAGTGGAGGCTCTTGTAACAAAATTCCAACTGAATAACCGGGCGTTAAATACGCCTCACCATTTGATGGTTGTTGCAGTCCGGCCATGATTTGAAGAACGGTCGATTTACCAGCGCCATTTGGACCGACGACGCCGATCTTTGCACCAGGCAAAAACATCAACGTCACATCATCGAGAATGACCTTATCGCCATGCGCTTTGCGCGCCTTCTTCATCGTGTAAATAAACTCAGCCATGTGAAAACCTTATCGGTTCAGATCGGTAGACTGTTACCTGTTGCAATGCGCCTGTAGCTCAGTCGGATAGAGCACCCGCCTTCTAAGCGGGTTGTCGCAGGTTCGATTCCTGCCAGGCGCGCCAGATCACAAATAAAAATAGGCCCCGCTTTCGCGAGGCCTATCTCTAACTTTACTTAGAAGTTATTACTTTCCAAGCTTTGCGATTTGTGCTGAGATCTTCTTGCCAAGAGCGCTGTTCTCATCAATTTGAATGAAACCATCGTTTGGCGCAGTCTTTGGGCAGTTAAATGCGTGCCATTGGATTGCCTTCTTTACTGCGGCTGCCTTTGTAGCATCGCCGTAGTTTGTAAGTGCAAGTGCGTATGTAACCACTGTGAATGGGTAGGTACCAGCAGCCTTGTTTAGGTAATCCAAGGTAACGATTCCATTGTCAGCAATTGCGGCAGATGAAACCTGAGCTGATGCAGCTGCATTATCAGGTTGAACTAGATCGCCATTTGCATTGATTACATTTGCTAGATCAAGCTTGTTTAGCGCAGCAAAGTTGGTCTCAGCATAGGTGATTGAGTAAGGAGTCTTAGCTGCAAGTTGAGCAACACCAGCTGAACCATTTGCACCTTGGAAGTGAATTGGATCTGCAGTTACTGCATCCTTGATACCAGCAAGTGAGTTAAATACCTTGCCATTAGCTGTCCAGTCTGTTGGATCAATCTTTTGGAATGCAGCAGTCAAGTTGCCGGTTGTTCCTGATGAATCAGCGCGGTAGATAACAGTGATTGGTTGATTTGGAAGTGTTAGGTTTTGTGGAACCTTTACTGTGTTGATAACAACTGGCTTTCCGTTTGCACCCTTTACAACATTTCCCTTACCGTCGGTTTGGAAGATGTCGCGGGTGTAGGTCTTGCTGTTATCAGCAACTAGTGCTGGGTCATTCCACTTCTTAATCTTTCCAGCAAAAATCTTTGCAAGGTTTGTCGCTGAGATTGCAATTGGAGTCTTCTTGCCGAAGTTGTGGTACTGAATTCCAATTGGCCATACCCATGCTGGGATGTGAATTTCTGATGCTGGGATAGCGGTTCCGCTTTGTGATGTGGTGTGAGCAGAATCTGAGTATGCGTAATCATCCTTAGCGGTTTCCATATCCTTTTGGCCTTGGCCTGAAGATGATGAAGCGTATGCGAATGAATCGCCAGTCGCTGCTGTGTAAGCAACTTTGCAATCGCCAACGATTGAAGCGACTGATGATGCGCCGCCTACTACAAGTGTTGAAGCAGCTTGTGCGTTAGGGGAAAAAGCAAGTACTACGGCTGATGCAACTGATACAACAGCTGCAAGTGTGCGATTTAGTTTCATTGAAACCTTTCATATAAGGGACACCGAATTGGGGAACTTGAAAGAACTTTATGAAAGGCGGGTAACTAGAGACTTACTAGGGCTTAATGGATGCCAAAGGTAGGGTGAACAACTGGTTAACCAAATAGCTAGTTATTAACCAAATCTTCCCGAAACATAGTTCTCGGTTCGCTCATCCTTCGGACGGGAGAACATCTCATTTGTTGGCCCAACTTCAACAAGTTGCCCTGGGCCACCATCTGAAAGGAAGAAGGCGGTGTAATCACTTACGCGCGCCGCTTGTTGCATATTGTGGGTAACGATGATGATGGTCATGGTCTGAGCTAATTGCCCAATTGTGTCTTCGATGCGAAGGGTTGAGCCTGGGTCAAGTGCGGAACATGGTTCATCCATCAGCAAGACCTTTGGATTTACCGCAAGGGAACGAGCAATACATAGACGTTGCTGTTGCCCGCCAGATAGGCCACCGGCATGAGCGCCTAGACGATCTTTAACCTCACTCCAAAGTCCAGAACGAGTTAAACATTCTTCAAGCAGATCATCCTTATTAATGGGGCTCTTAATCTGAGCCAACTTCAAACCAGAAAGGACGTTCTCACCAATTGTCATTGATGGGAATGGATTTGGTTTTTGAAAGACCATTCCGATCTGCAAACGAATCTTGGTTACATCGGTACCTGCTTCGTAAATATCTTTGCCATCTAGAAGAACTTCCCCAGCCATGGCTGCTGATGGAATAAATTCATGCATTCGATTTAAGGTACGAATAAATGTTGACTTACCGCATCCAGAAGGTCCAATCAGGGCTGTCACAGTTCCGGCTGCAAAATCTAGTGAGACATTTTCAAGAGCATGATGTTTGCCAAACCACGCATGAATCCCACGAGCCTCGAGCCCGGAACCAAGTGGCGCGTTGCCTGGTTGCTTTTGTGCCGCATGATTCGCCGCAACGTTAGCTAGCCCAGATGATTGGTGAACCGTATTGGTTGACATATCTTCTCCATCATTTTCGTTTTTTTCGAAATCATTATTTGAATTCATCGCTTCGCCTTTCGATTACCAAATATGCGAGCAGTTGTGAAGAGAGAAAGAACGAGAATGAGGAGAACCAAAATTGCAGTCCACGCACGCTGAACGCCACCTTCGGTTCCATCGCGTAGACCACTCCACACGTAGTATGGAAGCGCATTTTGCCCGCCAACGAAAGGGTTCCAGTTAATTTTGTCGGTAGTTCCCAGAGTAAAGAGCAACGGCGCAGTCTCACCCGCAATACGAGCAACGCCAAGGATTACCGCCGTGATTAAGCCACTTCGAGCAGCCGGAACCACGATTGTTGCAACGGCCTTCCATTGTGTTGCGCCTAATGCAAGGCCAGCTTCGCGCAATTCATTAGGAACTAGATTTAAAACTTCTTGGGAGGTTCTAGTAACGGTTGGAATCATCAAGATTGCAAGAGGAAGAGCTCCGATAAAAGTTGAGCCACGCAAATGCGTACTAAGCAAAATTGCTGCGTAGATAAAGACACCGGCAACAACCGATGGAACACCTGACATCGCTTGAACCAGGAATTGAATTAGGCCAGATGCACGTCCTTTGATTTCGGTCAAATAAAGTGCAGTAAGAATAGAAAGCGGCAAGCTTATTACGGTCGCAATTACGATTAGGTAAAGCGTTCCGATAATTGCGTGGAGCAATCCGCCCTTGCTTAATGGATCGCTATATGAAGTGCTCGCCATTGTTTGCGTAAAGATATGTAAGCCAAGACCCTTAAATCCCTTGGAGATTGTGGTCCAGAGAAGGCTGACCACTGGCAAGAAGACAATGAAACCGCCAGTCATCATCACAGCGCCCGCAAAGGTATCTGTTGCAGCCGCACGCCCGCGCTTTTTCCAGGAGAGCGCCATTTGAAATGTGGTGCCGAAAATAAAGAATAAAAAGGCGTAAGCGAGTTTGCCCTTCATTGGAGTTACTGCAACAACTACTACAGTCGCAACTACCGCCAAAAGCAGCATCAAAATATTTGGTAGCTCTTGCTTTGGCGTTGATTTCCAAGGCTTACGCGGTTCAACTCTTGGATTAGTAATTAAGGTTGTCATTACTTACCTGACTTAATGGCGCGACGAACAATGAAGTTCGCACCGAGGTTGACGAGTAAGGTCATAACAAAGAGAACAAATCCAGCGGCAAGAAGTGCCTTTGATTCTGAAAGTGAAGCCTCGCCCCACTTTTGTACGATCATCGATGCAATATTTCCACCAAAGCCATAGAGCACCTGCCAGTTTGGTTTAAATACAATATTTAATACCGAATAAACGGCAACGGTCTCACCAAGAGCGCGGCCAAGTCCCAGCATCGCCCCACCAACAACACCGCTGGCGCCGAATGGAAGAACCACTGCTTTAATCATTGCCCAACGAGTTGCGCCCAGTGCGTATGCAGCTTGAATTCGATCTAGTGGTGTTTGACCGAAAATTTCACGCGATACCGAGGTAACGATTGGAATAATCATGATTGCTAAAACAATTCCCGCAATAAATGGCGAGCGCGTATATGCCGGCTGAGGAACTGAGAAGACTGGAATCCAACCCAAATATTTATGAATTAACTTCGCCCAATATTCCGCCATCGGCATCAAGACAATAAAGCCCCACAGGCCGAAGAGAATTGATGGAAATGAAGCCATTAAATCTACGAGCGTAGTTAGCGCCCGTTTGATTCTTTCTGGTGCATAAAAAGTTAAGAACAGAGCGGTCAAGACCGAAAGTGGCACACCGATTAGAAGTGCAATTGTGGAAATGATTAGCGTTCCGATAATCATCGCACCTAGACCAAAGACATCCTTTTGTCCGGCATCGGTACTTGCGTTCCAGTCATATGCTGTCAAAAAATGAAATCCCTGAGTCTTAAATGCTTGGTAACCACGGAAAGATAGGAATAAACCAATTAAAGTAAGTATCAATAGAGATGACATACTCATTGTTGTCAGAACGCCGCGGAAAAAAATGTCAGAAGCTCGCGGTTTGGTTGTAATCTCCCGTGGGGCTGGCGGCGGCGCCTTCTGAATTTGAGTTGAACTCACAGGCACATATTGGTGCCTACTCACCCTTCCTAGATAGAACTTTGGTTACGAGAAGGTGAACGAATAGTGAAATCCCCGTTGGGTGGTTTAGGCTCCCTGCATGGCAAATAAGAACGACTCCCCCAACCTAATTTGGGTGGATTGTGAGATGACCGGCCTAGATCTAGATAAAGATGTACTGGTCGAAATTGCCGTTCTTGTGACTGATGCCCAATTGAACATTCTTGGCGAAGGCGTTGACCTGGTTATCAAGGCGAGCGCCGATGAGATCGCCGGTATGAATGATTTCGTGCGAGAGATGCACACTGCATCTGGCTTAATCACCGAGATCCCAAATGGCGTATCTCATGCAGAGGCTGAAGAAAAAATCCTGGAGTACTTAGCAAAGTACGCACCAGATGCCGGCAAATCACCACTGGCTGGAAACTCGGTTTATGTAGATCGAGCCTTCATCGCAAAATACCTGCCAAATTTCAACGCCTACCTGCACTACCGAACAGTGGATGTCTCATCAATTAAAGAACTGGCAAGACGTTGGTATCCCCGCATCTACTTCGCTGCGCCTAAAAAGACCGGAAATCACCGTGCGCTTGGCGATATTCGAGACTCCATCGAGGAACTTGAGTATTACCGAACCAATATTTTCGTGCCGTAGTATTACCCCCACATGGTGGGCGTAGCTCAGCTGGTAGAGCACTCGGTTGTGGTCCGAGATGTCGCGGGTTCGAGCCCCGTCGCTCACCCCACTATTTAACGAAAAATCGTTAACGATTTAAGTCAGGAGTTCGACCTTGGATTCAATGATCTTCGACGTCGTTATCGAAATTCCGGCAGGCAGTCGAAATAAATACGAGATCAATCACGACACCGGCGAAGTCCGCCTGGATCGAATGCTCTTTACCGCCACTCGCTTTCCCCACGACTACGGCTTTGTAAAAAATACACTTTCAAATGATGGCGATCCTCTTGATGCTCTTGTCATGTTGGATGAACCAACCTTCCCAGGTTGCGTTGTCTCATGTCGAGTAATCGGAATGTTTCGAATGACTGATGAAAAGGGCGGCGATGACAAACTTCTCTGCGTTGCAGCTGGCGATATTCGCAAATCAGCTTTGAAGGATTTATCAGATGTGCCACATTATGAATTAGATGAAATCAAGCACTTCTTTGAAGTTTATAAAACCCTAGAACCAGGCAAGGAAGTTCACGGCGGCAATTGGGTCGGCCATGATGCGGCGGTTGCCGAAATTAATGCCTCCTACGATCGGTACAAGAAGCACTAATCATGAACGCGATTAACACGGGTGATACTGCCTGGGTGCTAATGAGCGGCGCTCTCGTTTTATTTATGACCCCAGGTCTAGCAATCTTTTATGGCGGAATGGTTCGCGCAAAATCAACGCTAAATATGATGATGATGTCATTTGCAGCAATCGGAACCACCACAATCCTCTGGGTTCTCTACGTTTACTCCCTCGCTTTTGGTTCTGGAAGTGGATTAATTGGTGGCTTTGACCATATTGGTTTAGCCAAGACCGTTAATGAAGTGGTGGGCGAACCGGGCCACACAATTCCATCTCTTGCCTTTGTAATGTTTCAATTAACTTTTGCCGTCATCACAGTTGCGCTGCTTTCCGGCGCCATTGCAGATCGAGCTAAATACAGTGCGTGGGTTTTATTTACTGGTGTCTGGGTAACTCTTGTTTACGCACCAATCGCACACTGGTCTTTTGCTTCGCAAAATGGCAAAGGTGGCTGGATCATCGATCACTTGCATGCTCTGGACTTTGCCGGTGGCACAGTAGTTGAAATTAACTCGGGCGCTGCTGCGCTCGCCCTTGCATTAGTTTTAGGAAAGCGCGAAGGTTTTAAACGCGATCCAATGCGTCCCCACAACATGCCACTAGTTCTACTCGGCGCAGGAATGCTCTGGTTTGGCTGGTTTGGTTTTAATGCTGGGTCGGCTCTTCAAGCTTCTGGTTTAGCGGCAACCGCAATGATAAATACCCAAGTGGCCACCGCTGCTGCTTCAATGTCCTGGATTTCCTACGAACGCTTTCACGGTGGCAAAGCCACAACACTTGGAGTCGCATCGGGTGCTGTTGCTGGCGCAGTCGCAATCACCCCGGCCTGCGGTTATGTCACTCCACTCGGCGCACTAGTTATCGGACTTATCGGTGGCGTAGTTTCTGCCTGGGGCGTCTCGCGCAAATATAAATTCAACTACGACGATTCACTCGATGTTGTTGGGGTACATGGAATCGGCGGCTTTGTTGGAATGATCTCCATCGGTCTTATCGCAACTACTTCGGTAAATGCAGCAGGAGCCAATGGGCTATTTATTCATGGATCATCTGCTCTACTTGAGAAGCAACTTATTGCAGCACTTGCAACCGCTGTTTATTCTTTTGTTGCTACCTATCTAATTGCGCAAGCAATTGAAAAAACAATCGGCTTCAGAGTTAAGCGCGATATCGAACTCGAAGGTTTAGATACAACAATTCATGCCGAATCTGCCTACGACATTAATCCATTCACAACTCGCTAAAGGAAAATAAATGAAGCTAATTACTGCGATCGTTAAGCCCGCCAGAGTTGATGATATTAAAAGCGCGCTGCAATCAAATGGTGTTCACGGTATGACCGTCTCAGAAGCTTCTGGCTTTGGTCGACAGAAGGGCCACAAAGAAATTTATCGTGGTGCCGAATACATTGTTGATCTCATCCCTAAAGTTCGCATTGAGATATTGGTTGATGATGCCGACCTAAATCGCATCCTTGATCTAGTTGTCGCAACCGCCAACTCCGGTTCAATCGGCGATGGCAAGGTGTGGGTAACTCCCGTTGAAACTGTCGTTCGGGTGCGCACAAATGAGCGAGGTTCCGACGCGCTGTAAGGTTTTTGCGCAGCCCTCGCCACGCTGATAGGGTCTGCCACGGTCAAGATTTAAAACTAAATACGCGTTGTTAGCTCAGTTGGTAGAGCAGGTGACTCTTAATCACCGGGTCGGGGGTTCGAGTCCCTCACAACGCACTCCGAGTTACGCATAAATCGAAGCTATTTAGATTAAATCGCGTACTTAAAT
>CAILSO010000045.1 GCA_903836945.1 uncultured Actinomycetes bacterium | reverse complement strand
TTGGGCCTTCTCTGGATCGTCCCAGAGATTAGGGACCGATGCTTCGGCTTCTAACTTCGCAAAATCTTCTCGGAGTTTAGGTAAATTCAAAACTTGTTCGATGGCCGACAAGGTCACGCGAAGTGCTTCCACTTCTTCGAGATATTCGCGTGCGGCCATGGCCTAAGGGTAATGGGATTCCTTGGTCGAAAAGGCACTGCTTACCTGGGCGCAGTCCGAACTTCACCGATCCATGCAGTTCCATGCAGTTCCATGCAGTTCCATGCAGTTCCATGCAGTTCCATGCAGTTCCATGCCGAATCCAATTTTAGGAGTTCGAATTTTGAACGATGGAACCAGCGCCCACTGATGCCTTGATCACCTCGTTGCTCCCAATTATCTGATTAATTAATGGAAATCTGATGGGCGGTGAATTAATACTGGAGATGTCAGCTATGACTTGCCCTTTGTCACACTGAAAGGAGTCCACGGATATAACATTTCCACGCAATTTTGATTGCTCGATTTCATCTGCAAATTTGGTGGAGGCCAAATTGCAATCTATCGGCACAAGTTCACCGGCGCCCGCTATCCCATTTTGGTAATAACTGGCTTGATCTAGTGATTGAGCCGCAAGAGTAATTGCGCTCTCTCCCAGATTTGTTAACTCCCGTTTTGCAATATAGCTGTCAGAAATATCCAAAATTGAAATAGAGCTTGTCAGCAAAATTATAAATAGCCCCATTATTAAGACGGATATCGAGCCCGTATCTTCCTTGAGGCGCATGCGGAGTTTTACGGTTGAGTTCGAAAGTGCCATTTTCTGTGTAAGTTTTTGGGCTGGGAACTTTTGAGTTGAGAACCTTTGTGCGAAGTTAGATGAGAGAAACCTTTGTGCGAAACTTGAAGAAAATAAATCTATTATGCGCGACGGGGTGATCGAGAAGGGCATAATTTTATTTAGCAACTTCACCACATTTAATTCATATCTATTCAATTGGCACTATTTCGCCAAGCATCGACAGTCTGAACATTTGATGCACGAGATGACTGCCTTCCATCTTGTGACTTCAAAGTCACCTCGACAGATATTTTGGATCCAGGAGTCAGGCAGGGATCGGAGGCGCAGATGACATTGACTTCGGGTGCGGGCGCAATCTTGTTGGGAATGAAGACGTTATCTGCAAAGCTCTGAGTTAATTGCGCGATTCGAGGTGCGATATCTGCAGCGGAGTTTGAGCTGGCGTACACGCGGGCGACTTCTCTAGCGAAATTTCTAGTATCGTAAGAGATATTTGCACTTTGATTCACAGATGTCAGATAAATGGCCATCGGGATAAATAAAGGCAGGGCCAAGATTATGAACTCGATTACCGCCGATCCCTCCTCGTTACTTAATCTGCTCATTACATTTTTACTCTGTGTCACTGAGATAAGGCGCACCCAGAACTTTTTTGGAAATTCGAATACTGAAGAATTTAAAGCTCTAACCATTCTCGTTAACTGTGATTCCTGTAGTCATAAATGAGTCTTGTCCGAGTAAAAGGGGCGTAAGTATTGGAACATTTCCCTTTCGCTTCTCAATAAGTAGCGAACCTCCGCCAGTCAACGGCAGCGTTTCCAAAGAGGTAGTACTTGGATTTGATTTCGAGTTCGAGGCGTTGGCTGCCGAGTTCGATTGCCCGTTCGATAGTGAATCCGGTACGGAGTTCGTTAATGCGTTGTCAGGCCAATTTCCAAAAGCATTTGCAGATGATGAATAACTAAGTAGCGAGGTGCGAGTTAAGTGGTCCTGCACATTGGTTAGCTCTGAAGTCCTACCCATCACCGAAGCAGCAATCTGTAAGATGCTCAGGAATAACAATAAGAGAGGAATCATTGTCAGCGCGCTTTCAACCGTGCCCGCCTCGTTATCTATAAATAGGTGGAGGAATCTATTAAATCCATGATCGACTTTGCGGTGCCAGAATTTACCGCCGGAACCACTTCTCTCGCGAAGGTCACTCTCCGCAAACTTTTCTCTCCGCACTCGTGGCTTCAGCAAAACTTCTGGCTTCAGCAAAACTTCTGGCTTCATCGAATTGCGTGGCTTCATCGAATTGCGTGGCTTCATCGAATTGCGTGGCTTCATCGAATTGCGTGGCTTCATCGAATCGCGTGGCTTCAGCAAAACTTCTGAATTCATCGAATTGAATTCATGTTGTCGAGTGAGTTTTTCAATATTGATGAAAGTCTTGGTTCAGCAACAGTCCAGATTCCAGTGACTAAGCCAGTTGTCATCAGAACGACTAATACCCAACCTGGCACATCGCCGCGCTCCTCCTGAAGTCGGTTCTGGAACTTAATCACAGTTGAAAGAACGGAATCGGAGATTTTGGATTTCACACCCAGGAATTCAACTTTCCGTACTGTGCCCTGCCGATTGAAAGCGCTCGGGTGGCGCAACATGGATTGCTGCAACTTTTCTGACGGTGAACGAATATCCACCAAATCTCCTAAATTGTCTTGCGAAGCAGCGTTGCCTTGGTGCGAAGCAGCGTTGCCTTGAGAACTCAAAGCATCCGTCGATTGATTACTCGCCTGTTGAACTATCCTGATTTCATCCATTTGGCACATCTCTTGCCCCATTTCTATATTGGTTCAATAACTAATCTCATGTTCTATCTTTCGCTAAATCAAAGTGAACGGGTTGGTTAGATTCTTTACATGTGGAATTCAAAAACTGTTGAAAAGCTAATTGGAAAATGTTCCCCTCAGCCAACCCCCTGACCTAAAGTTAAATAGGAAGGCCAAAGTGCGAATAGAACTGAGATTGGAAGAATAAGGAAGATAACCGGGATCATTAAGGCAACTTCTGCTTTCCCAGCAGCGGCAAGCATCGCCGCATGATCTTGCTGACGAACTTCCTTGACGTGCCCCTGCAAAATTTCAGCAAGCGGAGTTCCGCGTTGCATCGCAAGTATCAAGGTGTCACAAAATCTTCTAATGATCTTTGAGTTCGTTTTAAATGCTAAACCTTCTAATGATTGGCTTAAATTCTTTCCACCGCGCATACTTTCAACAACCTGCCCAAGTTCAAGGGAAAGCTGCCCAGTTGTTCGGTTGAGAATCATCTCTAAAGCAACGGCTGGACTTTCACCGGACGAAACTAAAATCGTGTACAGCTCGATGAGTGCCGGAAATTCACTTTCTGCTTGAGCTTGGTTCGCCTTAGTTTTTCTTTGAAGACTTCCCTTCTCCCAATACCGATAAACAGCAAGCACCAAAAGCAGAAGTAGCAGACTGGTCGAACTGGCGCCTATAACTGCAAGGAAAGCGGTTGCACCCAAATACCAAATGCTAATTTTCCGGCGTCGCAACCCCATTGCCTTAAATTCCGCGGATTTCTCGCGCTTTGCAGTTGACTTCAATTGCGTCAGACGAAATTTTTCGTGGAACTCCTCAAGTGGATCGGCAACTTCCCCCGCCAATATGTAGGACCCGACCATAATTAGTGGTGAAAGAAATAGAAGGATGAGTATTACTTCGCCCCGAGACATCTAACCTTCACCAACCGCAACTTGGTTTGGCTTAAAAATGCGGGGAACACTTCTAATTTGCCCAACTCGTTCCATCCACACATAAGCAATCATCGTTAGTAGAACACCAGCGAAGAGAACAACCACTCCGGAACTTGATGAATACGCCGCAACCGTATTTGGTTGGGATGCCAGAATTAACAACAAGATCCATGGCGCACACGCAGCTAACGCAGCTGAATTCTTAACCCAACCATGTTTTGCGGTGATTTCTCCCATCAGGGCCAAATCGGTGCGAACAAAATCTGACAAAGTTCGCAAGGTAATAGCCATATCTCTACTTCCAGAACTCTTTGCAAACCTCAGCACTTCACAAATTTGATCTGCGACGGCGCCATCAAAGTCGCGTTGCAAAGTACTTATCGCACTTTCAAAACTTCCACCTTCCCGCAAAATCGCTTCAAAAGCTGCGAAGTGCGGGCGCGTTGATTCTGGTCCACGGAGACTAAGTGCAGAAATTGTTTCGGCAAGTGAAAGACCGGATGTAATTCCAGAGATTAAATGATCGAGAATCTCCGGCCAAAGTTCATTCAACTCTCGCTTTGTTTTTTGAACTTTTATTCGCATTAGAACAGTTGGTAATCCGGAACAGATTGCACCAAATG
>CAILSO010000044.1 GCA_903836945.1 uncultured Actinomycetes bacterium | reverse complement strand
TTAGCAGCCCCAGCCCACCTGCCACAAGAGAGTGGTCAGATTAAGGGACACATTCCAACCGCGAAGAATATTCCGTGGTCAAAGGCCGCGAATGAAGATGGCACCTTTAGATCAAATGAAGAGTTGTCAGAGTTATATAAGTCAGCTGGCGTTGATTTTGCGAAAGAGACAATTGCGTATTGCCGTATCGGTGAACGCTCTGCATTCTCTTGGTTTGTCTTGCACGAACTTCTAGATCTACAGAATGTTAGAAATTACGACGGATCATGGACTGAATACGGTTCATTGGTCGGCGTACCTGTAGCAATCGGAGCATAAGTTGCGTACATGTGGTGCAACTCCAGGTGGGCCGGATTTAGCGGGTGTTGATTTAACAACGCAAGCGGTAATTCAAGGCGCAGTACTTCGCGCGGGTGTGGAAGATGGTGTGCCAAATGGGGCGCCAGTTGGAAATGCTTATGTGCGATTGCTCGATTCAACCGGTGAGTTCACTGCGGAAGTTCCGACAAACGAGTTGGGTCAATTTAGATTCTTCGCCGCACCAGGTGCCTGGACCGTAGTTGTCTTGGCGCACGGTGCGCGTGAAGAGATCAAAGTACAAGCGCAAAAGGGATCACCAGTTGATCTCGTTGTTCAAATCTAGTCAGGGCTAGTTACACTTTAGTTATGGCTGAAAAACATGAATTGCGCGAAAAGGGATTACGTCTAACACCACAACGTGAATTGGTCTTGGCTGCAGTGCGCGAATTAGGACATGCGACTCCAGAAGAAGTTGCCGAGAAGGTTCGCACAACTCACCCAGGCATCAACCTTTCAACGGTTTATCGCAATTTAGAAACCCTTGAGAATGTGGGCTTCGTGCAACATTCACACCTTGGCCATGGTGGGGTGCGCTATCACGCATCGACTGAAGATATTCACGCGCATTTAAATTGCGAGAACTGCGGATTAATTATTGAAGTGCCTATCGAGGCAACTGCCGCGCTGACCCAAGCTTTGCTAGATGACTACGGTTTTCACACTGACCTAGAACATCTTGCGATCGCTGGTCGCTGCGAATCTTGTTTCAATAAGCCCTAAACTTCACTCTATGAGTGCGGTTTTAGTCGAAGCGGGTCCAGATGCAGGTGCGATCTGGCACTTTGGCGAACCGAATAAGGAACAGCGGCTTCTTGCCGCCGGTGATGCTTGGGCCGATCTTTCTCATCGCGGAGTAATCAGTGTTAGTGGCCCGGATCGATTGTCTTGGCTGCACTCCATCACCACACAAGATTTAGAGAAGCTTCCGGCCGGACTTTGGGTGAGTGCGCTGATTTTGGATGCGCAGGGGCATATCACTCACCAGTTTTATTTAGTTGATGATGGGGAAGTTACTTGGTTGCATACCGAGGCGAGTAAGACCGCAGAATTGGTGGCTTACTTAGAGAAGATGAAATTTATGTTGCGGGTAGAGATCGCCGATCGGTCTGATGAATATGCAGTGCTTCGGGCGCCCGGTGCGGCTGATGCAATCGGTGGGCCATATGCATTAGTTGATTACGCAGAGTATGAGGATTTGAAATCATCTTTCAATCAATCTCATACCCAAGTTGGTACTTGGGCGCTGGAGGCAGAACGCGTTGCGGCGAAACGGGCGCGCCTACTTTTTGAGACCGATCACAAATCAATTCCAAATGAATTAGATTTTCTAAATAACGCGGTGCATATGAATAAGGGTTGCTATCCGGGGCAAGAGACGGTGGCAAAGGTATTTAACTTGGGCCAACCTCCAAGGCGATTAGCTTTATTGCATTTAGATGGTTCGGCAATAGATTTACCGGTTACCGGAACTGCTGTTTTGCATGGTGAGAAGGAAGTCGGTTTCATCGGCAGCGTTGCACGCCATTATGAATTGGGGCCGATTGCATTGGCCATCTTGCGCCGAAATACGCCGATTGATGCGGAGTTGACTGCGGCTGGTGTGGCTGCAGCGCAAGAAAGTCCTAGCAAATAACTATCGCGGTCCAGATCTTTTAAGAACCTGTATATACAAGGGACCGGATGAAGCTGCCGTATAAGCCGTTGTAGTCGGATTTATATAGGCAGTTAGCTGTGTCCTTGCAGTAGCTAGCGGCAACCAATTGCATGAGGCGGTTGTGGTTGCGGTGACAATTGATTGGCAGCGATTTATAACGCGGCCATTTGCATAGAAAGTGACGGTTCCCGAAGTATTTAGGGCTGCATTGATTATTGAACTTTTGCCTTTATTTGCGGTACTCCCACCGCCTTGCAGCGAAAGTTGAATTGTTGCCAAGCCAATGTAAGCGGTGTAATCCGTGGCGGAAGTGGCGGTAGAGCCTCCAGAAACTAGGGTTATTTTTCCTGTCGCTGATCCCGAAGGTACGACCGCAGTTGTCTGGGTATCTGAAAGAACATTGAAGCTGGTCGCAGCTAATCCATTGAAATTAACTGCAGTGGCGCCATACATATTTGTTCCAGTAAGGGTAACTGTTGTGCCCGGCCCGCCGGATGAAGGAGCGAAGGAGGTAATCGTGGGCGTAAGGAATCGAGCTTTCGTTGCGTTGTAGTTATTGGCGACTTCTTGTGCGGTTAGTGCTGATTTATAAACATGAAGTGCACCAAACAAAAAATTTCCATAGCCTCCGTTACCCATATTGGTTCCATCGGCTTGACCAATTGTGTAATACAAAGTTCCTGGGTATGTAGTTCTCGAAAAAGTTCCTGCAGCTGCGCCATTCACATAGATTGTGTAACTATTAGAATTCCCGACAAAGCCGACATAGGTCCAAGAGTTGGCAGTTGGTTGTGGATTGGCGGCAGTCCAAATTTCACCACTATTCCAACCCCCAACGCGAAGTTCTCCCCCGACTCTTTCAATTACCGAGTCTTGCCATCCGCTTCCTCCTGCACCTTGACCACGTTCATCAAGAATAATTCCATCGCCCGTAAGCTTTATCCACATAAACGTTGAATAAGCAGAACTCATAGTGAAACCTGTTTGATTGATTGCACCGGTATAGGCCCACTGATTTGAAGCAGAACTAAAAGTTAAATAGCCACCGTTTGAAGAACTGTAAGTTGGGGAACTAACAGTCGCGCCATTATTTCCGCTCGCAGACCGATCTGTGATGGTTGATCCTGAACCTGGATATGAACTTGAATCGCTGATGTCATAATTCAAAACTAAATTTGCAGAAGTAAAAGAAGGTGTAGCAGCCTTGGATGCTGAAATAAAGATCTGAGTGATCATCAGAATAGACATAAGTAGGCCGGCAATAACTCTTCTTCCCGGTCTCATGCGTAAATTTTACCCATGTGAGAATTAACTAAATTCAAGTTACCCTTGGATCATGGAGAAGGCAACCAGTGTCGCTTTGGTTGGATTTACCCTTTTATTTGGATTGATGGCGCTTTTATTTGGCACAAGGGGCGCGATTAGAACTTGGCGTGAAGAGCGAATCGAACGAGAAGAGGCATAAGCAGT
>CAILSO010000043.1 GCA_903836945.1 uncultured Actinomycetes bacterium | reverse complement strand
TTAGCCGCGATGTCATTCGTTAAATCGACAATGGATTTAGAATTTCTAAATACCGTATTTAAATTCAATACTTTAAATTCTCTCTTATCCTTGTACGCCAAGGCGCCCTCTGGATCAGCGCCGCGGAATCGACCGATTGCTGAATCTGGGTCAACAAAAAGCGTGAGATCACTACCGGAAATTTCAGTAAGAAGATCTCTTTGCGATTTGTCGCTCTCTTGAAATTCATCAACCAATATTGTTGGAAACTTACTTCGTATCCGATCAGCCAAGACCGAATTCTTACGCAAGCGATTAATTGCTTGAGGAATGATTGAACTTGAATCTATACGCCGAGCGGTATCACTAACCGTTCCGTATTGCAGACCTAGTGTCTGGTCGTACTCTTTCCAAAAAGCTGTGGCTGGGACCCACCAAGGTTCTTTTAACTCTTTGGCCTTCTCTAATAAATCTTCATAACCCATATTTCTCTCTGAAGCGCGCAAAATAAGATCGCGTAACTCGCGCGCAAATCCGCGAGTGCCAAGAGCGGGGCCCAATATTTGTGGCCACTGAACCTTCGGTGAATTGGCAATATTCTCCAGAAGCGTTCTGATAAAAGAATCTTGTTCGGCACCAGAAATCAAAACATATTTTGGATCATCCTCATTTACTGATTCATTTATTATCGAGAATGCCAGTGAGTGAAAAGTCCTAACCATTGGTTCGAAGGCCGAAGCACCACTCTGCAAAACAATCTCATCGCGCAATTGCCCGGCGCGTTCACGGCCATAAGCAATAACTAATATCGAATTTGGATCTGCGCCTTCAGCAATTCGCTGCACTACTGACTTAACTAAGGTTTTTGTCTTACCTGTTCCGGGGCCGCCCAAAACTAAGAGCGGTGATTTCCTATGAGCAATTACTGCCTGTTGCTGCTTTGAAAAATCTAGATCAGAAATTTCCAGCGCACGCCGCTGCAGATTGATCTGCTTTCCAGCTAAAACGCGATCGGCGGCCATAGGGCTATCTAACCCAAGGCCGCCGACATTTAACTCGCTAGACACCAGTTATGGTGAGAACACTCGTAACGCCCGTACCGCACCAGCAGACATTCCGATGTATGTGGGGCCACTTCCATCAAACATCACATGCCATGCGTAGTTGTGTGTGGCGCCAGATGATGAGGTCACATAGAGCCCATTAGCAAATCCGCCTCGAAGTGTGCCACCAGTGCACGAGGCAGCTCCCTCAGTTAGTTGACGGGCATATTTACAAATTTGTACTGCCTCATCTCGAGTCGGTAGGAACCAGTCAGAAAAACCATTCAAGCTGTAATTCTTAGCAGTGACTGCCCCGCCGGAGGCGCAAATTCCAATCAATACATTTGTAGCAGCAGATCCTAGTCCTATTGCAGTGTATGCATTTGTTAGGCCAGATTCGTCAGCGTTACACGAAGCAAGTGAAGATGCAATATCTACTGGCGAAGCCTCGTAATAATAATTACCTCCAGTACCTCCATTTGCATTAGGTGTACTTACGATAATTCCGCCAGCAGGTCCAGAATCACCAAAGCTGTATACAACTGGTGAGTGGGCTCCACTTTCAACAGTAATTTTGTAAACATTTCTTGCAAGAGATACCGGCGTTGAGAATGTTGCAGTAAACGAAGTTGTGGAATTTGTAACTACAGTCATTCCACTTGAACCGTTTCCGCCTGAGTAAACCCCAGAGGCATCATAAATAACTGCATTGGTGCTCGAAGTATTAAAGATACTTAGTGCCGAGGAAGCTGTCTGACTATCAAAGGCTTTAAGCGTGAAATCTGAGCCAGAACATCCCGCGGGAATATTTGAGACTTTAAAACTTGCAAAATAGAACGACCCGGTTGATCCACCAGTATTTGTGAATGAACTATTCGGCGTGACCGTAATTGATTGGCCACCACTACAAGCGGTTGCGCCAGTAAAACCTTGGCCGAATTCCACTGCGGCACCAGAGTTGATCGTTACATTTGCCGCTAAGGTTGTTTTAATTCCAAAGTATGAAACCGCAACCCCAAAGACGAGAAATGCTAAAACCCAAGCAACGCGACTTTGTCGTTTCGAATCAGGATTTCCCAAAATTGGCATTCCAGAACATTACAGAGTAACCCCGCCTAGGCATACCTGGCGGGGTTAATTTCTTGTTAATTCAGACTATTCGACGTTCTGGTTGGTCTTCTTGGCACGACCCACATTTCGGGCGCGCTCATTTTGATCCAGGATCGTCTTACGAACACGAACGTGCTTTGGGGTTACCTCAACGCACTCATCTTCGCGACAGAATTCCAGAGCCTGCTCTAGGTTGAGCAAACGTGGCGGAATGATGCGGTTGGCATCATCGGCGCCGGAAGAACGCATATTTGTTAGCTTCTTTTCGCGAACGATATTTACATCCATATCTTCGGTACGAGAGTTTTCGCCAACAATCATGCCTTCATAAACTTCGGTTCCAACTTCAAGGAAGATAACGCCGCGCTCTTGAACACCATCAACTGCATATGCAGTAACAGTTCCGCGACGATCAGCAACAAGTGATCCGCTAAGACGAGTACGAATTTCACCGTTCCAGTTTTCATAACCATCAAATACGTGGTGAATCAAACCAGTTCCGCGAGTTTCGGTAAGAAATTCGGTGCGGAATCCAATAAGTCCACGTGAAGGGACTTTGTAATCCATACGGATCCAACCGGTTCCGTGGTTAACCATTTGTTCCATGCGACCCTTGCGAAGAGCCATAAGTTGAGTTACAACTCCCAAGAATTCTTCTGGAATATCGACAGTCAAACGTTCCATCGGTTCTTGAAGTTTTCCATCAACGGTCTTTAGAACCACTTGTGGCTTACCAACTGTAAGTTCAAAGCCTTCACGACGCATCATTTCAACTAGGACTGCAAGTTGAAGCTCGCCACGACCTTGTACTTCCCAAGTATCTGGGCGATCGGTATTCACAACGCGAAGTGAGACGTTACCGATTAATTCAGCATCCAACCGATTCTTTACCTGACGCGCTGTTAGAAGTTTTCCTTCTTGACCTGCGATTGGCGAAGTATTGATACCAATCGTCATCGAAATAGATGGCTCATCAACAATGATCAATGGAAGTGCATGTGGGCGTTCGATATCGGCCAAGGTTTCGCCAAGTGTGATGGTCTCGATACCTGCAATAGCAACGATGTCACCAGGGCCAGCTTCAAGAGCCGGAACTCTTTCTAGGCCATTTGTGATTAGAAGTTCGGAGATCTTCACGCGTTCTGAAGTTCCATCGGTCTTCATCCACATTACATTCTCGCCCTTTTTGATAACGCCTTCGCGAATACGACAAAGTGCGAGACGACCAAGGTATGGCGAGGAGTCAAGGTTTGTAACGTGAGCTTGCAGCGGTGCATCTTCATGATAAACCGGTGCTGGAATCGTATTGAAGATAACTTCAAAGAGTGCATCTAAATTTTCGCGATCTGGCATGACGCCATTCTCAGGGCGAGTTAAAGATGCACGACCAGCTTTTGCTGAGGCATAAACAACCGGGAATTCAATTTGTTCATCATTTGCATCAAGATCCATGAATAGGCCATAAGCCTCATCAACAACTTCTGGAATTCGTGAGTCTGGACGGTCAACTTTATTGATAACCAAGATAACTGGAAGATTCTTTTCAAGTGCTTTTCGAAGAACAAAACGCGTTTGTGGCAATGGACCTTCAGATGCATCCACCAACAAGATAACGCCGTCGACCATTTCAAGTCCACGTTCTACTTCGCCACCGAAGTCGGCGTGGCCTGGGGTATCAATGATGTTTACAGTCTGCGCACCACGACGAATCGAAGTGTTCTTCGCAAGAATAGTAATTCCCTTTTCACGTTCTAGATCCATCGAATCCATTACGCGGTCGCGGTTCTCGCCCTCTTTTTGGTGCTCTGAAAATGCACCGGACTGAGTCAACATCGCATCAACCAAAGTGGTCTTACCATGATCCACGTGAGCAATAATCGCTACGTTTCGCAGGTCATCGCGCTTCTTTAGTTCGCCAGTTATATATGGGCTCTTCTCGTACTTAATTTTTGTCATTAGTTATTGAACCTAAATTCCACTACATCGCCATCGGACATTACATATTCCTTGCCTTCCATTCGAACCTTACCTGCTGCCTTGGCTTCCGCCATGGAACCTGCAGCTAATAAATCGTTAAATGAAACGATTTCGGCCTTAATGAAACCTTTTTGAAAATCGGTGTGAATAACACCGGCCGCAACTGGTGCGGTATCGCCTTTGTGAATAGTCCAGGCGCGAGTCTCTTTTGGACCGGCGGTGAGATAGGTCTGCAGACCTAAAGTGTTAAAACCAACGCGAGCTAGCGTTGCTAACCCTGGTTCTTCTAAACCAATTGCAGATAACAACTCCATCGCATCGGCATCATCTAATTCTGAAAGTTCGGCTTCGGTCTTTGCATCTAAGAAGATTGCCTCAGCTGGTGCAATTAGCGCCTGCAACTTCTTGCGAAGTTCCTGATCATTTAACTCCGAAGCATCAACGTTAAAGACATATAAAAATGGCTTTGCGGTTAGGAGATGAAGTTCGGCGATCGCTTCTAGATCTACCTTTGATCCAAATAATAGTTTTCCAGAATCAAGAAGTGTCTGGGCCTCTTTCGCAGCAGCAAGTACTGGTGCCTTTTCCTTGGTAACACGCGCCTCTTTCTCAAGGCGGGGAATTGCCTTCTCGATAGTCTGAAGATCAGCCAAGGCCAATTCCGTATTAATAACTTCGATATCTGAAGCGGGATCTACAAACTCTGCGCTTCGTTCGCCTTCGCGGGTTACGTTCTCATCTTTAAAGACGCGAATTACTTGGCAGATCGCATCGGTCTCGCGAATATTTTGAAGGAATTTATTTCCAAGGCCAGCACCCTCTGAGGCGCCTTTGACAATTCCGGCGATATCTACAAATGAAACGGTCGCCGGCAAAATTTTCTCCGAGCCAAATATCTCGGCCAGCTTTGGCAGGCGCGCATCTGGCACACCCACGATTCCCACATTGGGCTCGATGGTGGCGAAGGGATAATTAGCGGCAAGAACATTGTTCTTGGTGAGCGCATTAAAAAGGGTCGATTTACCTACGTTTGGCAGGCCAACGATTCCAATTGAAAGACTCATAAGTGGCATAGCCTACGGGGCTTTGTCGGTGCTTCCTGCCACGATACGGAGATGAACCTGATTTTAGGCCTAATTATTGGACTCCTCCTTGGCGCGCTCATTGGATTTCTAGCCGCCCGCAGCCGATCTAATGGCATCGATGCAAATAACCCATTAGTTGATGATCTACGCCGTCAATTAGATGCCGAACGCAATAAGACTGAAGCAACAACAAAATTAAATGTCGAACTTGAGGCAGTTAAGAAGACTGTTGAGAATTTAACTAAGGCGGCAAGTGATGCGGATTTTCGCCGTGTTAAAGCCGAGACTGAAATCGCTGAACAAGTTCGCTTCATGGCCGAACACAATAAAGATCTAGTAAATCAAACTCGTGCGATTGCTGGCGCTCTCTCTAGTTCGCAGACCCGTGGAAAATTTGGCGAAGCTCATCTTGAAAAACTTCTAGAAAATGCGGGGCTAATCGAAAACGAACATTTCACTCGTCAAAAGGGCGCAGATTCAATTGGCGAATCAGGGGCCATCCCCGATGTAACCATTGCAATGCCCGGCGGCAGCGTTATCTATATCGACTCCAAATTTCCCTTTCAACGTTTCTACGAAGCATTTGAAACCGAAGATGATGTACTGCGCAAAGATTTACTGACACAACATTCAAAAGATCTACTTGCGCATATCCAAGCTCTGGCAAAGCGTAAATATGCAGAACGCGGACCTTCGCCAGATTTTGTAATTCTCTATGCCCCAGTCGATGCCATCTTTATCGAAGCAGTTAAATCAATTCCAGATTTCCTTGAAACCTCATTTAGATTAGGCGTAACTGTCGCCACCCCAACTTCGATGATGGCACTTCTTCGCACCGTTGGCTACCTATTTAGTCGCAACCGCGTCTCGGCAAATGCCGAGGAGATTCAGAGCCTGGCCGTTAAATTCTTGCGCGATGTCTCTTCACTTCACGACAAGATTGTGACAGTGGGTGATCGCCTAAAGAGCACCCTTAAGGCCTACAACGAGATGATCCCAACCGCAGAGACCACAGTCTTATCTGCGGCAAAGCGAATGAAATCTCTAGATGTTGCTGGAAAGCCTTTGACTCCAATGGTTGAAGTCTCTGAAAGCGTTCGTTCACTGCAAAACAAATTACAATTGGATGCACCCGAAGATTTCTTAGAAGTTGAAGAGATAGAGAGTCAGGAAGATTAATGACTGCGCTAATTGATAACGCCAGAAGTAAGGCGCTTAAAGGTCCAGGGCTAAAGCCGGCTGGTGTAATCGTTCTGCAATTTCTCTTAATTTTTTTCTTCGAAGCAATTGAATATTCGATAACTAAGGTTGGTCTCTTTACCGGCCTGGCTATTTTGCTCTCTTGGATCGGTGGCACCATTCTCGGCCGCAAGGGCACTTCCTATGTAAATGCAATCAATCCTCCGATTGCCTTTCTAATCGCCACTCTATTTATCTACTCCACTATCGGAGGAGCTGGAATTAAAGTCACCAAGATTGGCTTGGATTTAGTTAATGCTCTTGCTGGAGTTTCGCCTTACTTAATTATTGGCGCTGTAATCGCTTGGGCGGCGCACTTTATTATTGTAAAAAACGAGAAGGCCGAACGCTAAGCCTTTCCGGCAGCCTTTAAATCTTTGCGAAGCTCAGGTGGCATTGCAAAGAGCAGCGTCTCTTCCATTGCGGTAACTGTCTCAACATCACTAAATCCACGATTAGCAAGCCACTGCAATAAATCCTTAACCAATATTTCTGGTACAGATGCACCGGATGTAACACCGATGGTTTGGACTCCCTCTAACCACTCTTCCTTTGCTTCCCGCGCATAATCAATTAAATAAGCCGCCTTGGAGCCATATTCAAGAGCAACTTCGACGAGTCGGACCGAGTTTGAAGAATTCTTCGAGCCAACAACAAGAACTAGATCGGCTTGGGGTGCAATTTGCTTGATCGCGACTTGGCGATTTTGGGTGGCATAACAAATGTCATCACTTGGCGGATCCATCAAATTTGGAAAGCGCTTCTTGAGCGCGGCGACAGTTTGAAGAGTTTCATCAACGCTCAAAGTAGTTTGCGATAACCAGGCCACTTTATTCTCATCTTTAACTTGAATTTGATCTATACCTTCTAGCCCATCAACCAAAATAACATTATCTGGGGCTTCACCTGCGGTGCCCTCGACTTCTTCGTGGCCCTCGTGGCCAATCAAAAGAATTGTTAAATCTTCTTGAGCAAATCGTTTAACTTCATGGTGAACTTTTGTAACCAATGGACAGGTTGCATCAATAGTCTTTAGATTTCTTGCAGCAGCTGAAGCATGTACTGCTGGTGAAACTCCGTGTGCTGAAAAGATAACGGTCTGGCCTTCCGGCACCTCATCATTTTCACCGACAAAGATTGCGCCGCGAGCTTCGAGTGTTTCAACAACATGCTTGTTGTGGACAATCTCTTTACGCACATAAACCGGTGCGCCATAAAGATCTAAGGCTTTCTCAACTGTAACAACGGCTCGATCCACTCCGGCGCAATATCCACGGGGCGCTGCTAGGAGAACTCGCTTGTTCATGTGACAAGTCTATTAGGATCACCACATGCTCGAAACTTCAGCCGAATCTCCGGTTGCCGTCCGCGTCGTTTCACAGGCAATTGGCGATTATTTAAGTCGCTTGGGCTCGGTCTGGATCGAAGGCGAATTATCTGAAGTAACTGTTCGCCCCGGCGCACAGATGGTCTTTATGCGCCTGCGGGACACCAGCGCTGACATGAGCATCTCGATTATGTGCCATAAATCAGTTTTAGATAGCGTCTCCCCTCTTCCACAAAATGCCAGAGTCGTAATGAACTCCAAGGTCTCTTGGTATGAAAAAAATGGTTCTCTCTCATTTAGTGTGAAGGAAATTCGACAAGTTGGCGTCGGAGAATTACTTGCCAGATTAGAAGCGCTTAAGAGTCAGTTAGCTTTAGAAGGATTATTTGATGCCGATCGCAAACAAGAACTGCCATTTTTACCGCGCGCAGTTGGCTTAATTTGTGGGCGAAATAGCGATGCCGAAAAGGATGTAGTTGAAAATGCAAAGCGGCGCTGGCCTGCGGTTAGATTTGAAATTCGTGAAGTTGCGGTTCAGGGCGCAGCAGCAGTTGTCGAAGTTTCTAATGCACTACGCGAACTCGACGATAATCCAGAAGTAGATGTAATCATAATTACTCGCGGCGGTGGCTCCTTTGAAGATTTACTTCCATTCTCCGATGAATCACTGGTTCGTTTGGCAGCTGATTGCCAGACTCCGATTGTTAGCGCCATTGGCCATGAAAAGGATGCACCACTTCTAGATCTTGTTGCCGATTGGCGCGCTTCAACCCCAACTGATGCTGGCAAAAAAGTTGTTCCAGATATGGATGAGGAACTCACAAAAATATCTAACCTACGCGATCGAGCAGCGCGCACAATTCAAGGTCGGATCGACTTTGAAATCGCCAAGATTGAGCAGTTGATGGATCGACCAATTATGCGCGATCCCCTAACTTTGATCACAACTCGTTTGGAGATCATTACTAATTTGCGGGCGAGATCTTTTAGATCAACCGATGCCGCGCTTGCGATCGCCACCGAGGAAATTGCTGGCCTACAAACCCAAGTGCGCACCCTTTCACCGCAGGCAACTTTGGATCGAGGTTATGCCGTCCTTCAAAAAGAAGAAGGCGCTGTTGTGCGAAGTGCGAGTGAACTCACACCCGGTGAGCACCTACGAGTTCGCTTAGCCCAAGGCGAAGCGAAGGTAGTTTCGGAGTAGATTACGAATATGGCAGCCGAGCAGAAACTTTCATATGAACAAGCCCGTGATGAATTGGCAAAGGTCGTTGCCTCACTTGAAGGTGGCCAGGCAACTCTTGAACAATCGTTAGCACTCTGGGAGCGCGGGGAAGAACTCGCAAAGATCTGCCAAGAGTGGCTAGATGGCGCCAAGGCAAAGTTAGCTAAAGCGAAGCCAGAGTAAATCCAAGATGCCTGAATTTCGTTATAGCGATCTACTTCCAATTGGTCCCGATGAGACTAAGTACCGCTTAGTTTCTAGCGAAGGCGTATCTACCTTTACCGCTGAAGGTATGGAATTTCTAAAAGTTTCCCCAGCGGCGATTGAAAAATTAACCGCCGAGGCGATTCACGATATTAATCATTATTTAAGAGCAGATCACTTAACTCAATTGGCTTCAATCCTTGATGATCAAGAGGCTTCTCCTAATGATCGCTTTGTGGCGTTGGATCTTCTTAAGAATGCAAATATTTCAGCGGGTGGCGTACTTCCAATGTGCCAAGACACCGGAACTGCACTTGTCATGGGAAAGAAGGGCCAGCGCGTTCTCACAACCGAGCGCGATGAAGTTTCAATCTCTAAAGGTGTTTACGATGCCTACACCACGCTAAATCTTCGTTATTCCCAGATGGCGCCAGTAACAACTTGGGAAGAGAAGAACACTGGAAATAATTTGCCGGCGCAAATTGAAATTTATTCAGATAACGAACACCAAGATGAGTACAACTTCTTATTCATTGCAAAAGGTGGCGGCTCTGCTAACAAATCATTCTTATATCAAGAAACTAAAGCGGTATTAAACCCAACATCTTTCATGACTTGGTTGGATGAAAAACTTCGCTCTATCGGAACCGCAGCTTGTCCGCCGTATCACTTGGCGATTGTTATTGGTGGAACTTCAGCCGAACACACCGTTAAGACCGCAAAGCTTGCTAGTACTCACTACTTAGATGCTTTGCCACTTTCTGGTGATGCCCAAACCGGCCACGGCTTTAGAGATATCGAACTCGAAGGCAAAGTCCTAGAACTCACTAGAACCCTAGGAATTGGCGCACAATTTGGCGGAAAATATTTCTGTCACGATGTTCGCGTGGTTCGCCTACCTCGCCATGGCGCCTCACTCCCAATTGCTATCGCAGTCTCCTGTTCGGCAGATCGTCAGGCCAAGGCCAAGATAACTAAAGAGGGCATCTTCCTTGAAGTTCTAGAGCGCGATCCCGCCCATTTCTTACCGGATACCACTGATGAACATTTAAATGATGATGTTGTAAAAGTTAATTTGAATCAGCCGATGCCAGAGGTACTTAAGACGCTCTCGCAATATCCAATCAAGACTCGGCTTTCACTAACCGGAACTTTGATTGTTGCTAGAGATTTAGCTCATGCAAAGATAAAAGAATTACTAGATTCTGGAAAGCCATTGCCACAATATATGAAGGATCACGCCGTTTATTACGCCGGCCCAGCTAAGACGCCAGAAGGATATGCATCTGGCTCTTTTGGTCCAACTACTGCCGGTCGAATGGATTCATATGTTGATCAATTCCAAGCTGCCGGTGGTTCGATGATTATGTTGGCAAAGGGAAATCGTTCAAAGGCCGTTACCGATGCTTGTAAAAATCACGGTGGCTTTTATTTAGGATCAATCGGTGGACCGGCAGCAAGGCTGGCACTTGATTGCATCAAGAAGGTTGAAGTTTTAGATTATCCAGAACTTGGAATGGAAGCTGTTTGGAAGATTGAAGTTGAAGACTTCCCAGCTTTCATAGTTGTCGATGACAAGGGAAATGATTTCTTTGCCGAAACTTCAAAGCCGATTTCAATCGGCAAGCGACCTAATTAACTCTTAGTAGTACCCAGCCCAGTGCTTGTGGCTTAGCGCCTTGCATGGAGTCTTGTAGCGAGCCTTGATGTACGAAAGGCCCCATTTAATCTGAGTGACCGGATTGGTGCGCCAATCGGTTGAGACGATCTCCATCTTGGTTGGAGGCAGAGCCTGGGCAATTCCTTGGGCGCCACTTCGATAGTTGTGGGCCTGGAAGTTCCAGTGGCTCTCACCATTCCAAAGTGAGTTAAGGCAGCGGACCTGGACTGCGGTCCAATCAGGATAAGAGTCTGCAATTAGTTGGGCGGCTACTGCGCGAGCGCCTTCTGGTGCCTTAGCGATCTCGACCTGACGAGCCGCGGCTGAAACCAAGGCGATTGATTGGGCATCAACTGAGGCGATGCCATCTAGGTTTACTGAGATTCCATCGCCAACTCCACCAGGTGCATCGGTGGTGGCAGTGGTCGAATCTGGAACGCTGACGATCGAGGTGAAGTTGCCATCGGCAAAAGAGGTGTCAACGGCGCCGATAACCGAGAACATAAAGGCAGCGGCAAGGACTAGATGCGGGGTGCGCAAGAAGCGTGGCATCGATCCCTCCAAAGCTTTTCCTAGTGCTTTTCCTAGTTTGCTCTCCGTCGGACGGAGAGCCTTTTTGGCTGTTCTCATGGCAAGAGAGTTACATCCATGCAAGCCATGGGCAAATCCAATCCCGTTAGCGTGTCGAAAAAAGATTTATCTCACAGCATTGGGCCACTTTAAAAGTGCAGGTCAGCCGGTTAGATGTCCGATATTACCCTTTTGTTCCTAGCGGGTGGGTCTAAGGGCTAGCTGGCCGTCCTAGAAAGATTTAGAGCCAATTAATTAGAGCCAATTAATTAGAGCCAATTAAGACGAGAAGTTGATCGGCTCTTCAAGCATCTCAGTCACCAAGGCCGCGATTGGCGAGCGCTCTGATCTGGTCAAAGTAACGTGAGCGAAAAGTGGATGGCCCTTTAGCGACTCCACCACCGCCACAACGCCGTCATGGCGTCCGACTCGGATGTTGTCGCGCTGGGCAACATCGTGGGTCAAGATCACTCGGGAGTTCTGGCCGATTCTAGAGAGCACGGTGAGTAAGACTCCGCGTTCAAGGGATTGGGCTTCATCGACGATTACATATGAATCATGCAGCGAGCGACCGCGGATATGAGTCAGCGGCAGAACTTCGATCAGGCCACGATCGATAATTTCATCGATAACTTGTTGGCTGACCAGGGCGCCCAAAGTATCGAAGACCGCCTGCGCCCAAGGCGACATCTTCTCGTTCTCACTTCCAGGAAGGTAGCCAAGTTCTTGGCCCCCAACGGCATAGAGCGGACGAAAGATCACTACCTTCTTATGCAGGCGCTTTTCCAAAACTGCTTCAAGTCCGGCAGAAAGGGCGAGCGCGCTCTTGCCGGTTCCAGCCCGGCCGCCAAGTGAGACGATGCCGATCTCATTGTCCAGTAAAAGATCTAGAGCGATTCGTTGTTCGGCGCTGCGGCCATGCAGGCCAAAGGCTGAACGATCACCGCGCACAAGTTGTAGGTGCTTATCGGCCGTTACCCGAGCCAGCGCACTTCCCTTTTCAGAGTGGAGAGAGATGCCAGTGTGTACTGGATGCTCCTTTGCCAACTCATGGGCAATCTTTTGATTCTCATAAAGTGAATCTATAACCGATCCACCAACCGTGGCATCGACCATTCCGGTCCAGCCACTACTTAAGGCCAGCTCGGCTCGGTACTCATCTGCCTCAACTCCGACCGATGAAGCCTTAACCCGAAGCGGCAAATCTTTTGTTACTAGAACTACCGACTTACCTTCGCTCATTAAATTCTTTGCTACCGCCAGGATCCTTGAATCATTGGAGCCATCTCTAAAAAAGCTCGGCGGAAGAGAGGAGGTATCAATGTGATTTAGTTCGACTTTTAACGTTCCGCCCTCATCATTTAATTTAACCTCATGATCTAGGCGGCCATTTGAGATTCTTAGATCATCCAAAGTTCGAAGGGCTACCCGGGCGAAATAACCTAATTCCGGGTGTTCGCGCTTACTCTCTAATTCACCAATTACCGTGATGGGGATGATTACTTCGTGTTCGGCAAAGCGCGAGATTGCGGCAGGATCAGCGAGCAAAACGCTGGTATCTAAAACATAAGTTTTGCGAGCCATTCTGTAAAAAGTATAACTAGTGGGCCGCAACCCTAATGCGACACGCTAGGTGTGAAAGTTAAATTCTCATGAAGGCTAACTACTCAAACGCCTAGATCCCGAACCTGCGGTGGCGTTGGGAGTAAGCCCGCAGCGCTCGCAGAAAATCTAACTTTCTAAAGTCAGGCCAATAGGCCTCACAAAAATAGAACTCAGAGTGGGCGCTTTGCCACAACAAGAATCCCCCAAGGCGCTGTTCGCCCGATGTGCGAATAACCAAATCAGGATCTGGCAGGCCGGCGGTGTAAAGATGGCGACTGATCTCATCAACGCTGACGCTAGCTGCAATATCTTCAATCGATTTTCCTGCTTTGGCGCCATCCTTGATCAGTGATTTAACCGCGTCCGTAATTTCACTGCGCCCGCCATAGCCAATTGCCACATTGACCATAACGCCCTTGATTCCCTTGGATTTTTGCGCAGCCAGATTTAAACGATCTTGTAACTCCTTGGGCAATAACTCCAATGAACCAACTGGGCGGATCTCCCAGTTTCCACGCCTAGCTAAATCATCAATGGTATCTCCGATGATTGTCAGCAAGGGCTCTAACTCTTGCGGTGGCCTAGAAAGATTTTGATTCGATAACAACCAGATAGTTAGTACTGCAACGTGTGCCTCTTCGCACCAATCAAGTAAATCGACAATCTTTTGAGCGCCAGCTTTATGGCCACGAGATGAAGATGTATCACCACTCTGCGAAGGATTTGCCTTGGACCATCTTCGGTTGCCATCGAGAATGACACCAACATGATGCGGGGTCTGCGAAAAATCGAGCCTCTTTAGTAGTCGCCGTTCGTAGAGCGGATAGAGGACCGACTTCGCAGCTGATTTAAGCGGATTACTTCGTAATGGCACGGAAATCTGCCTGCGCCTTACGTTCTGCAAAGAAGGAGGCGATCGGCAAAGTTCCAGCCAGAATAAACAAAATTGTGCTGGTGAAGGATTTGCGTGCCTTCAGCGAATAGTGAAAGGCAGCAAGTACATAAATTGGATAAGTAAATCCATGCACCAATGCGATCCAGGTGAAATAGTGGTGATAAGACTTAAGAAATAGATAATGAGTTGGCACATTTACAAACCAAAGCAAGAGCGACATCACGCCACACCAAATTGCCATAATCCGAAATCGATTCATGGAATTTTGTAGGGCCAACATATTTGGGTTTAAGTTTCCGGGATTGCTCATATTCCTACCTTATCTCGTAAGCGATTATAAAACGGAGCGCTAAGGGATAAAAGAGCCATCAGCCACCAAATAAAGACATATGTGAGGTGTTGCCAATAAAAACCGGCAACCTTTGAGGTTAGAACCCCGGCTGGTATTCGATTGGCAACGATTCGTTGTCCGATCTGGTTCTGTTCAATTTGTGCGACAACATAGCCATCAAATAATTCCAAGTTATCTACTCCAGCAATAAGCGCGGGATCAATCCGAGAGAGCGATTGCATATCTCCTGCCGCAACATCACTGCTCTGTCTTGGATATAACCGCCCCACAACTTTAACTAAATCTGGAATAACTTGATTTGTTATGCCACTAATTCCGCGCACCACCAAGATTCCTTGATTGTTTTCGAGTTTCATCAATCGAACTTCTAAAGTTTCAACTTTGCGACCAGCACCATAATTCACACTTTGATTCTTCGCGATAAAACTCTTCACATATCTACCGCTAAAACTCACCATTCGATTGGTGGCAGCAGCCGGTTGATTTGCACCTGCTACTTCTAGATCAGCAAGCCTTGCAACTTGTGATGAGACTTTAACTTGGCCAGCTCGCTTGGAATCTTGTGCCCGATGTAATTGCCAGATCCCAAGTTCAAAAAATATTCCGGCAACTAATAACCCAGCAAAAGCTTTGAGTATGAACTCTTTATTAATCTTCATCAATATTAGTTTCGAGCGGAATCTCGCGTTCTTTTAATCGCTTGTAGCGGCGGTAGAAACTTACTAAGAGAAGGACTACTCCCGTGCAAAGCAGAATCATTGTCAGCGATCCGGCGATACCGACATTTACATCTTGATTTTCGGCGGCCGATTGGATCAGAGCGAGCTTCATAACTTGATTGTAGACTGCTAACCATGTCCAACGAGGAACGCACAGCGCCATGGTTCAAGGAACGATATGGCATACGTGAATCGAGATTTCCAAAACTCTCTGGCTGGCTTGGTTATGCAATTGTGATTGGCGTCATCGGATTCGGCTGGTTACTTTGGAGTGCAAATCACTTCTCTCGACCGGAAATTCGATCGACCTTAATCTCCTTTAACGCCGTGGATTCCAAGTCGATGTCGATTCGATACTCGGTCTCCTTTAAATCTAAGACGAGCAGGCATGCATGTCAGTTAATTGCACGTGACTATGGCGCCAATGTTGTTGGAGAGATAACCGAAACCTTCCCTTCCGGAACTGGCTCGATTACAAAGATCACCCGCATCCCTACGCGGGCGCTAGCCGTTAACGCGGATATCACCGGATGTAGAAGGTTATAAACTTCTCGTCTTATGGCAACCGAAGAGACCCAAACTTGGCTAACCCAAGAAGCTGCTGACCGTTTAGCTGCAGAACTTGCAGATCTAGAAGGTCCGCGTCGCGCTGACATCATCGCGAAGATTGAAGCTGCGCGCGCTGAAGGTGACCTAAAAGAAAATGGTGGCTATCACGCAGCTCGAGAAGAGCAAGGCAAGATGGAAGGTCGCATTCGCCAACTAAAACATATGTTGGAGCATGCCCACATCGGAACACCACCAGCCGGAGAATCTGGCGTTGTGGGACTTGGCATGTTGGTAACGGTAGATATCGCTGGCGATGAAATTAAATTTTTACTAGGTTCGCGTGAAATTGCATCGGGCGATGTCGATGTCTACAGCGAAAAATCTCCACTTGGCGCCGCTGTGCTTGGCGCAAAAATTGGCGAAACAGTTACGTACACCGCACCTAACGGCAAGGTAATTAAAGTTGGAGTTTTAGAAGCTAGGAACTTCTTCTAAATATTTACCAAACTTTTTTACTTTATTTACGATCTCCCGCACGGTTATAGCGACGAACACTTAGCGGAATAAATATTGCCATCACTACAAACATATAGATAAATGACATCGTAATTGGATGTTGGCTTGGATAAGAATTAGCCGTTACCCCAAATTTGTTGTGGAAACCATATAGCTGACGCACTGCGGCAACCATAGTTGAAACCGGGTTCCACTCTGCGACATATTGCAACGGCTTTGGCATCGAGGTTGTCGAGGCAAAAGCATTTGATAAGAAGGTCAATGGGAAGGTAAATAAGAAGGAGACATTTGCTACGACTCTGGAATCTTTAGAGATTAACCCCGCAAAAATTCCGGCCCATGAGAGCGCGTAACCAAAGAATAGAAGCATCAAAAATCCCTCGGTAATCTTTAGAACACCGGAAGTTGGTCGCCACCCAACGATAAATCCGGCAATTCCCATTACAACTAGGACCACGATATTTAGTAGGCCATCACCAAAGGTGCGTCCAACCACGAGTGCTGATCGGGCAATTGGCAGAGATCTAAAGCGATCGATTAGACCCTTCTCCATATCTTGCGCAAGACCTTGCGCTGTTGCGGCCAAGGTAAAGGTCACGGTTTGTACGAAAATTCCTGGCATCAGCAATTGAACATAACCACCTGGAATGCCGGCTCCTAGACCACCAAAAACATATCTAAATAGAAGTACGAACATGACCGGTTGAATGGTGTTAAAGATTAAAACTTCCGGCACGCGAATTAATTGTTGAAGTTGCCGCTTGGTAATTACAAGTGCATCACTTAGCCCTCTCATTTACTGCCTCCCTTCTTCTTTGAAACTCCTTCGGTAGAAACCTCTTCGGCGGCATGACCGGTGAGTGACATGAAGACGTCATCAAGAGATGGTCGTTTCATTGCTAAATCAAGTGCATGAATTTTTGCAGTATCAAATTGGCGAACGACTTCGATAAGTGATTGTGAACCATCTTTAACCGGCG
>CAILSO010000042.1 GCA_903836945.1 uncultured Actinomycetes bacterium | reverse complement strand
AGCAAAGATCATGTTCCAGCCAATTCCCAGTGCGTAAATCTTGCCCTGCACCAGGTCGACTGAGTCGGCCAAAAAGGAGGTGACTTCAAAGCTGTTCATAACTAAATCCTCTCAGAAAAATGTAATACAATTTTACCATTAAACCTAGAAAATGTAATACAAAGGATGTTATGGTCCACCCACGAAAGATTTACAGCTTCTATTGGAGCGATTCGATTTTTGAGCATTTGGCTCGCCATCAAATCGCCTGGTGGGAAGTCGAAGAAGTCTTTTGGAATCAGCCAGAGTGGGCAGAAAATGACGAGGATGAACCCGGCGATTATTTTATGTACGGCAAAACTGAAAGTGGGCGGAGATTAACCATTGTGGTTGTTAACGATGAAATACGAGATTTGTTAAGGGTAATTACTGGTTGGGATTCTGATAACGGAGAAAGGACAAAGTACTTCAATGAATGATGAAGAAAAGCGTGCCAAGTATCAAGTCAAGAAAAGCTCGAATGCAAGGCGGATCAAGCCCCCATTTGTTCCAGCTGGAGAACGTGGAAATTTGGACGCTGTGGTTTCTTTGAGATTTTCAGGGTATGAGCTGGCTTTATTGCGCAAAGAATCCAAGTCAAGAAACATTGGACTTTCAGCCCTGATTCGTGAATTAGTTGTTGAAGGAATGGAACGCAAGGCAACCCAACTAACAGAAGCAGTTCACCAGTACGAGATGTTAAAAGCAATGGCCATGCCTGTTACAAATTGGACAGTTAGAGCGGTTGGTGCAACTAATCCGGAAAACAGAACGACACTGGTCTTGGGAAATCCACTTCCAGAACTTACAAGCACGAATTAGTTCTACACAAAGTAGTTGGTTTTGTTACTAGAAATTTTCCTTAGCTTCTGGTTTTATTTACATGAACAAGTGAAAGCTTGTTTTCTTTGAATACTCTGGTTACGAATCTGGCTCACCGTTGCTGCGGTGAGCTTTCGTTTCAACCTTAAGGGATGAATCCTATGAAGAACGAAGGCAAACTCACGAGTTCAGAAGAACGTGATGATATCGAAGCCTTCGATCTTGCAATGAGAGATCAAAGGCCAAATATTCCTTGGGCTGAGGTTAAAAAGCAGCTGGACTTAGATGATTAAACCCTTGTGGATAAAGGGGTTTGAGGCTTAGGACAGTGTCAGCGGGGTGCGGATAGACTCCCCCTTATGTCTCAGCAGATGCCATATCCCGGCGCCCCGGCGCAGGCGGATTCTCGGAGTGTGTTGTCGATTCCGGCTTTTAGGAAGCTCTGGAACTCGATGGCCTTCTCTTCTTTTGGGGATTGGCTTGGATTGTTGGCGACCACTGCGTTGGCGCAGGAACTGGCGGGTTCGGATTATAAGAAGGCGAACTTTGCTATCGCGGGTGTCTTTATTGTGCGCTTGTTGCCGGCGGTTTTCTTGGGACCTATTGCTGGTGTGATTGCCGATCGATTTGATCGACGTCGCTTGATGATTGTCTGCGATATTTTGCGATTTGGTTTGTATTTATCGATTCCGATTGTAGGAAATTATCTGTGGCTCTATACCGCGACGGTTTTGGTTGAGGCTGTGACCTTGTTCTGGTCGCCTGCAAAGGAAGCGTCGGTTCCAAATCTTGTTCCTAAATCTAAGTTGGAGTCGGCTAATCAGGTGACGCTATTGGCGTCATATGGCACAGCGCCGGTTGCATCGATTGTCTTTGCGTTGATTGCTGTGGCAGGTGCGGGGTTGAAGCACACTAAGTTTGCTACGCCTGCTGATTTGGCTCTGTATGTGGACGCTCTGTCGTTCTTGTATACCGCGTT